>NZ_JBHUSC010000074.1:0-27424 GCF_042673805.1 Streptomyces sp. NPDC057010 | reverse complement strand
CCGCAGGACGAGCGCGCAACCACGCCGAGGATGTCGAAGCACGCCTTGGTGCGCGAGCCGAGGAGACGTCCCGGAGGGACCCCACGGACCGCCCCAGCGGACAAGGCCCCGCCCGGGGACACCACCGAAGCCCGCCGGCGATTGAGGCACGGGGGTCCGGGGCGGAGCCCCGGCAGCGGCGCCGCACCCGCGCACGCGGCGAACGCTAAGCCAGCGCGCGCGCAAGGGTTTCGTCGAGGGCGCGAGCCGTGGCCTCGACGTCCAGGTGCGAGTTGTCGATGATCGGCAGACCCGATCCGTACCAGCCCGCCATCCGCCCGTGAATCCGCGCGACCTCCTCGTCGGAGAGCCGCCGGTTGCCGGACCGCGCCGCGTTGCGTTCCAGGACGATCTCCAGCCCGGGCAGGAGCACCACCGGCAGCAGCGTGGGCCCCACGTGCCGCTTCCAGCCGCCCAGGCCCACCACCGGCCGGTCCGGGAAGACGGCGTCGTCGAGGATGCAGGAGATCCCGTTGGCCAGGTAGTTGCGGGCGGCGAAGCCGCAGGTGCGGCGGGCGAGGCGGTACTGGGCCTCGGAGTGCTCGTTCCAGCCCGCCTGCGGGTCGGCGAAGCCCGAGCAGACCCACTCGCGGACGTCGTCCAGACTGATGTGGGCGGTCGGCACGGGCCGGCGGCTCGCCCAGTGCCGGGCCACGGTTGTCTTCCCCGCGCCGGCCGGGCCGATGAGCAGGACCGCGAGGGTGGCCGCCCCGGTCCCCGGCACCGCGGGCGGGAGCGGAATGTGCCCGGTGGCTTCCGGTACGGGCACGACCGGGTGCGTGTGCGGCGGGGCCGGCATGGGCGGCGGCATCCCCGGCCAGCCCTGCGCCGGAGGTATCGGCGGCTGCGGAGGCGCCGCCGGATGCGGTCCCGGCTGCCCCCAGCCCGCGCTACCGCCCCCCACTCCTTGCTGCATCCGCTGCCACTCCGTCTCGTTCCGGCGACTGATGCGAGAACGTTATATGACCCCGGGGGCCCGGCGGTCCACCAGCACCGCCGGGCAGGGCTTCGGCCGGGGCCTCAGAGGGAGATCTCGTCCGCCAGTGCGCGCAGCGCCAGCCGGTACGAGCCGATCCCGAAGCCCGCCACCGTCCCGGTCGCCACGGAGGCGATGACCGAGGTGTGCCGGAACTCCTCGCGGGCGTACGGGTTCGAGATGTGCACCTCGATGAGGGGCGCGGTGCGCTGCGCGGCCGCGTCCCGCATGGCGTACGAATAGTGCGTGAAGGCGCCCGGGTTGATCACGACCGGGATCTTGCCGTCCGCCGCCTCGTGGAGCCAGCGCACCAGCTCGCCCTCGTCGTTGGTCTCGCGGACCTCGACGTCGAAGCCGAGCTCCTCGCCCAGCGTGCGGCAGCTCTCCACGAGCCCGGTGTACGAGGTGGCCCCGTACACGTCCGGCTCGCGCGACCCCAGCCGGCCCAGGTTCGGGCCGTTCAGCACCAGGACCCGGCGGCTCACGCCGACACCTCGCCGTACGCGGCGATCAGGTGCGCCGGGTCGGGGCCCTCCAGGACGGTCGGCTTGCCCAGCCCGTCGAGGACGATGAAGCGCAGCAGGTTGCCGCGGGACTTCTTGTCGACCTGCATGGTCTGGAGCAGCTTGGGCCACTGGTCGCCGCGGTAGGTCAGCGGCAGGCCGACGGCGGCGAGGATCTCCTTGTGGCGGTCGGCGGTGGCGTCGTCGAGGCGGCCCGCGAGGCGGCCCAGCTCGGCGGCGAAGACCATGCCGACGGACACGGCCGCGCCGTGCCGCCACTTGTAGCGCTCGTTCTTCTCGATGGCGTGCGCGAGGGTGTGGCCGTAGTTGAGGATCTCCCGCAGGCCGGACTCCTTGAGGTCGCTGGAGACCACGTCGGCCTTGACCTGGATGGAGCGGCAGATCAGCTCGGCCGTGTGCGGGCCCTCGGGCGTGCGCGCGGCGGCCGGGTCCTCCTCGATCAGGTCGAGGATCACCGGGTCGGAGATGAATCCGGCCTTGATGATCTCGGCGAGGCCGCTGACGTAGTCGTTGACCGGCAGCGATTCCAGGGCGGCCAGGTCGCAGAGCACACCGGCCGGCGGGTGGAAGGAGCCCACGAGGTTCTTGCCCTCGGCGGTGTTGATGCCGGTCTTGCCGCCGACGGCCGCGTCCACCATCGCGAGGACGGTGGTCGGTACGGCGATCCAGCGCACCCCGCGCAGCCAGGTGGCGGCGACGAAGCCCGCGAGGTCGGTGGTGGCTCCCCCGCCGACGCCGACGATGACGTCGGTGCGGGTGAAGCCGGACTGGCCGAGCGCCTTCCAGCAGTACGCGGCCACCTCGGCCGTCTTGGCCTCCTCGGCGTTCGGCACCTGGATGGCGACCGCCTCGTAGCCCTGCTCGGCGAGGTCGTCGCGCAGTGCCTCCCCGGTCGAGGCGAGCGCCTCGGGGTGGATCACGGCGACCCGCTGGGCCTTCGTACCGATCAGGGAGCCGAGCTCGCCGAGCAGCTGCCGGCCGACGAGCACGTCGTACGCGTCATGGCCGGCGCTCGCGCCGACGTGGATCCGCGTCACCTGGTCTGTCATACGTCCTTCAACTCCAGAGCGTCGAGGACCGCCTGGGCGACCTCTTCGGGGGTGCGGTCGTCGGTGGCCACCACGACGCGCGCGACTTCGGTGTACAGGGGGCGCCGGGCGTCCATCAGCTCGCGCCACTGGCGGCGCGGGTTGACGGCGAGCAGCGGGCGTGCGGCGCCGAGGCCGACGCGCCGTACGGCTTCCTCGACGTCCATCGACAGGTAGGCGACGGGGAGGCTGGCGAGCAGGGTGCGGGTGCCCTCGTCGAGGACGGCGCCGCCGCCGAGGGCGAGGACTCCGGTGTGCTCGGCGACGGCGGTGGCGACCGCCTGCCGCTCCAGCTCACGGAAGTACGGCTCGCCCTCGTCGACGAAGATGTCGGAGATCTCCCGGCCCTGGGCCGCGACGATGTCCGCGTCGGTGTCCCGGTAGGGGACGCCGAGCCGCTCGGCGAGCAGCGCCCCCACGGTGGACTTGCCGGACCCCATGGGGCCGACGAGTACGACGACCGGTCCGTTCGGTCCGCCCGTCACCGGATCTGCAGGTTGTCGAGGTAGGCCTGCACGTTGCGGCGGGTCTCGGGGATGGAGTCGCCGCCGAACTTCTCGACGACGGCGTCGGCCAGGACCAGGGCGACCATGGCCTCGGCGACGATGCCGGCGGCGGGGACGGCGCACACGTCGGAGCGCTGGTGGTGCGCCACCGTCGCCTCGCCGGTCGCCACGTCGACGGTGGCCAGCGCGCGCGGCACGGTGGCGATGGGCTTCATCGCGGCCCGTACGCGCAGCAGTTCGCCGGTGGTCAGGCCGCCCTCGGTGCCGCCGGAGCGGCCGGAGGTCCGCTTGAGGCCCTCGGGGGTGGAGACGATCTCGTCGTGGGCCTTGGAGCCGGGCACGCGGGCGAGCTCGAAGCCGTCGCCGACCTCGACGCCCTTGATGGCCTGGATGCCCATGAGCGCGGCGGCGAGGCGGGCGTCGAGGCGGCGGTCCCAGTGGACGTGCGAGCCGAGGCCGACGGGGACGCCGTAGGCGAGCACCTCGACGACGCCGCCGAGGGTGTCGCCGTCCTTGTGGGCCTGGTCGATCTCGGCGACCATCGCCTTGCTCGCGTCGGCGTCGAGGCAGCGCACCGGGTCGGCGTCGAGCTTGTCGACGTCGGCGGGGGTCGGGAGGACGCCGTACGGGGCCTTGGCCGAGGCCAGTTCCACCACGTGCGAGACGATCTCGATGCCCGCGGCCTCCTTGATGAAGGACCGGGCGATGGCTCCGAGGGCGACGCGGGCGGCGGTCTCACGGGCGCTGGCGCGCTCCAGGATCGGCCGGGCCTCGTCGAAGCCGTACTTCTGCATGCCGGCGAGGTCGGCGTGGCCGGGCCGCGGGCGGGTCAGCGGCGCGTTGCGGCCGGTGTCCTTCAGCAGCGAGGGGTCGACCGGGTCGGCCGACATGACGGTCTCCCACTTCGGCCACTCGGTGTTCCCGATCATGACCGCGACGGGGGAACCCAGCGACAGCCCGTGCCGGACGCCGCCGAGGAAGGTGATCTCGTCCTGCTCGAACTTCATCCGGGCCCCGCGGCCGTAGCCGAGCCGGCGCCGGGCCAGGTGGTCGGCCACCAGCTCGGTGGTGACCGGGACGCCGGCGGGAAGGCCCTCCAGCGTCGCAACCAGTGCCGGTCCGTGGGACTCCCCGGCGGTCAGCCAACGCAACCTGCTCAACGATGCTCCTCATGCTCGCGCCTGGTACAGCGACGGCGCGATCGGGTGCGCGGCCCGGACCCGCCGTACCTGATCCTCCCATGTCCGGACGCGTATACCGGGCCCTGGTCCAGCTATCGGACGCCTTGTCCGTCAGGTGACCACTTCGAAGGCTCATCGAGCCAGGTGATCCCCGCCTGTTGCCCTCCGCGCGTGATCAACTCCACAGGGTGGGCGACCTAGCGGGCGGCCAGTGCCCGCTCTCCGGCGGCCCTCATGGCGGCGAGGGGGCCCGGGGTGCGGCCGGTCATCTGCTCGACCTGGAGCACGGCCTGGTGGACCAGGAGGTCGAGTCCGCCGACGACCTTGCCGCCGTGCTGCGACCAGGCGGCCGCGAGGGCGGTCGGCCAGGGGTCATAGAGGACGTCGAAGAGGGTGCCCGCCGCGTCGGGTACGGAGGCCGCCAGCGCGTCCGTCGTACCGGCCGGGGTGGTCGCGATCACCAGCGGCGCGGTCAGCGCCTCGGCCGCCTCGGACCAGTCGGCCGTGCGGACGGGGACGCCGAGCCGCTCGCCCCACTGCCGCATCTCGTCGGCGCGGGCCCGCGAGCGGACGTACGCGGTGACCTCGCCGGAGCAGACCCGCGTGAGCGCGGCGAGCGCCGAGGAGGCGGTGGCGCCGGCGCCGAGGATGGCGGCGGACGGCACCTTGTCGATGCCGCGTTCGTGGAGCGCGGCGACGATGCCGGGGATGTCTGTGTTGTCGCCGAGGCGGCGGCCGTCCTCGGTGAGGACGACGGTGTTGACCGCCTCGACGGACGCCGCGGTGTCGCTGATGCCGTCGAGCAGCGGGATGATCGCCCGCTTCAGCGGCATGGTCAGCGACAGCCCGGCCCACTCGGGGCCGAGGCCGGCGACGAACCCCGGGAGCGCGGCCTCGTCGATCTCGAAGCGGTCGTACGACCAGTCGTCGAGGCCGAGCTCCCGGTAGGCGGCGCGGTGCAGCACCGGTGAGAGGGAGTGCTCGATGGGCGAACCCAGCACCGCGGCCCTTATGCGTGACATGCCTACCTACCCGCCGTTTTTCTGCTTCTGCCGTTCGTTGAACTCCGCGACCAGTTTCTCGTGCTCGTCGAAGGTCTTGGTGAAGGTGGTCTTGTTTCCGTCGACGGACACGAAGAACATCCAGCCGCCCTTGTCGGGGTTGAGCGTGGCGTTCAGCGCGTCGTCGCCGGGGTTGCCGATCGGGCCCGGAGGCAGGCCCTTGTAGAAGTACGTGTTGTAGGCGTGGTCGAGCGTCCTCGTCTCCGTGCGGGAGACGTTGATGTTGCTCGTGCCCTTGAGGTAGTTGATCGTCGAGTCGAACTCGAGCTTCTGGTTGGTGACGTCGTTGGTCTTCTTCAGACGGTTGTAGATGACCTCGGACATCTTCTTGAAGTCGTCGTGGTTCATGCCCTCGGCGTTGATGAGGCTCGCGACCGTGACCACCTGGAGCGGGTTGTCGAGGCCGAGCTCCTTGGCCTTGCCCTCGATGCCGATGGCCGCGTAGTTCTCGTTCGCCTTCTTGACCATCTGCTTGAGCACGGAGTCGGGCGTGCTCTCCTTGCTGAGGTCGTAGCGCGCCGGGAAGAGGAAACCTTCGAGCGGGTCCATGATCTTCGGGTTGCTGTTCGCCCAGGCGGGCAGGCCGAGGTTCTTGAACTCGCGCTTGGCGACCTCGTGGGTGGTGCCCTCCTGCTGGCCCAGGCTCTTGTCGATCGCCTTGTAGACGTCGACGTTGCGCATGCCCTCGGTGACCATCACCATGTGCAGCTTCGAGGGGTCGCTCATCACCGCGACGGCGGCCGCGGCCGACATCCGCTTCTTCAGCGGGTAGACGCCGGCCTGGATGGCCTTGCCGCCGGGTGCCTTCTGGGCCTTGTCGGCCGCGTCGGCGAACGCCTGGGCGCTGGCGACGACGCCGGCCTTCTTGAGGATGGCGCCCATCTGGAGGAGGCCCGAGCCCTTGGGGATCTCGACCTCCACGACCTCGTCGGTGCCCTCGCCCGCGAAGTCCTCGGGCGCGCCGAACTTGGCCTTGAGGTAGGTGTAGCCGTAGTAGCCGCCACCGCCGACCACGCCGATGATCACCGCGGCGGCGATCAGGCAGGCCATGCCGCTGCGCTTCTTGGGCTTGCCGCCCTTCGAGCGGCCGGAGCGGCGGCCCGTGCCGGGCTCGTCGCCGTCGTCGTCGCCGCGGCCACCGCCGCCGGCGAGGAACGACTCCTCGGGCTCCTCGTCCACGTCCTCGGCCTGCTCCGGCACCAGGTGGCGCCGGCCCGGGGGCTGCGGAGGCGGGTAGGCCTCCTCCGTGGTGTACAGGTCCGGGGCCTCGGCCCCGGGGTACACGGGCACGGGCTGCGAGGCGTACGGGTCGGCGCCCGCGTAGGGGTCGCCCTGCACCACCCCCACGTACTGGCCCTGGGCGGTGTCCCAGCCCTGGTTGTCGTAGACCGGCTGCTGCTGCGGGGCGTAGCCCTGGTGCTGCTGCTGGACGTACTGGGGGTGCTGCTGGTGTTGCGGGTGCTGCTGGACGTACTGCGGCTGCTGAGGCTGCTGCGGGTACGGCTGCTGGTACTGCTGCTCCTGTGGGTACTGCTGCTGCGGATCGCCGCCGTAGGGCGCCTGGCCCTGCTGGGTCTGGTGCCCGGTCCACCCCTGGTCCCCGTACAGGGGGTCCTCGGGGTGCCACGGTTCGGAGCCTTGGCCCCGGCCATACTCAGTCATCGGTCCCCTAGAGCCGCGAGACGAAGGCCACGGAGTCCGGCGTTCCGTGGGCGACGGCTGTTCGAATGCCGTCTCATCGCGCGGAACGTTACCGTATCGCGATCAGACAACCACTTCGACGCACTCACCGGGCGGATTACCTGATACCCGTTCGGTCTCAAGAGCGTTCTGAAGGATCACCACAGCGGCCGCCTGGTCGATGACCGACCGGCCCTTCTTCGCGTTCCTGCCGGAGGCCCGCAGCCCCTGGGCGGCGGTGACCGTGGTCATCCGCTCGTCCACCAGACGGACCGTCACCGGCTTGATGCCCTTCGCGAGTTCGTTCGCGAAGGCGCGCACCTTGGCCGCGGCCGGCCCCTCCCGCCCGCTGAGCGAGCGGGGGAGGCCGACCACGACTTCGAGGGGCTCGTACTCCTCGACGAGCTGCCGCAGCCGCCGGTGGGCGAAGGGGATGTCCCGTCCCGGAACGGTTTCCACCGGTGTGGCCAACACCCCATCGGGGTCGCACGAGGCGACTCCGATACGGGCGTCCCCCACGTCGATGGCGAGCCGGCGGCCGCGGCGCAGTGTCATCGGTCAGGCCGTCTCTACGACGAGGCGCTCGACCGCGGCGATGGCCTCCGGGACGGCACCCGGGTTCTGGCCGCCGCCCTGGGCGACGTCCGGCTTGCCGCCACCGCCGCCGCCGAGGGTCTTGGCGGCCGTACGGACCAGGTCGCCGGCCTTGAGGCCGCGCTCGCGGGCCGCCTCGTTGGTGGCGATCACGGTCAGGGGGCGGTCATTGGCCACGGTGAACAGGGCCACCACGGCCGGGCGGTCGCCCGGGATGCGGCCGCGGACGTCGAGGACCAGCTTGCGCAGGTCGTCGGCGCCGGTGCCGTCCGGCACCTGGCCGACGACGAGGGCGACGCCGTGGATGTCCTGGGCGTTCTCGGCGAGACCGGCGGCGGCCTGGAGGACCTTCTCCGCGCGGAACTTCTCGATCTCCTTCTCGGCGTCCTTCAGCTTGCCGAGCATGGAGGCGATCTTCTCCGGCAGTTCCTCCGGACGGCCCTTGACCAGCTCCTGGAGCTGGGCGACGACCGTGTGCTCCTTGGCGAGGAAGTTGTACGCGTCCACGCCCACGAGGGCCTCGACGCGGCGCACGCCGGAGCCGATGGAGGACTCGCCGAGCAGCTTCACCAGGCCGAGCTGGCTGGTGTTGCCGACGTGGGTGCCGCCGCACAGCTCCTTGGAGAAGTCGCCGATGGTCACGACGCGCACGCGCTCGCCGTACTTCTCGCCGAACTCGGCGATGGCGCCCTGCTTCTTCGCCTCGTCGATGCTCATGATCTCGGCGGTGACGTCCAGCTCGCGCGAGAGCACGTCGTTGATCTTCTGCTCGACGTCGGTGAGGACCGTGCCGGGAACGGCGTTCGGCGAGCCGAAGTCGAAGCGGAAGCGGCCGGGCGAGTTCTCGGAACCGGCCTGGGCGGCCGTCGGGCCGAGGGCGTCGCGCAGCGCCTGGTGGGTCAGGTGCGTGGCCGAGTGGGCGCGGGCGATGGCCCGGCGGCGGTGGATGTCGATGGCGGCGTACGCGGAGGCGCCCACCGTCACCTCGCCGACCTGGACGGAGCCCTTGTGCACGGAGACGCCGGGGACCGGCTGCTGGACGTCGCGGACGTCGATGATGGCGCCGGAGTCGAGCTTGATGCGGCCCTGGTCGGCGAGCTGGCCGCCGCCCTCGGCGTAGAAGGGGGTGCGGTCGAGGATGACCTCGACGTCGTCGCCCTCGGTGGCGGCGGGCGCGGGCATGCCGTTGACGATCAGGCCGACGACGGTGGACTCGCCCTGGGTGGTGGCGTAGCCGGTGAACTCGGTGGCGCCGGCGTTGTCGGCGATCAGGCGGTAGGCGGAGACGTCGGCGTGGCCGGTCTTCTTGGCCTTGGCGTCGGCCTTGGCCTTGTCCCGCTGCTCCTTCATCAGGCGGCGGAAGCCGGTCTCGTCCACGGAGAGGCCCTGCTCGGCGGCGATCTCCAGGGTGAGGTCGATCGGGAAGCCCCAGGTGTCGTGGAGCAGGAACGCCTTGTCGCCGGGCAGGACCGTGCCGCCGGCGGCCTTGGTCTCGGTCACGGCGCTGTCGAGGACGTTGGAGCCGGCGTTCAGCGTCTTGAGGAAGCGGGTCTCCTCGGCGAGCGCGACGGTTTCGATGCGCATGCGGTCGGTGAGGAGCTCGGGGTACTGCTGCCCCATCGTGTTGATCACGACGTCGACGAGGTCCTGCACGACCGGGCCGGTGGCGCCCATGAGGCGCATGTTGCGGATGGCGCGGCGCATGATGCGGCGGAGCACGTAGCCGCGGCCTTCGTTGCCGGGGGTGACGCCGTCGCCGATGAGCATGACGGAGGTGCGGATGTGGTCGGCGACCACGCGCATGGACACGTCGGTGTCGTGCGCGGCGCCGTACCGGACGCCGGTCAGCTCGGTGGCCTTGTCCATGACCACGCGCAGGGTGTCGGTCTCGTACATGTTCTGTACGCCCTGCAGGATCATCGCGAGGCGCTCGAGGCCGAGACCGGTGTCGATGTTCTTCGACGGCAGGTCACCGAGGATCGGGAAGTCCTCCTTGCCCTCGCCGGCGCCCCGCTCGTACTGCATGAAGACGAGGTTCCAGATCTCCACGTACCGCTCGTCGTTGACGGCGGGGCCGCCCTCGACGCCGAACTCGGGGCCGCGGTCGTAGTTGATCTCGGAGCAGGGGCCGCAGGGGCCGGGGACGCCCATGGACCAGAAGTTGTCCTTCTTGCCCAGGCGCTGGATGCGCTCGGCGGGGACGCCGATCACGTCGCGCCAGATCGTCTCGGCCTCGTCGTCGTCGAGGTAGACGGTGATCCAGAGCTTCTCGGGCTCAAGGCCGTAGCCGCCGTCCGCCACGGAGCTGGTGAGCAGCTCCCAGGCGTACTTGATGGCGCCTTCCTTGAAGTAGTCGCCGAAGGAGAAGTTGCCGCACATCTGGAAGAACGTGCCGTGGCGGGTGGTCTTGCCGACCTCTTCGATGTCCGGCGTACGGACGCACTTCTGCACGCTGGTGGCGCGGGGGGCCGGGGGCTTGGTCTCGCCGAGGAAGTACGGCTTGAAGGGCACCATGCCCGCGTTGACCAGCAGCAGAGTCGGGTCGTCCGCGATGAGCGACGCCGAAGGGACAACGGCGTGACCGCGCTCCTCGAAGAAGCTCAGCCAGCGGCGGCGGATTTCAGCCGACTCCATCAGTGGTCCTCATTCCGGTTGTACGTAACCGCCGAGCGGTTCGATCGGGGGGTGGTCTTGGCGTGCGGGTCGTACTCGATGGCCCGCAGCCGCCGCGGCCCGGGAAGGGCGGTGACGTTGTCGGGCCGGTCGGGATCCTGGTGGAGTCCCAGTGCATCGTTCAGCTCGTCCTCGCGCTGCGTCATTCCCGCTCTGACGTCGAGGGCGAAGTCCTTGAGGCGGTGGCCCGCCTCCACGGCCTTGTCGGCGGCCTGGGCGGCGAGGCTCTCCGGCGTCAGCTTCTTCAGCTGCCGGTTGACCTTGGTGGTGGCCCACACGCCGGCTGCGGCGCCTGCGGTGAACCAGAAGGCTCGGCGGAACATCGGTGGTCTCAGCCCTTCTGCTTCCTGCGCCTGGCCGCCGGCACCGTACGGCCAACGATCACGCTACGTCGGGATGTCTTCGCGGGCACCTCATCGGCCTTGCCCAGCGCCTTGCGGACGCCGTAGCCGAAGGCCGCGACCTTGACCAGCGGTCCCCCGAAGGTGGAGGCCACGGTGGAGGAGAGCGCGGAGGCGTTGGAGGTGACCTCCTGGACGTCGCTCGCGATCGCGTCGACCCGGTCGAGCTGGGTGCGCGCGGAGCGGACGGTCGTGGAGGCGTCGGCGAGCAGCGGCACGGCCTGGTCGGTCACGTCGGCCACCAGTTTGGTGGTCGCCTTGAGCACCTGGGCCAGCCTCACCAGCACGACGGCGAGGAAGGAGACCAGGATGGCCCAGAAGACGGCCACGAGGATCCCGGCCACCTCTCCACCGGACACGTCACACCGCTCTCTGTCTGTACTTGGACTGCGCTGAAGATTCGTCCTCCGACCCTATCGCGCCGGAGATCCCCGCCCGTACCGGAATTCGGGGTCCGGTGTGATCGCCTTGTACGCAGCGCTTACGGACCAGTACCCTCCGTGTCCCATGCAGCAGAGGACGTACGGCAATCTTCCCTCGGAGCTGGGCGGGTTCGTCGGGCGGGGTGCCGAACTGGCCGGGCTGGGGCGGCTCCTGGAGTCCTCCCGGCTGGTCACGGTGACCGGCGTGGGCGGGGTCGGCAAGTCCCGGCTGGTGATCGCGGCGGCCCGGGCGGCCGCGGAGCGGGCGCAGGAACGCTACTGCGACGGGATGTGGCTGGCCGAGCTGGCGACCGTGCGCGATCCGGCGCTGCTGGAGCTGGCCCTGGCGGAGGCGTTCGGGCTGACGGACCACACCACCCGGCCGCCGCGGACGGTGCTGGCCGAGCATCTGGCGGGCCGGCGGCTGCTGCTGGTGCTGGACGGCTACGAGCAGCTGGTCGAGGAGGCCGCCGAGCTGGTCCGGGAGCTGCTGCGCCGCTGCCCCGGTCTGCGGGTGCTCGCCGCGGGCCGGCGCCCGCTGGCCCTGGAGGGGGAGCTGGTCTTCCCGCTGGCCCCGCCGGCCCCGGAGGAGGCGCTGGCCCTGCTGGTGGCCCGGGCGGCCGCGGCCGACCCGTCCTTCGCGGTGACGGAGGCGAACCGGGCGGCGCTGGCCGAGCTCTGCGCCCGCCTCGACGGGATCCCGCTGGCCCTGGAGCTGGCGGCGGGGCGGCTGCGGGCCCTCTCTCCCGACCAGGTGCTGGCCCGGCTGGAGGACCGCTTCGCGCTGCTGACGGGCGGGGCGCGCGGGGTGCTCCCCCGGCACCGGGCGCTGCGTACGGCGATCGGCTGGAGCCACGAGCTGTGCACGGCGGCGGAACGGCTGCTGTGGGCGCGGCTGTCGGTGTTCGCCGGGCAGTTCGACCTCGACGCCGCCGAATACGTGTGCGCGGGGCCCGCCCTGCCGGTGGAGGAGGTGCTGGACCTGGTCGGGGAGCTGCTGGCCCAGTCCCTGCTGGTCAGGGAGGAGACGGCGGCCGGGGTCCGCTACCGGATGCTGGAGACCGTACGGGTGTACGGGGCGGGGTGGCTGGAGTCCTCGGGGGACGCGCGGCGGCTGCGGCGGCGCCACCGCGACTGGTACGTGGGCCTGGCGACCTGGTGCGAGCTGGAGTGGTTCGGCCCGCGCCAGGAGGAGGTCGCCGCGCTCGTGGAGGCGGAGCTGCCGAACCTGCGGCTCGCGCTGGAGTGCTGCCTGGACGAGCCCGACGAGGTCCACCTGGGCCAGTACCTGGCGGGCACGCTGTGGTTCTACTGGGCGGGCTGCGGCCGGCTGACCGAGGGCCGGCACTGGCTGGACCGGGCCCTGGAGGCCGCGGACCGGGCGGCGGCCGGGTACGAGGACTCGCGGCTGAAGGCGCTGTGGGTGCTGGGCTACGTGGCCGCGCTCCAGGGGGACGCGGTGGCCTCGATGCGCGCCCTGTACGAGTGCCGGGACGGGGCGGCGGAGAGCGGGAACGCCCTGGCCGCGGCCTACGCGGTGCACCGGCTGGGCTGTCTGGCCCTGGTCTCGGACGACATGGCGAGGGCCGGGGAGCTGCTGGGCAGGGGCCTGCGGGGGTACCGGTCGGTCGGGGAGCTCAACAGCAACGTGCTGATGTGCCAGGTGGAGCTGGCGATGGCGCTGGCCTTCCAGGGGGACCCGGCGGGCGCGCGCAGGCTGTGCGAGGAGGTCCGGGAGATCTGCGAGGAGCGCGGGGAGCGCTGGACGAAGGCGTACGCGCTGTACGTCCTGGCGTACGGGGCCCTCGACGCCGGGGACGCGCGGGGGGCGCGGCGGCTGCTGACGGAGTGCGTGGCGATCAACCACGCCTTCCACGATCTGGTGGGGCTGGTGCTCGCGCTGGAGCTGCTCGCGCTGGTCACGGTCGTGGAGGGCGACCCGGCCGAGGCGGCGGTGCTCCAGGGCGCGGCGGAGCCGATGTGGGGCGGGGTGGGGCTCCAGCTGTTCGGCTCGGGGTACTTCAACGCGCCGCGGCTGATGTGCCAGGAGCAGGCGGGCGAGGTCCTGGGCGCCGAGCGGTACGCGGCGTGCGCGGCCGAGGGGCGGGAGCTGAGCCGGGAGGCGCTGGTGGCGCGCGCGCAGCGGGCGGCGGCCCCGGCTCCGGAAACGCGGAAACCCGCCGCCCCCCGGAGGGGACGGCGGGCTTCCACCAGCCTGTGAGGGCTACGCCTGCCGGAAGATCAGCGGGCGTAGTACTCGACGACGAGCTGCTCGTCGCAGATGACCGGGATTTCCTTGCGGTTCGGGTCACGGTCCAGGCGGAAGGCCAGGGCCTTCAGGTTGACCTGCAGGTAGCGCGGGGTCTCGCCCTCGCCTGCGTAGCCACCCTCACGGGCAACCTGGAACGGAACCTTCTCGCGGCTGCGCTCGCGCACGGTGATGACGTCGTCCGGGCGGACACGGAACGACGGCTTGTCGACCTTGCCACCGTTGACCTCGATGTGGCCGTGAACGACCATCTGGCGGGCCTGGTAGATGGTGCGGGCGATGCCCGAACGCAGGACCAGGGCGTCGAGGCGACGCTCGAGCTCGACGACCAGCGCCTCGCCCGTCTTGCCCTCGGCCTTCTTGGCGCGGTCGTACGCGCGGGCCATCTGACGCTCAGAGATGTCGTACTGAGCGCGCAGACGCTGCTTCTCGAGCAGACGGACCTTGTAGTCCGAGTTCTGCTTGCGGCCACGGCCGTGCTCGCCCGGCGGGTAGGGGCGGGCCTCGAAGTACTTGACGGCCTTCGGGGTCAGCGCAATGCCGAGGGCACGCGACTTCTTGACCTTGGGTCGCTTCTGGTTCACGGGGAACCTACCTCCATGTAAGTTAGGTGAGGCTTACCTTAGCGAGGAGGACGTAATGTCTCGACCACATGGGATCCCCCTGCCCAGTGCGCAGCGCAGTTCGGATTCAGACGAAACAGAATCCGCTTGCGCCGACGATAAGCAAGGTCAGCCGCGTCCCAGGGAAGGCGTTCGGCAGCTCACCGGAGCCGAACGCGTACGAACCCTCGTAGAGTCCAACGCCTCAGTATCCCTCACGCTGCCGGGTGCTCGTGACCAGGTGCAGTCTCTTGACCAGGGAGAGTTCGGGACAGGGATGCCGGCCGCTCGGACCGTCACCCCGGACGGGGACGTGATTCTCCTGGTACCAGGGGAATCCGCGGCTGCCAGGGCAGCCGCATACGCCCAGGACGACGACCTCACCGCCGTGATCGAGATCACGGACGTGGCGCCGGTGTCCGTGCCCCATCGTATCCGAGGCCGCGCGTGGCTGGCCGGGTGGCTGACGACGGTCCGCGGGGACGACCGCGCGGCCTGCGCCGCGCTGCTCGCGGAGCGGCACCCGGTGGGCGAACTGCTGGGGCTGGCCGACTCCCGGTGGCGGCTGCTGCGGCTGGAGGTCGGCGAGATCTCGGTGGACGACCTGTGGGGCGCGGAGCACGTGGACCCCGAGGAGCTGGCCGGGGCCGAGCCGGACCCGATGGTCGCGCACGAGACGGAGCTGCTGCAGCACCTGCACGCCGCCCACGGCGACCGGATCGGCGACCTGTGCGGGCTGCTGGGCGCCCGCGGGGCCGACGGCATGACGGCCGTCCCGCTCGCCCTGGACCGGCTGGGCCTGCGCGTGCGCTTCAGCGGTGGCGCGGCGGGCTCCTTCGATGCCCGCTTCGACTTCCCGGAGCCGGTGGCGGACGTCTGCGGCCTGCGCCGCGCGATGCACACGCTGTTCACGGCCGCCCGCTGAGGGCAGGTGCCCGGTGCCCGGTGCCGCCGGCAGGGCGCCGCTGCGCGGAGCGCTCCCCTACCCGCCCTTCCACCGTTCCCGCCTCAGACGCCGGCGCGGCTCACTGCACGGCGCTCCGCGCCCGCGCCTCAAACGCCGGCGGGGCTGGAATTGCCCTGCGGGCAATCCAGCCGCACCAGGCGGACGGCAGCGGCCGAATCCAGCCCCGCCGGCGTTTGGGCCCCGGGGGTCAGGAGCCGGCGCCGCGCAGCCGGTCGCGGACCTTTTCCACCACGTCCGCGTAACGGGCCTCGGCCCCGTACCGCGTCGGCTCGTAGTACCGCTTGCCGTGGACCTCGTCCGGCGCGTACTGCTGGGCGGCGATCGCCCCCGGCACGTCGTGCGGGTACACGTACCCCACCGCGTGCCCCAGCTTCGCCGCGCCCTTGTAGTGCCCGTCCCTCAGGTGCGGCGGAACGGAGCCCGCCAGCCCGGCCCGGACGTCCGCCAGCGCGGCCCCGATCGCCGTCGTGGCGGTGTTCGACTTCGGGGCCAGGGCCAGCGCGATCGTGGCGTGCGAGAGGGTCAGCGCCGCCTCCGGGAAGCCGATCATCGCCACCGCCTGGGCCGCGGCCACCGCGAGCGGCAGGGCCGTCGGATCCGCCAGGCCGATGTCCTCGCTCGCCGAGATCATCAGGCGCCGCGCGATGAACCGCGGGTCCTCCCCCGCCTCGATCATCCGGGCCAGGTAGTGCAGCGCCGCGTCCACGTCCGAGCCCCGGATCGACTTGATCAGCGCGCTCGCCACGTCGTAGTGCTGGTCGCCGTCCCGGTCGTACTTGACCGCCGCCCGGTCGACCGCCTCCTCCACCGTCTGGAGGGTGATCTCGGACTCCCCCTTGGCGATCGCCGAACCGGCGCCGGCCTCCAGCGCCGTCAGCGCCCGCCGTGCGTCGCCGCCGGCGATCCGCAGCAGGTGCGCCTCCGCGTCCTGCGGCAGGGTCACGGCGCCGCCCAGGCCCCGCTCCTCCGTCAGCGCCCGCCGCAACAGCCCGCTCAGGTCCTCGTCGGTCAGCGGCTCCAGCGTCAGCAGAAGGGAGCGCGACAGCAGCGGGGAGATGATCGAGAAGTACGGGTTCTCCGTGGTCGCCGCGATCAGCGTCACCCAGCGGTTCTCGACGGCCGGGAGCAGCGAGTCCTGCTGCGCCTTGCTGAAGCGGTGGATCTCGTCGAGGAAGAGGACGGTCTCCTTGCCGTAGCCGCCGGCCGCGCGCTTCGCGCCCTCGATGACGGCCCGGACCTCCTTCACGCCCGCCGTGATGGCGGAGAGCTCCACGAACCGCTTCTGCGTGGCCTGGCTGACCACGTAGGCGAGGGTGGTCTTCCCGATGCCCGGCGGCCCCCAGAGGATCACCGACGAGGCACCGGCCGGTCCCCCGGCCCCTTCCCCCACCAGCCGCCGCAGCGGCGAACCCGGCTTCAGCAGGTGCTGCTGTCCGACCACCTCGTCCAGGGTGCGCGGGCGCATCCGGACGGCGAGGGGCGAGCTCGCGGGGTCCTTTTCCCGGCGGTCTTCGGCAGCTGCGGTGAACAGGTCTGGTTCCACACCGGAAGCCTATGCGAGCCCACCGACAGTCCCGCCGTCCCTACGAGGTCCAGAAGTCCCACCAGCGCGTCAGGATCAGCATGCCGATGATCCCGATGTGGAGCACCGGGAGCACCCAGGTGAACTCGTCGAGGAAGCCCTTGAGCCAGCCCGGAGCGGGCAGCAGCCCCTGGCGGACGTTGTGCGAGGTGACGTACCAGAACATGACGATCGTGGCGACCCAGGCCAGGCAGCACCACAGGCACAGCGAGTTGATGTTGTACAGCGACTGGTACGTCAGCCAGGCGCAGAACCCGACGCCGAAGAGGGTGCCGGCGTTCAGCGTCAGCCAGTACCAGCGGCGGAACCGGGCCCCGGCCAGCAGGCTCATGCCGACGCAGATCACGATCCCGTAGGCGACCAGGCCCAGCATGGGGTTCGGGAAGCCGAAGGCGGCCGCCTGCTCGCTCTTCATGATGTTGCCGCAGGAGACGATCGGGTTCAGGCTGCAGCCCGGGGTGAAGTTCGGGTCCTCCAGCAGCTTGAACTTGTCGAGCGTGATCACCCAGGCGGCGAGCAGCCCCGCGGCCCCGGTGATCACCAGCAGCAGGGCCAGCGCACGGCTGCCCCCGGTCGTCTTCGGGGCGGTGTCCGCGTCCGCGCCTCGTGTCGTCATCCCGCCCGCTCCACATCTGCAAGGTCATCAAGCACGGGCCATTGTGCCGTATCGCGCCGCGGGTCCCCCGTTCGTTCGGGATAAGGGCCGCGGAGCCGGATGGGCCCGGGCGGGCCCCGCAGCGCGGAAGGGGCGGGGGCCGCACCGCGGCTCCCCACCCCTTCCCTCCGGCTTGCCGGCCGGCTCAGGCCAGCTTCGCCCGCAGTACGTCGACCACCTCGGCCACCGCGACCGGGGCCTGCTCGCCGGACTCCATGTCCTTCAGCTGGACCACGCCCTCGGCCAGGTCGCGGTCTCCCGCGACGATCGCGAAGCGGGCACCGCTGCGGTTCGCGTCCTTCATCGCGCCCTTGAGGCCCTTGCCGCCGTACGACATGTCCGCCGCGACGCCCGCCTTGCGCAGCTGCGTCACCAGCCCGAACAGCACCGGCTTGGCCTCGCCCAGAGCCACCGCGAACACCGACGTCGACGCCGGGATGTCGAGTTCGACGCCCTCCGCCTGGAGCGCGAGGACCGTACGGTCCACACCCAGCGCCCAGCCGACCGACGGCAGGGCCGGTCCGCCGATCATCTCGGACAGGCCGTCGTAGCGGCCGCCGCCGCCGACCGCGGACTGCGAGCCCAGACCGTCGTGCACGAACTCGAAGGTGGTCCGGGTGTAGTAGTCCAGGCCGCGCACCAGCTTCTCGTCGTCCTCGAAGGCGACACCGGCGGCCGTGATCAGCTCGCGGACCTCCTCGTGGTACGCCTTGCAGGCGTCGCAGAGGTAGTCGCGCAGCATGGGCGCGCCCACGAGCTGCTTCTGTACGTCGGTGCGCTTGTCGTCGAGGACGCGCAGCGGGTTGATCTCGGCGCGGCGGACGGTCTCCTCGTCGAGGTCCAGTCCGCGCAGGAAGGCCTGGAGCGCTTCGCGGTACACCGGGCGGCACTCCTTGTCGCCCAGCGAGTTCAGCAGGATCCGGAAGTTGCGCAGGCCCAGCGAGCGGTACGCCTGGTCGGCCAGGATGATCAGCTCGGCGTCCAGCGCCGGGTCCTCGGCGCCGATCGCCTCCGCACCGACCTGCGAGAAGTGGCGGTAGCGGCCCGCCTGCGGCTTCTCGTAGCGGTAGTACGAGCCCGAGTACCAGAGCTTGACCGGCAGGTTGCCCTTCTTGTGGAGGCTCGCCTCCAGCGCCGCGCGCAGCACGGAGGCCGTGCCCTCGGGGCGCAGGGCCAGCTGGTCGCCGCCCTTGGTCTCGAAGGCGTACATCTCCTTGGAGACGATGTCGGTGGACTCGCCCACACCCCGGGCGAAGAGGCCCACGTCTTCAAAGCCGGGCGTCTCGATGTAGCCGTAGCCGGAATTCCGGAGCGGGGCCGCGATGGCCTCGCGCACCGCCAGGTACTTCACGGATACCGGCGGAATCAGGTCGTACGTGCCCTTGGGGGCCTGAAAAGTAGCCACGAAACTCTCGTCACATTCCTCGTCGTGGAGCGGCGGTGCCGTCTCCCAGGCCGGCGGCGACCTCCCGCAGGTACGGGTTGGTCACGCGCTCGCGGCCGATGGTGGTCTGGGGACCGTGGCCGGACAGCACCACGGTCGAGTCGTCGAGCGGCAGGCACACGCGGGCCAGCGACTCGAGCATCTCGGCGTGGGAGCCGCCGGGCAGGTCGGTGCGTCCGATGGAGCCGGCGAAGAGCAGGTCGCCCGAGAAGAAGACCGGCGGGATGTCCGCCAGCTCGGGCATGCCGAAGGTCACCGACCCCTTGGTATGCCCCGGCGCGTGCGCCACGGAGAAGTCCATTCCGGCCAGCTTCAGCGCGGCGCCGTCGGTCAGCTCGCGGACGTCGTCCGGTTCGCCCACGGTGAGCTCGCCCATGAGCGGCATCCCGATGGAGCGGCCGAGGGCCTTCTCCGGGTCGCTCATCATGTAGCGGTCCTCGGGGTGGATCCAGGCCGGTACGTCGTGTGCTCCGCACACCGGGACGACCGAGGCCACATGATCGATGTGGCCATGGGTCAGCACGACCGCGACGGGCTTGAGCCGATGCTTCTTCAGCGTCTCCTCGACACCCTGCGTGGCCTGGTGGCCCGGGTCGATGATGACGCACTCCTCGCCGGCGGCGGGGGCGACCACATAGCAGTTGGTGCCCCAAGCCCCTGCGGGGAACCCGGCAATCAGCACGTTCGTCCTCAATCGTCGTCCGGCGGGAGGCTGCAGATCGGAATGCTGCTGCTCAGAGCCTACCGGCGCCGCTCATTACACAGCGAACCCATATACGGTACGGCCTAACCCAGCCCGGACAGCGGTACCAGACACGCACAAGGAGACGACCCGGTGGTCACGAGCGATCAGCGGCGGCGACAGCTCGCCAGGGAGAAGTACGAGCGCCAGCAGAAGCGCCGGGCGGAGGCCCGCCGCAAGGCCCGTCAGCGCACGGCGATCATCGGCGCGGCGGTGGCCGTGGTGGTCGCGACGCTGGTCGGCCTGATCGTGGGCGGCGTCTTCGACAAGGACAAGAAGGACCAGGCCGCGGACCCGTCGGCGAACCCGTCGGCCTCGCCGACGCCCAAGCAGTCCCCGTCGCCGGAGATGGCCATCGACCAGAAGGCGAAGTACACCTTCGCACTGAAGACCAGCGCGGGCGACATCAGCTTCGCGATGGACGCGGCGAAGACCCCGCAGACGGTGAACTCCTTCAAGTCGCTCGCCGACAAGGGCTTCTTCGACAACACGAAGTGCCACCGCCTGACGACCAGCGGCATCTACGTGCTCCAGTGCGGCGACCCGCAGGGCACCGGCATGGGCGGCCCCGGCTACACCATCCCGGACGAGAACCTGGACGCGCTGGGCAAGGCGAACGAGCAGGGCCAGGTCGTCTACCCGGCGGGCACGGTGGCGATGGCCAACACCGGCCAGCCGGGCTCGGGCGGCAGCCAGTTCTTCCTCGTGTACAAGGACAGCCCGCTGGCGCCCTCGTACACGCCGTTCGGCAAGATCGACGCGGCCGGCCTGAAGGTCCTGGAGGACATCGCCAAGACCGGTACGGCCGACGGCGGCCAGGACGGGGCCCCGAAGAACGAGGTCAAGATCGAGAAGGGCACCGTCACACAGAACTGACGGGAGGCCCGGCGGCCCCGGGCGAGGCCGGCCTCCCGCCCGTACGCCGATATTCCGTCGTGCGGGATGCGGACAGCCGGCCCGGCGGTCGCCTATGTTGGCGTTGTGCAGGGCGGGCGCTGCCCGCCCCAGGAAACTGTGGACGATGCCCGGGGGTGACCCCTCACAGGCATCAGGTGGAGGAGGCGCTGTGAGCAGCGACCCGTGGGGCCGAGTCGACGAGACGGGCACCGTGTACGTGCGTACTGCCGATGGCGAGAAGGTCGTCGGCTCGTGGCAGGCGGGCACCCCTGAGGAGGCCCTGGCCTATTTCGAGCGCAAGTACGAGGGCCTGGTGGTCGAGATCGGCCTCCTCGAAAAGCGGGTGCGGACCACCGATCTGTCCGCCAAGGACGCGCAGACGGCGATCGACCACCTGCGCACGCAGGTGGACGAGCACCACGCCGTGGGCGACCTCGACGCACTGCGCGTACGGCTGGACAAGCTGGTCGCGACCGTGGAGTCGCGGCGTGAGGAGCGCAAGGCGCAGAAGGCCAAGCAGACGGACGAGGCCCGTGCGGCCAAGGACGCCCTGGTCGTCGAGGCCGAGGAACTGGCGCAGAGCGATCAGTGGCGCAGCGCGGGCGAGCGGCTGCGGGCCCTGGTGGACATCTGGAAGGGTCTGCCGCGACTGGACCGCAAGTCGGACGACGAGCTGTGGCACCGCTTCTCGCACGCCCGCTCGGCCTTCTCCAAGCGCCGCAAGGCGCACTTCGCCTCGCTGGACGCGCAGCGCGAGGACGCGCGCAAGGTGAAGGAGAAGCTGGTCGCGGAGGCCGAGTCGCTGTCGAAGTCGACCGACTGGGGTCCGACGGCCGCCCGCTACCGCGAGCTGATGGCGGACTGGAAGGCGGCGGGCCGGGCGCAGCGCGAGGCCGAGGACGACCTGTGGAACCGTTTCCGCGGTGCGCAGGACGTGTTCTTCGCGGCCCGCAGCGAGGTCTTCGCGGTGCGCGACGCCGAGCAGGTGGAGAACCTGAAGCTGAAGGAGGAGCTGGCCGACGAGGCCGAGAAGCTCGTCCCGGTCACGGACCTGAAGGCGGCCCGTGCCGCGTTCCGCTCCCTCAACGAGCGCTGGGAGGCCATCGGCCACGTGCCGCGGGACGCCCGGCCGAAGGTCGAGGGCCGGATGCACGCGGTGGAGCGGGCCATCCAGGAGGCCGAGGAGGGCGAGTGGCGCCGTACGAACCCGGAGGCGCGGGCGCGTGCGGCCGGTCTGACGGGGCAGCTCCAGGCGGCCGTCGACAAGCTGCGCGAGCAGATCGACGCGGCGCGCGCGGCGGGCAACAACGCGAAGGCCGACAAGCTGGCGCGTGAGCTGGAGGGCCGTCAGGCCCTGCTGGACCAGGCGCTGAAGGGCCTGGAGGAGTTCGGCGGCTGATACCCGCCCACCGACAGGAAAGCCCCGGTACGGATCTTCCGTACCGGGGCTTTCCCACTGGCGGGTCACTGGAGGGCCCGGCTGCCGTCCTGGAGGAGGTCCAGGGCGTGTTCGAGCACCTCGCAGGCCTGGATGTGGTTGCCGGACTCCTGGAGCAGCGCGGCGAGCCGCCGGCACACCTGTATGGCTTCGGGCCCGTAGAACCGGTGCACCTGCTGGAAGGCCTGCTCCAGCACCTCCATGGCCTCGCGGGTCTGTCCGGTCTCCTCCAGCATGTCGGAGAGTTCGAGCTGGACGGCGATCAGGTCCCCCTCGCCGTCGGACGCCCGTTCCTGGAGTGCGAGGCGCAGCACGGGCAGCGCGTCGCGGGTGCGGCCGGCGGAGCGCAGGGTGCGGGCGAGCCCGAGACCGGCGACGACCATGGCGGAGCGGACGTCGGCGTGCAGGACGGGGCCGGCGGGGGTGCCGCGCACGGCGCGGGCCCGGTTGCGGACGAGCCGCAGGCGTCCCATGCCCATTTCCTGGGCGTGCTGCGGCAGCGGGCGGTTCTTGCCGCGCAGCCGGTTCTCCATGGTGCGGCACAGGGTGTCGAGGTCGATCAGTTCGGGTCCCTCGCGGATCCCTTCGCGCAGGATGGTCAGCAGTTCGCCGGTGAACGCGGTGTGCCGTTCGCCGTCGGGCGCGAGGGCCACCCGGTCGCGGGGGGAGGCCGTGAGGACGTACGCGCCTTCGACGGCGGCCTGGGTGGCGAGGGCGTCCTCCCCGCCGGCGAGGGTGCTGGCGGCGCGCCCGCTGAAGCAGCAGTCGAGGATCACCACCTTGCGCCGGGCCTGGGATTCGCGCAGGGCGGACCGCAGGTGCTGGTAGGCGACGGCGGTGTAGCCGACGTGTTCGCGGGAGCCCTGGAGGGCGAGGTAGAGGTCGGCGGTCGCCGCGTCCCGCATGCCGTGCCCGGCGTAGTAGACCAGCAGGGTGTCGGTGGCCTCCTCCCCCGCCCGGTTGACCGGGTCGAGCAGCTCGGCGGGGTGCTGGGGGTCCAGTACGAGCGTGCAGTGCTGCTCGGGCAGTCCCCAGATGGTCGCGTCGCACAGCTCGGCGGCCAGGTCCTTCACGTTGGACTCGACGGCCGGGAGCGCTGCCAGGTGCCGGTAGCCGGCGCTGCCGATGAGGACCGCCCGTGAGGCCGCCGGGTCAGGCAGTCCCGTCATGGTCCCCGTCCGCGTTCCCGCTGTGGCCTCCGCTTCCGCTTGCGCTTCCGTGCTCCAGTGCCGCGACGATGCGGCGCAGGGCTTCGGGGTCGTCGGCCTCGTCCCCGGTGAGCGTGACCTCGTAGGGGCCGTGGCGCACGGTGAGGGCGGGGGGCCGACGGCGCGACGCCTGCCACTGCAGTACGGAGAAGACCAGCGATCCGGTGGACAGGCCGCTGCCGACGGCCAGTTGGAGGAGGTCGAAGCCGGGCGTCCCCATGGGCGTGCCGCCC
This sequence comes from Streptomyces sp. NPDC057010, assembly GCF_042673805.1. Taxonomy (NCBI): domain Bacteria; kingdom Bacillati; phylum Actinomycetota; class Actinomycetes; order Kitasatosporales; family Streptomycetaceae; genus Streptomyces; species Streptomyces sp. NPDC057010. Next base: position 4,242 of record NZ_JBHUSC010000074.1, on the reverse strand, counting down.
GCTGCCGTTGCCGGCTCGCCGCTCCCGATCCGTCCGCGCACGTCACGGCGGAGCGACTCGTCCTCGCTCAGCCAGAGCATCAGCGACCGCAGTTCGGTCTCCGAGCCCCGGCCCGGCCGGTGGTGGTCCACCTGTAACGCGTACTCACTCATCCCCTGTGCCCCTCCCGTGTCCGTGGTGCGCGGTGACCCGCGCGAACAGCTCCAGTGCCTGTGGTGCCTTGCCCTGCCGGGCCAGGCACACCGCCTGCCAGTACTGGCAGGCGAGGGTGGTCGGATGGCCGGGCCCGAGCGTCTCCACGCAGAACGCGCCGAGTCCGCTGAGCCGGTCCATGGCCTCGCTCAAGCGCCCGCGCTGGATCAGGCCGACCGCTTCGCGCTGGCGGGACAGCGCGGTCTGCTCGGTCATCCGGCTGTGCACCAGGCGGCGGGTGCTCTCGCTGAGGGTGACGCGGTCGGTCCCCAGCGCGGGCTCGGGCTGGGGCTCGGGCTCGGGCTCGGGCTGCCGAGGGGGCCGGACGTCGACCTGGTGCCAGTCGTACTCGGGACCCTCCGCGGGCTCCTCGTCCTCGAGCTGCGGCATGGGCGCGTACGGCGGCATGGGCGGCACGGACGCGTAGTTGTCCATCGGGCGGACTTCCTGCCGGACGGCGTCGTAGTCCAGCGTGAGGTCCTCGTCGTCCGCCCAGGGCCGGATCAGGGCCTCCGCCGCGGCGGCGCTGGGGGTGCGGGCGGCCGGGTCCCGCGCGCTGAGGGCGTCCACCGCGGCCGACAGCCCGGCGGGGACCGCCACCGGGCCGTCGCTCAGCGAGGGGATTCCGTCTTGGACGGCACGGAACAGCAGCACCCCCACGTCCTGCACGTCACCGAACGGGGAGGCCCCGGTCAACATGTGGTGCAGGCAGGCCCCCACCCCATACACATCGGAGGTGGCCTGTGGCGGCTGGCCCGTGATGCATTCCGGTGCCATGTACTGGGGGGTCCCGAGCAGATCCTCACCTGTGCGGGTCAGGGCCGCCTCGCCGGTCAGCCGGGCCAGCCCGAAGTCGTAGAGGACCACCCGGCCGTTGGAGGTGACCCGGATGTTGGCGGGCTTCACGTCACGGTGGAGCACGCCCTCGCGGTGCGCGGCGCCCAGCCCGGCCAGGGTGTCGGCAGCGATCCGGCAGGCCTCTCCCAGGGGCAGTGCGCCGTTCCCGCGGACCAGCTCGGAGACGTCCGTTCCGTCGAGGAACTCCATCACGAGGAACGGCGTGTAGTCGTCGACCCCGACGTCGTACACGCTCACCACGTTGGGGTGGCTGATCCGGGCGAGGGCCCGCGCCTCGGCCTCGAAGCGATCGACCGCGCTCCGGCTGAACGCGCCGTACGCCGTCAGGACCTTGACCGCGACGCGACGCTCCAGCCGCCTGTCATTGGCCTCGAAGACGGTGCCCATGCCACCCCGACCGACCGCGCGTATCGGTTCGAAGCGCTTGGCGAGCCCAAGCGGGAAGACGGCGGCCACGTGATCCCCCCGGGTGGCATCAGAGAGCGGCGGTCAGGCGGCCTCGGTCAGGGCCTCCTTGCAGATGTCACACGGTAGACGTCGTAGACGCCCTCCACACCCCTAACGGCCTTCAGAACGTGCCCCAGGTGCTTGGGATCGCCCATCTCGAAGGTGAAGCGCGAGGTGGCCACGCGGTCGCGGGAGGTCTGGACGGCCGCCGACAGGATGTTGACGTGCTGGTCCGACAGGACGCGGGTGACGTCCGACAGCAGCCGGGACCGGTCCAGGGCCTCGACCTGGATGGCGACGAGGAAGACGGAGGACTGGGTGGGCGCCCATTCGACCTCGAGCATCCGTTCGGGCTGCTGGGAGAGCGAGTCGACGTTGACGCAGTCCGCGCGGTGAACCGATACGCCGCTGCCCCGCGTGACGAACCCGATGATCGGGTCGCCCGGTACCGGGGTGCAGCAGCGGGCCAGCTTGACCCACACGTCCTCGACGCCCTTGACGACCACGCCCGGGTCGGCGTTGGCGCGCCGCTTGCCGCGGGCGCGGGCCGGCGGAATGCTCTCCTCGATGTCCTCGTTGGCCGCCTCCTCGCCGCCGAGGGCCTGCACCAGCTTCTGTACGACGCCCTGCGCGGCCACGTGGCCCTCGCCGATCGCCGCGTACAGGGACGAGATGTCGGGGTAGCGCATCTCGTGGGCGAGGGTGACGAGCGAGTCGCCGGTGAGGATGCGCTGGATCGGCAGGTTCTGCTTGCGCATGGCCCGCGCGATGGCGTCCTTGCCGTGCTCGATGGCCTCGTCTCGGCGTTCCTTGGAGAACCAGGCGCGGATCTTGTTGCGGGCCCGCGGGGACTTGACGAAGCCGAGCCAGTCGCGGGAGGGGCCCGCGCCCTCGGCCTTGGAGGTGAAGACCTCGACCAGGTCGCCGTTGTCGAGCGTGGACTCCAGCGGGACGAGGCGGCCGTTGACCCTGGCCCCTATCGTCCGGTGGCCGACCTCGGTGTGGACGGCGTACGCGAAGTCGACGGGGGTGGCGCCGGCGGGCAGCGCTATGACGTCGCCCTTCGGCGTGAAGACGAAGACCTCGTTGCGGGAGAGGTCGAAGCGCAGCGAGTCGAGGAACTCGCCCGGGTCCTCGGTCTCCTTCTGCCAGTCCAGCAGTTGGCGCAGCCACGCCATGTCGTTGACGGTGTCCTGGCCCGCGCTGCCCTTGGCGGCCTGCGGCACGTCGGTCCGTACCTTCGAGGTGCCGGCGACGGTCTGCTGCTTGTACTTCCAGTGCGCCGCGATGCCGTATTCGGCGCGGCGGTGCATGTCGAAGGTGCGGATCTGGAGCTCGACCGGCTTGCCGCTGGGTCCGATGACCGTCGTGTGGAGCGACTGGTACATGTTGAACTTGGGCATCGCGATGTAGTCCTTGAACCGGCCGGGGACCGGGTTCCATCGCGCGTGCACGGTGCCGAGGGCGGCGTAGCAGTCCCGTACGGTGTCGACGAGGACGCGGATGCCCACCAGGTCGTAGATCTCCGCGAAGTCACGGCCTCGGACGATCATCTTCTGGTAGACGCTGTAGTAGTGCTTCGGGCGGCCCGTGACGGTGGCCTTGATCCGGGCGGCCCTGAGGTCGACCATCACCTCGTCGGTGACGACGGCGAGGTACTCGTCGCGCTTGGGCGCCCGCTCGGCGACCAGGCGGACGATCTCGTCGTACATCTTGGGGTAGAGGATCGCGAAGGCGAGGTCTTCGAGCTCCCACTTGATCGTGTTCATGCCGAGGCGGTGTGCCAGCGGGGCATAGATCTCGAGGGTCTCGCGGGCCTTCTTCTCCTGCTTCTCCCGCTTGAGGTAGCGCATGGTGCGCATGTTGTGCAGGCGGTCCGCGAGCTTGATGACCAGGACGCGCGGGTCCTTGGCCATGGCCACGACCATCTTGCGGACGGTCTCGGCCTGGGCGGCCTCGCCGAACTTGACGCGGTCGAGCTTGGTGACGCCGTCCACGAGCAGGGCGACGGCGTCGCCGAAGTCGCGGCGCAGGTCTTCGAGGCCGTACTCGGTGTCCTCGACGGTGTCGTGCAGCAGGCCGGCCATCAGGGTGGCGGGGTCCATGCCGAGCTCGGCGAGGATGGTGGTCACCGCGAGCGGGTGGGTGATGTACGGGTCGCCGCTCTTGCGCTTCTGGCCGCGGTGCCAGCGCTCGGCGACCTGGTAGGCCTGTTCCAGCTGGCGCAGCGTCGACGTCTCGATCTTCGGGTCGTTGCTGCGGACTATGCGGAGGAGGGGCTCCAGGACCGGGTTGTACGGGTTGGAGCGCTGCACGCCGAGACGCGCGAGGCGGGCGCGCACCCGGTTGGAGGACCCGGCCGATTTCACCGGCGCGGGCCTCACCGGCGGCGCGGGCGCCGGCGCGGGTGCGGGGGCGGGCGTGGCGGCGGGCGCTGCGGCCTGCTCGGCCTGCGGGTCGGGCTGCGCGGCGGAGAGTGGCTGGACCTCGTCTGGCAAGAGCGCTCCTCTGGGGGTCCCCCCGAACGAAGTATGGGGGAGGATCCGGTGCCCGTGTCCGGTCCGGATAAACCATGGTAGCGAGCCTTCCGCCCCCTCGTTCTCCGAGCCCACGCCTCGGGCGTCCGCCGCCGGTCCGCCGCCGGTCCGCCGCCCCGGACCCCGCGCCTCAAACGCCGGCGGGGCTGGATTCGCCTCCGACGGCGCCTCGAATGGCGGCGGGCTGAGACTGCCTGCGGGCAATCCG
>NZ_JBHUSC010000073.1:0-27683 GCF_042673805.1 Streptomyces sp. NPDC057010 | reverse complement strand
GGGGTGTCGTCCGGGACGGGCTTCGATGTTCGGCGCCCTGTCCGGGGTTGTTCCGTCGGGCGGGAGCGTGCGCCGAATTCATCTCGTTTTAGTCCCGGCCAACACCCCACCCCGTCCCCGACCCCGACCGGCACATCCAGTCCCGGCCGGGCACACATTCAGCCCCGCCCGGCAAACTCCAACCGCGCCGGGCAAACTCCAGCCCCGCCGGGCAAACTCCGGCCCCGCCGGGCACAATCCAACCTCGCCGGGCACAATCCAGCCTCGCCGGCGTTTGAGGCGCGGGGTACGGGGCGGAGCCCCGGTCTTTGAGCCGCACCTGCGCAGTCTCGCCGGGCAAACTCCAGCCCCTCCGGCGTTTGAGGAGCGGGGTCCGGGGCGGAGCCCCGGGGTTCGGAGGGCCGCCGAGCGGTCAGGGGCGGGGCTTGGTCCAGGGCCAGCGGAGCTTCGGCTTCAGGCCCGTCGGGACGTGGCGGTACTTCCAGCCCTTCTGGAGCCCCAGCCGCTTCGAGTAGCCCGACGGGACACGTTCGTAGAGGAGCACCGTCGGGGGGCCGCCGTCCGGGGACGGGACCGGGATCTCGTACCACTTCGGGGGGTGGCCGGTCGGGCCGAGGAGGATCGGGAGGACCCGGCCGTCCATCGGGCCGCCCTCGAAGGGGGTGGGTTGGCTCTTCACCCCACCAGTGTCACAGCAGGTGGGCCGCCTCGGAGACCACCGGGATCACGCGCCGGGCCAGGACCCCGACCGGGCCGTCCGCCGGTTCCAGGGCGAGGGCGGAGCGGGCGGCGGCCGCGGTTTGCGGGTCCGTCGCAGCGGTGGCGGTCAGCAGCGCGATGAACTGGTCCACCAGCCAGTCCCGGAGGAAGTCGACCTCCGGCTGCTTGCCCTCGTCGATCCAGATGAGGGAGGCCGCCTCGACGGCGGTGATCCACGTACGGACCATCATGCGCAGCCGGGGGCCCGGTTCGGGGACCCCCAGGTGGACGAGGATCTGCGCGGCCGCGGCCCGGCGGATGCCGTCCACGGTCGCCGTCGTACGGGAGGTTTCGACGACGCTGCCGCCCTGCAGGAGGGCGGAGAAGCCGGCGTCGTGCTCGTCGACGAAGGCCAGGTAGCGGTCCAGGGCCCGGGTCAGGCGCTGGGTCAGGGGGCCCTGCTGCGGTTCGGCGAAGCACTGTTCGAGGAGGTCGGCCGCCGAGCGCAGGGCGGCCTCGTAGAGCTGCTGCTTACCGCCCGGGAAGTAGCGGTAGACGAGGGGGCGCGAAACCCCGGCGGCCTCGGCGACGTCGTCGAGGGAGACCTCCTCCGGCGCCCGGTGCGCGAACAGCGACAGGGCGGCGTCGAGGAGTTGGGCTCGGCGCTCCTCGACGCTCAGTCTGCGGTAGGCGCGTACGGTCGTCATGTCCGCAGGGTAGACGACCGCCTTACGCGAGGAGGCCCGAGCTCTTCCACAGCCTGCGGCCGACACCGCGCATCACGCCGATGTCGTCGAGGAAGTCGGTGAGCCGCTTGGCGCCGGTCTGCATGACCTCGCGCCGGTGCCCGCTCGCCTTGACCTGGGCCACGGCTTCGCGCCGGTCCAGGCCGATGTTCTCGTAGACGGCCGGGTTGACGAAGGCGAGCGAGAAGACGCGGGCGGCCTCGCCGCAGCTGACGCGGGTGAGTTCCTGCTCCCAGCGCGGGGCGGTGAGCATCTGGCGGCGCAGTTCCTCGCGGGCGTACCGGACGTGGCGGGCCTCCTCGATGACGTGGATGCGGGTCACGCCGCGGACGAGGGGCTGGACGCGCTCGTCCGGGAAGGTCAGGCGCTGCATCCAGTCGAGGATCTCCTCGCCGAGGAGGGTGCAGGCGAAGGAGCCGGGGGTGGTGGAGACCGTCTTGAGGATGCGGGCGAGGTTGTGGTTGACGCGGGAGACCGGGTAGGCGGGGGCGCCGGCCTTCTGGATCATGCGGGCGAACATCATGGAGTGGCGGCACTCGTCGGCGATCTCGGTGAGCGCGTAGCGGACGTGGTTGCTGGTCAGGGACTTGTCGTAGATGTGCCGGACCAGCAGCTGCATGAGGATGATCTCGAACCAGATGCCGAGCGAGCCGAGCGCCGCCGCCTCGTGGCGGGAGAGGTCGATGCGCTGCTCCTCCCCCATCTTCTTCCAGAGCGGGGTGTCGTAGAGGGAGAGCAGTTCCGGCGGCCAGTAGTACTTGCCCTCGATCACCGGGGCGTCCCAGTCGAGTTCCTTGTCGGGGTCGAAGGAGTGCTTGGCGGAGGATTCGAGCAGCCGTTCGGCGATCTGCTCGCGGTCCTTGAGCAGGCCGAGTGCGTCCCTCAGCGCGTTTCGATCGGTCGCGGTCGTCATGGCTTGGGATACCTCGCTCGTTGGGTTACCGGCGGTCACTGCTTATGAGACTGCCTGTCAGCAAGGTCGTCAATCCCCCGCGCACGACTTGTTGACCCGGCGTCTACCAACGTGTGACGCTGCCAACTGTCCAGTCCTGTACGCCAGTACGTGAGACGAGGAGGCGTCAGTGTCGACGCACGAGCTCTACACCAAGGACCCGGGCGAGGGCGTCTGGCAGGTTCCGGCCTCCGGCTCCGCGCGCTTCAGCTGGGAGTACGACGGGGGCCGCGAGCGGCTCCTCGCGCTCTACCAGAAGGGCAAGGACAAGCAGTGGGACGGCGCCAAGCGCATCGACTGGGACATCGAGGTGGACCCGTACGATCCGCTCGGCACACCGGACGAGGTGCTGACCCTCTACGGGACGCGGCACTGGGCCAAACTCACCCAGAAGGACAAGGGCGAACTGCGCCGGCACTACAGCGCCTGGCAGTTCAGCCAGTTCCTGCACGGCGAACAGGGCGCGATGGTGTGCGCGGCGCGCATCGTGGAGTCGGTGCCGGACCTCGACGCGAAGTTCTACTCCGCCACCCAGACCATGGACGAGGCCCGGCACGCGGAGATCTTCGGACGCTTCCTGCACGAGAAGGTCGGGATGCTCTACCCGATCAACGACAACCTCCAGGCACTGCTGGGCGACACCCTGCGCGACTCCCGCTGGGACATGCCGTACCTGGGCATGCAGGTGCTCATCGAGGGGCTGGCGCTGGCGGCCTTCGGCATGATCCGCGACACGACGGACAAGCCGCTGCCGAAGCAGATCCTCGCGTACGTGATGCAGGACGAGGCCCGGCACGTGGCCTTCGGGCGGATGGCGCTGCGGGACTACTACAAGCAGCTGACGGACGCCGAGCTGCGCGAGCGCGAGGAGTTCGTGATCGAGGGCTGCTACCTCATGCGGGACCGGCTGCGCGGGGTGGAGGTGCTGGAGAACTTCGGGATCCCGAGGAAGGAGGCGGAGGAGTTCAGCGAGCAGTCGGAGTTCCTGCACCTGTTCCGGAAGCTGTTGTTCAGCCGGATCGTGCCGTGCGTGAAGGACATCGGGCTGTGGGGGGAGCGGCTGCAGAAGGCGTACCTGGAGATGGGCGTCTTCGAGATGGGCGACTCCAATCTGGACCTGCTGATGGCCCAGGACGAGGAGCTGGCGGAGGCGCTGGACCGCGAACGGTTCGCCTCGGAGGAGGCGGAGCGGGTGGAGGAGGTCCAGGCCGCAATCGCGGAGGGCGCGGAGGCGTAGGCCTACCGACCCGGAGCCGGGCCCCTGCGGGGCGCCGCGGGGCGGGGCGGCGCGTTCGGGGCGCCTCGTGCGCCGGTGTTGCACGCCTTCCCGCGCCCCCCGGTCGTCTGCTCGACTGTGCCCCTTCCGACCAGCAGGGGAGCCAGTCATGGGAAACCCCGTCACGGGCCGCACCGTCCGTCGACTTCTCGCGGGCGCGGCCGGCGCCGCCGCCGCGGTCGCCTTCTCGCTCGCCACGGCCCCGCAGGCGGCCGCCTCGGCGGGCGGCTGTACCGCCTCCACCGGGCCCGGCTACGTCTGCGTGAACGTGGACGGATCGGGCCTGCGCGTCAACAAGGGCAACGTCGTGCGCACGAAGCCCGACGGCATCTGCAACTACCGGGCCGCGCTGGTCGCCAAGTACCCCGGCAAGTCCGACACGTACTACTGGGGCAGCTACCACAACGGCTGTGTCTACGGCCGGGCCTACGTGGACGTGACCGTCCAGTGGACGTTCGCGGCCGGGGTCCGGATCTGCGGCTACTTCTACGAGGGTGGAACCCTCCAGCCCGGCCAACCTTGCATCACCGTCCAGCGCTAGCCAGCGCCGCCGTCATCACCGCCCGCGCGATCGGCGCGGCCGCCAGGTTTCCGCTGATGTCGCCGCGGTCCGCCGCCGCGTCCTCGACCACCACCGCCACCGCGACCGCCGGGAGCGGGGCCCCCTCAGCCCGCGCCCAGGAGATGAACCACGCGTACGGGGTCCCCGCGTTGCCGACCCCGTGCTGCGCGGTGCCGGTCTTGCCGCCGACCACCGCGCCCGGGATCGCCGCGTTCTTCCCCGTCCCGTTCTCCACCACCTTCACCATCAGCTCCTGGAGCCGCAGCGCGGTGGCCGGGTTCATGGCCCGCCCCAGGCTGCGCCGGCCGCCGCGGCGGACCGGGGAGCCGTCGTCCTGCGTGGTCCGGTCCACCAGGTAGGGGGACATCAGCTCCCCGCCGTTGGCGACCGCCGCCGCCACCATCGCCATCTGCAACGGCGTGGCCTTGGTGTTGAACTGCCCGATCGAGGACAGCGCCAGCTGGTCCTGGCTCATGTCGGTGTCGAAGTTCGACCGGGACACCCAGGCCGGCACCCGCAGCCCGTCGTCGTTGAACCCGAACCGCCCCGCCGCCGCCACCATCCCGCGCAGCCCGACCCGCACCCCGATCTTCGCCATCACCGTGTTGCAGGACCACTGCACCGCCTCCGCCATCGAGGCGTCCTGGCAGCCCGTGGCCGCGTTCGGCAGCAGGGTGCTGGTGCCGGGCAGCGGGTAGGGGTCGGGGGTCTCGGTCGGCGCGTCCACGTCGGTGACCACGCCCGCGTCGAGGGCCGCCGCCGCCGTCACGATCTTGAAGGTGGAGCCGGGCGGGTAGGTCTCGCGCAGCGCCCGGTTGAGCATCGGCCTGTCGGGGTCCGCGTTCAGCCGCGCCCAGGCCTCCGTGACCCGCGCGCCCGTACCGGAGAGCTCGGAGGGGTCGTAGGAGGGGCTGCTGACCAGCGCGAGGATCTTCCCGGTGGCCGGCTCGACGGCGGCCACCGCACCCCGCTTGCCCGCCAGCCCGGCGTACGCGGCCCGCTGCACGGCCGCCCGGACGGTGGTGGCGGCGTTCCCGCCGGCCGGGCGGCCGCGGGCGAGCTCGTACCAGAGCGGGAAGGCGGAGAGCCCCGGGTCGGTGCCCGACAGGATCCCGTCCTCGGCGCGCTCGATGAAGCTGGTCCCGTACGTCTGGGAGGAGAAGCCGGTGACGGGCGCGTAGAGCGGGCCGTTCGCGTACGTGCGCTCGTAGCGCAGGAGCTGGCCGCTGTCGCGGGAGCCGGTGACGGGCCGGCCGTCGACCAGGATGTCCCCGCGCGGCTCGGCGTACCGCTCGATGGCGGGGCGTTTGTTGGCCGGGTTCGCGCCGTAGGAGGCGGATTCCCAGACCTGCACGCGGGCGATGTTGACGAGCAGGGCGGCGAGGAGGAGCGCGCAGAAGTACGCGCACCAGCGGATGTAGCGGATCACGCGGGTCTCTCCTCCCCACCCGGCCTGGGCCTGCGGGCGCTGTCGCCGAGCCGGACCAGCAGGGCGACGATGACCCAGTTGGTGACGACGGAGGAGCCGCCCTGCGCGAGGAAGGGCATGGCCATGCCGGTGAGCGGGATCAGCCCGGTGACGCCGCCGGCGATGACGAACACCTGGAGCGCGACGATCGAGGCGAGGCCGGTGGCTAGCAGACGGCCGAAGGGGTCGCGCAGCGCGAGCCCGGCGCGGAAGCCGCGGGCGACGAGGAGCCCGTAGAGGAGCAGGATCGCGGCGAGTCCGACGAGGCCGAGCTCCTCGCCGGCGGTGGCGAGGATGAAGTCCGATTTGGCGGCGAAGCCGATGAGGAAGGACTGGCCGTGGCCGAGGCCGGCGCCGAGCAGGCCGCCCGCGCCGAAGGCGAAGAGGGACTGGGCGAGCTGGCCGGGGCCCTCACCGCGGTCGATGGAGGCGAAAGGATTCAGCCAGTCCTCGACGCGGCTGTTCACGTGCGGCTCGAAGGTCCCCACCGCGTACGCGCCCAGCCCGGCCAGCAGCAGGCCGATGGCGGTCCAGCCGATCCGGCCGGTGGCGGTGAACAGCATGATCACGAACAGTCCGAAGAACAGCAGCGAGGTCCCCAGGTCCCGCTCCAGGACCAGCACGCCGACGCTGAGCAGCCAGATCGTGAGGATGGGGCCCAGCACGCGCCCCGGCAGCAGGCGCAGCCTCCAGAACAGCCGGCGCCCGGTGAGCGCGAGGGCGGTGCGGTTCGCGGCGAGGTAGGCGGCGAAGAACACGGCGAGCAGGATCTTGGCGAACTCCCCCGGCTGGAAGGACAGTCCGGCGAAGCGGATCCAGATGTGCGCGCCGTTGACCGCCGGGAAGAACACGGGCACGAGCATCAGGACCAGGGCGGCGGCGACGGAGAGGTAGGCGTAGCGCTGGAGCGCCCGGTGGTCGCGCAGCGCGGTGACGACGAGCACGAAGAGGGCCATCCCGAGCCCGGACCACAGCAGTTGGCTGCCGGCGGTGAGGCGGGCCGGGGTGGTCGCGTCGAGCCGCTGGATGAGGACGAGGCCGAGGCCGTTGAGGAGGACGGCGATCGGCAGCACGAGGGGGTCGGCGTACGGGGCCCGGAGGCGGACGGCGAGGTGCGCGACCAGGGCCGCGAGGGCGAGGCCGGCGGCGTAGTGGGTGGCGGCGGGCGGGACGCGGCCGGTGGTCGCGAGCCCTACGTAGAGGTGGCCGAGGACCGAGATCAGGACGGCGCCGGCCAGGAGGGCCAGCTCGACCCCGCGACGCTTGGGCGCGCGGGCGTCGGGGGGTGGTGGCGGGGCGGGTTCCGCCACCTTCGCCGTCAGAGCGCTCATGGAGGGAAACGTAGCAAGCGAACGGATGGTATGTCCGCTTATGTCATAGTGTGCCGAAGAGTCGTCACAAACGGTCGGAAACGGGAGCCGAGCCTTATGGGACCTGTGGAATTCATCGTCCTCGCCTTCCCCGAAGAACAACTGCGGGTCCCGGCGGTCGAGGCCGTGATGGGACTGAGGAAGACCGGCGTGGTCCGGCTGATCGACGGACTCGTGACGACGCGGACCGCGGCCGGCGAGGTGCTGGCAGCGGAGTTCGACGAGTTCCTGGAGCTACGGGGCCTGCTGACGGGCCGGGACGCGGTACGGCTGATCGGGCCGGAGGACGTGAAGGAGGCGGCGGGGCTGCTGGAGCGCGGCAGCTGCGCGCTGCTGCTGGTGGTCGAGCACGTATGGGCCGAGGACGCGGCGATCGCCGTACGGGCGGCGGGCGGCCGGATCGTGGGCTCGGTGCGCATCCCGCCGGACCGGATCCCGACGGACCCGCGGGCGGGGGTCGCCTGATGTTCATCCGACCGGTCGGAGTAACGGTCCACGCGGCCCGGCGGCCGCCGGGCCACCCCCTGCTGCGGGGTCTGCTGACCCGGGCGGCGGGCGCGGTGGAGACCACGGCGGGGGCGGTGGGCCCGGACATGCCGCCCCGGAGGGGCCTGCTGGCGCGGGCGGTGCAGGCGGCGGAATACCCGCCGGAGCCGGAACCGGAGCCGGAACCCCTACCGGAACCACCGGAGCGGGAAGCCGAACCGGAACCGGAACCGGAACCGGAGCCGGAACCCCCGGCAGCACCGCCCCTCCCCCCGGAGCACGAGCAGCACCCCCACACGGGCGAGCCCGTCCCCCCGGCCGAACTGGTGGCGGAGCTCACCCAACTGGCCGAACTCACCCGCGAGGGCCTCCTGACGCCCGAGGAGTTCACCGCGGCCAAGGCCCGCCTCCTCCGCGACTGAAGCGAAGGAGGCGGGCCAACTACCCACTTCCCGCAACCCACTTGCTCTTGCACATAACGTGCAACAAGCTGGCGTGGTCCTTACCGCCTGCCCGGATGCGGAGCCACGCGCCATGCCCCACCTCATACCGGATGCCGGACCCCAGCGCGTCCTCGCCGCCTCGAACTTCGTCTACACCATCGGCAGCGGCCTCTTCCTGACCGCCGGGGTCCTGTACTTCACCCAGGCGGTCCACCTTCCGGTGAGCCAGGTGGGGCTCGGCCTCGGCATCGCCGGCTGCCTCTCGCTCGCCCTGGGGATCGCCGTCGGGCACCTCGCGGACCGGCACGGAGCACGCGGCGTCTACGCGGCCACCCTCGCCGTCCAGGCACTGGCCACGGCCTGCTTCGTGGCCGCCGACAGCTTCTGGCCGTTCGTCCTCGCCGTGTGCGCGGCCACCGGGGCGAAGGCCGCCGGACTGGCCGCGCGCTCCCCGCTCATCAGGCACTACGGCGGCGCCCGGCCCCAGGAGTTCCGCGCCTACCTGCGCGCCGTGACGAACGTCGGCGTCTCCCTCGGGGCCCTGCTGGCGGGCTGGACCGTCCAGGTCGGCACCCTCACCGCCTACCAGCTCCTGGTCATCGGCAACGCGATCGCCTTCGCCGCCTCGGCGGCCCTCCTGCTCCTGCTGCCGCCGGTCGCACCCGGGCCAGCCGCCCACGGGCCCCGCTGGATCGCCCTGCGGGACCGGCCGTACCTCGTCCTCACCGCGCTCGACGGCATCATGGCCGTCCAGTTCAAGGTGCTCACCGTGGCCATCCCGCTCTGGCTGGTGGCGGCCACGACGGCCCCGCGCTGGCTCGTTTCGGGGACCATGCTCGTCAACACCGTCATCGTGATCGTGTTCCAGGTACGGGCCGGCCGCGGCATCGACTCCCCCGCGGCCGGCGCCGTCGCCTACCGCCGGTCGGGCGTGGCCTTCTTCGCCTCGTGCGCGCTGGTCTCGCTGTCGGCGGGGGTGCCGGCGTGGGTGGCCGCGGCGCTGCTCATGACCGCGGTGGTGATCCACACGGCGGGCGAACTGTGGCACTCCGCCGCCGGCTTCGAGGTCTCGTTCGCCCTCGCCCCGCAGCACGCCACCGGCCAGTACCTGGGAGTGTTCGGCCTCGGCGCCGGCCTGGCCGAGGCCTTCGGGCCGAGCCTGCTCATCGCACTGTGCATCACGTGGGGCCGCCCCGGCTGGTTCGTCGTGGGGGCGCTCTTCGCCCTGACGGGCCTCGCGGCCCCCCTCGCCGTCCGCTGGGCCCAACGCCACCGGCACGACGGCGCGTCCGGGCCGATCCTACGGTCGTCTCCCGGCCTCCTCCCGGCAGAACAGACGAGTGCCGCGACCCGGGCGGACGGGGTGATCGGCCCCTCGAAGGGGGTCCGGCCGCGCGATACTCTCCGGGCTGGGCCCGCACGCCCCTCAGTGACCAGGAGAGGAATCCGACCGTGACCGACGCGAAGGACAGGCTGGCCGCATTACGGGCCGACATCGAGCGCCGTAACCCCGCCCAGCCCGAGTTCCACCAGGCCGTACAGGAAGTCCTGGAAACACTGGCCCCCGTCCTCGCGGCCCGCCCCGAGTACGTGGACGCCGGGATCGTCGAGCGGATCCTGGAGCCGGAGCGGCAGATCATCTTCCGGGTCCCCTGGCAGGACGACCACGGCCGGGTCCACGTCAACCGCGGCTACCGCGTGGAGTTCAACAGCGCCCTCGGCCCGTACAAGGGCGGCCTGCGCTTCCACCCCTCCGTGAACATCGGCGTGGTGAAGTTCCTGGGCTTCGAGCAGATCTTCAAGAACGCCCTGACCGGTCTGGGCATCGGCGGCGGCAAGGGCGGCAGCGACTTCGACCCGCACGGCCGTTCCGACGCCGAGGTCATGCGCTTCTGTCAGTCCTTCATGACGGAGCTGCACCGCCACATCGGCGAGCACACGGACGTCCCGGCCGGCGACATCGGCGTCGGCGGCCGCGAGATCGGCTACCTCTTCGGCCAGTACCGGCGCATCACCAACCGCTGGGAGGCCGGCGTCCTCACCGGCAAGGGCCAGGGCTGGGGCGGCTCCGCGATCCGGCCCGAGGCCACCGGCTACGGCAGCGTGCTCTTCGCCGCCGAGATGCTGAAGGTGCGCGGCGAGTCCCTGGACGGCCTCACCGCCGTGGTCTCCGGCTCCGGCAACGTCGCCCTGTACACGATCGAGAAGCTCCAGCAGCTCGGCGCCAACCCGCTGACCTGCTCGGACTCCAGCGGCTACGTCGTCGACGACAAGGGCATCGACCTGGCGCTCCTCCGCCAGATCAAGGAGGTCGAGCGGGGCCGGGTCAGCGAGTACGCCCAGCGGCGCGGGCCGTCGGCCACTTTCGTGCCGGGCGGCCGGGTCTGGGAGGTCCCGGGCGACGTGGCCTTCCCCTCGGCGACCCAGAACGAACTCGGCGCCGAAGACGCCCGCGTCCTCATCTCCAACGGCGTGAAGGCGGTCTCGGAGGGCGCCAACATGCCGACCACCCCCGAGGCGGTGCATCTCTTCCAGTCGGCGGGCGTCGCCTTCGGCCCGGGCAAGGCCGCCAACGCGGGCGGGGTCGCGGTCAGCGCACTGGAAATGGCCCAGAACGCGGGCCGCATCGCCTGGACCCCGACCCGCGTCGAGGAGGAACTGGCACACATCATGCGCTCGATCCACACCACGGCCCACGAAACGGCGGAACGCTACGGCACCCCGGGCGACTACGTCACGGGCGCCAACATCGCCGGCTTCGAACGAGTGGCGGACGCGATGCTGGCCCAGGGCCTCATCTAGCGAACCCGCCCGAGAACCGGATCGAGCCCCCACACCGCCCGATCCGGTTCTCAGCACGTCATCGGAGCGCTCTGGATGTTCAGTAGCCGTGTCCGACACCCCATGCACTCTCCCCTCCTGATCTACACATCCCAGGGGGGATCGCTTTGTCCACTCGTTCCACCGTTCCGCCGCAACCGAGCCCTACGCCGACAAGACGCCCGAGGAAATCCAGCAGCTCGCCTACCACGAGACTCGGACGGCCAGGTTCAAGAAGGTCCGGGGCCAGTTGGCCGCTGAGGGAACGAGCGGCTCACTCGACCTCTTCCTCGCCACCGCGGACTGTGCGGGCACCACCAGCGTCGAAGGCATGGGCACGACGCAGATCCATGCCACGCCCAAGGTCGTCTACGCCAAGCGGGACGCCCAAGCGCTGCGGGCGGGTTTGACGGGGACGAAGGAACAGGAGGACCAGGTGGTCGAGCGGATCGCCGACCGCTGGATCAAGCTGGGCGCGGACCACCCGGACGCGAAGGGCGTCGCCTACGGGTGCCAACTCAGGGACCCCACGATCCTGCTGGCAGAGGAGGCCCCCGAGGTGTCCAGGGGCGCTTCCGCCACTGTCGACGGCCAACCCGCCATCATGCTCACGTATGCGGGTTCGAACGGCGGCACCGTCACCGACTACATAGCCACGCAAGGACGTCCCTACCTGCTGAAGCGGACCGAGACCGGTCGAGAGCCGTCCGAATTCACCTACTACGACTTCGAGACGGTGAACCAGCTCCTGCCGCCCGCCGACAGTGAAGTCGTGCCCACCAACGGCCTCTGACTGGCGGCTCATGCCCAGCCCCAGACGGCCGGCGGACGCCGACCCGGCGATCTGGCGCGTCGCCGTCCCCCGATGGGCTTCTCGACGCCCTCTGGTGCGGGTAGGACCCCAGACGGGCCGCGGACGCCGAGACGTGCGAAGCGCGTAGCGATCTGACGCGTCAGCGGATCCCGGTGGGCTTCTCGGGACCGGTGCGGGCGTCTGCCCGCTGCCCGGGGCCGGCGCCGCATGGCCTGGACGATCGGGCCTGGCGGGCTTGGGGGAGCGGGCCCGCACTTCCCTGGTGCGCCCGTGCATGTGTCTCTGACCCGGCCCGTTCTTTTGGGGGCTTCCCGGCAGTCTTCGGATTTCCGGGTCGGGTCGGTCGGTCAAGGGTGGCCGTAGGCCATCGCGAAGCGACGCGACCGCAGGGAGCGCCCTTGAGGGACCGGCCCGCCCCGGAGAGACGATGAGACTGACGGGAAACCCCCAAACCTCCCTGTTCCGGGTGACCAGGTCCCGAACCCCGAAGCCCCGCCCAGCCGGCCGGCTTACCGGAGCCAAATGCCGATGGGACCGAGGGGACCGGGGGCGAAGGCCCCGCCCGAGTGAGGCCCCCATCCGGGTGGCCCCCCGGAGCCTCGCCGCTCCGTTAAGAAGATTTGTCATACCGGGCGTGGCAGCATCGGCGGCTCGGAGGTGATCCCATGTCACATCGGCCGCTTCGGGCCGCCTGCGTCGCCGCGGTGTTGCTCCTGGCCGCGCCCGGCCCCGGCGCCCGCGCCGAACCCGGAGTGCCCGGTACTCCCGCCGCCCCCGCGGCCCCCGGTGCCCCCGCGGCCCCCGGTGCCCCCGGTGCCCCCGCCGGTGACCGTGGCCAGGGCCCGGGCGGCTCAGCCTCGGCCGGGGGCCCTCCCCCCGGTCATCAGGGAGCGCCCGGCCAGGTCCCGCCGCCCCCGCCGCCCCCGCCGAGAACGTCGGCATGCTGCTCTCCCGCCTCCAAAGCCTCTACCAGAGGGCCGAGGAGGCCGCCGAGGCCTACAACGCCACCGAGGAGGCGCTCAAGTCCCGGCAGGGCGAGGAGCGGCGGCTCAGTGCCGAGCTCGGCAGGGCCCGTACCGCCGTCGGGTCCGAGAAGGCCCTGCTCGGACGGCTGGCCCGGGAGCAGTACCAGGGCGGCCGCGGATTCTCCCCGTACGCCCGGATCCTGCTCGCCAAGGACCCCCAGGCCGCCCTGGACCAGCGCCGGCTCGCCGCCCGCGAGGGCGCCCGGCGGGCCGGCGTGCTCGGCCGGCTCGCCCGCGGCGAGAAGGAGGCCGACGCCCTCGCCACCCGCGCCCGCCAGGCCCTGGACTCCCAGCAGACCCTGGCCTCGGAGCAGAAGCGGCACAAGGACGAGGTGGGCCTCCGGCTCAAGGAGGTGGAGCGGGTGCTGGCCTCGCTCACCGCCGAGCAGCTCGCCCGGCTCGGCGCGCGCGAGGCGGAGGACACCGCCACCGCCCAACGGCAGCTGGTGGATTCGGGCCGCCTGCCCACCCGTACCGGCACGCCCACGGCCGCCGGCGGCGCGGCCCTCACCTACGCGGCCGCCCAGATCGGCAAACCGTACGTCTGGGGCGCCGAGGGCCCGGGGTCCTTCGACTGCTCCGGGCTGACCTCGCAGGCCTGGGCGCACGCCGGCCGCAGCATCCCGCGGACCAGCCAGGAGCAGTGGGCGCAGCTGCCGAAGGTGCCGCTGGACCAGCTGCGCCCCGGTGACCTCGTGGTCTACTTCCCGAAGGCCACGCACGTCGCCCTGTACGTGGGCGACGGCAAGGTCATCCAGGCGCCGCGCCCCGGCGCGAAGGTGAAGGTCTCGCCCCTGGCCGCCAACCCGCTGCTCGGCGCCGTGCGCCCGGACCCGGCCGGCACCCCGCTCGCGGAGTTCACTCCCCCGCCGCTGCCCGAGGCGGACACGACGGGGGACGGCGACACCGGCTACTCCTCCGAAGAGGCACCCGAAGCCGAAGAGACCGACTCCGCGACCTCCGACAGGTAGTCCTCCGCGTCCTCGGGGTCGTAGAAGTACGAGTCGAAGTCGGCCGGGTTGTCGAAGCCGTTGGCGAATCGATTCGCCACCGGCTGGAGCTGCCCGGCCGCGCCGATCAGGTTCAGCACGTGCTCCGGCGGAACGCCCAGCATCGCGTTCGTCCACTGGGTGACCGGCTTGCCGGTGGTGAACCAGTACTTGTCGAAGGTGGCCTTCATCCACGCCTCGTCGAACGGCTTGTCGCCGTGCATCAGGATCGACGACAGGTACGAGGCCGCGCACTTGGCGGCCGCGTTCGACCCCTGCCCCGTGATCGGGTCGTTCGCGACGACGACGTCGGCGACACCCAGCACCAGGCCCCCGCCCGGCAGCCGCCCGATCGGCTTGCGGACCACCGGCGCGTACCGGCCGGCCAGCGTCCCGCCCGCGTCCGTGAGCTCCACCTTCGTCGCCCGCGCGTACTCCCACGGCACGAACTTCTCCATCAGCTCCAGCGTGAGCGCCACGTGCTCGGCCGGGTCCTTCACCCCGTTGAAGACGTCCAGCGGACCGCCCGGGAGACCCTCCCAGAACAGGATGTCCGCACGCCCCGACGTCGTCAGGGTCGGCATCACGAACAGCTCGCCGACGCCCGGCACCAGGTTGCAGCGGACCGCCTCGGTCTCCGGGTGCTCGGGGCGCGGCCCGAGCCCGTGCACGTACGAGACGGCCAGCGCGCGCTGCGGGACGTCGTACGGGGAACGCACCGCGTCCCGCTCGAACATCGACACCAGCTCGCCCTTGCCGGCGGCGACCAGCACCAGGTCGTACGTACGGGAGAAGAAGTCCAGGTCGGCGACCGAGGCGCCGTGGATGACCAGCTGCCCGCCCCGCTGCGTGAAGGTGTCGAGCCAGCCGGCCATCTTCACGCGCTGGTCGACGGACTGCGCGTACCCCTTGAGGCGGCCCAGCCAGTCGACGGCGCGGCCGGCGTCGGGGGCGGCGACGGAGACGCCGACGCCCTCGATCTTCGGGGCCTGCTGCTCCCAGAAGTTGATCCCGAGGTCACGCTCGTGCTGCAGGGCCGTGTCGAACATGCACTGCGTGGACATCACCCGCCCGGTGCGGATCTCGTCCGCCGTCCGGTTGGACATGAGGGTGACCTCGTACCCCTTCGCCTGGAGGCCGAGGGCGAGCTGGAGCCCGGACTGGCCGGCTCCGACGACGAGTATCTTGCGCATGGCGGTTCTCTACTCCGGTGTGGTGTCGAGGGCGTGGCCCACGAGCGTCAGCAGGGATTCGATGACCGTGAGGCGGCTGCGCGCGTCCATGATCACGACGGGGACGTCCGGCGGAATGGTGAGCGCCTCGCGCACGTCCTCCGGCTCGTACGACCGCGAGCCCTCGAAGTGGTTGACGGCGACCGCGTACGGCAGCCCGCAGCTCTCGAAGTAGTCGAGCGCGGGGAAGCAGTCGCGCAGCCGGCGCGTGTCGGCCAGCACGATGCCGCCGATGGCGCCGCGCACCAGGTCGTCCCACATGAACCAGAACCGCTCCTGGCCCGGCGTCCCGTACACGTAGAGGACGAGGTCGTCGTCGAGGGTGACGCGGCCGAAGTCCATGGCGACGGTGGTGGTGTTCTTGTCCGGGGTGCCGGACAGGTCGTCGGTCGTGGCGGCGGCCTGGGTCATCACCGCCTCGGTACGCAGCGGGGTGATCTCGGAGAGGGAGGAGACGAAGGTGCTCTTGCCGACGCCGAAACCGCCCGCGACCAGCACCTTGACGGCCACGGGTGCGCGGGAGCGGTCGTACTGCCAGGGCTGGACGGGCTCGTCGTCCACGGCCGGCGTCACCGGCACCGGACGGTCAGAGACGGCGAAGGCCACCGAGCACCCTTTCGAGCAGCGCGCGTTCGGGGCGGCCGGCGCCGTGGCCCGTCCCGTAGACGCGGATCCTTCCCTGGTCGGCGAGGTCGCTGACGAGGACGCGGACCACGCCGAGCGGCAGCTTCAGCAGCGCCGCGATCTCGGCGATCGTGCGCATGCGACGGCAGACCTCGACGATGGCGGGCATCTCGGGCATGCGGTCGGGCTTCTGCGGCTGCGACGCCTTGGTGTCCAGGGCGGCGACGAAGGTCTCGACGTGCAGGACCTGCGTGAAGCGGGTGCGGCCGCCCGTGAGGGAGTACGGGCGGACGCGGGCGGGGCGGCGCTCGGCGCCGCGTATCGGCAGCCGGTCGGAGGCCGGACTCCTCACGGGGTTTTCTCCATCGACTGGCGCAGCTCGCTGCGGACTTCGGGGGTCAGGACGTGGCCGGCGCGGCCGACGAACAGGGCCATGTGGTAGGCGACGACGCTCATGTCGCAGTCGGGTGCGGCGTGCACGCCGAGCAGCGAGCCGTCGCTGATGGCCATGACGAAGACGGAGCCGTGCTCCATCGCCACCATGGTCTGCTTGACGGAGCCGCCGTCCATGAGGGCGGCCGCTCCGGTGGTGAGGCTGCCCAGTCCGGAGACGATGGTGGCCAGGTCGGCCGAGGCGCCCCGCGGGCCCTTGGCGCGGGGCTCCGGGCGGGATTCCGCTGCGGGGTCGGAGGACAGGAGCAGCAGCCCGTCCGAGGAGACGACGGCGACGGAGTTGACGCCGGGCACCTCCTCGACCAGGTCGGTCAGCAGCCATTGCAGGTTGCGGGCCTGGGTGCTCAGTCCGTACGTACTGGGCGCGGTCATGTGCGTGCCTCCTGTGCGGTGTCCCCCTGGTCGGTTTTCCCCTGCCCCCGGTCCCGCCCCTGCTCCTGCTCCTGCTCCTGCCCCTGTTGCTGCTCCTGATCCCGTTCCAGTTCGGCGGCGGCGACGCGCCGGCCGTCCTGGGCCCCCTGGTAGAAGCCGCCGAGGCGGCGGCGCAGTTCGTCGGCGTCGACGCGGCGCGGCGGCTCGGTCTTCACCTCGTCCAGGCGGGGGGCTGCGGCCACGGAACGCGGGGTGCGCTTCGGCAGGCCCTTGTCGGTGACGGCTTCGGCCGGGTCGGCGGGGTGGCTGCCCTGGCGGGGAAGCCAGTTCCCCTCGGCGGGGGCGTGGGTGTGCGGCTCCGGCTCCGGCTCGTTTTCCCGTACGTCGGCCACGGGCGCGGCACCGGACAGCGCGTCCGCCTCCGCCGGGCCGGGGCCGGCCGCCGCCGGAGGGGCCGGTTCCGCGTCGGGGACGACCCGCGCGAGGAGCTGCTCCTCGGGCCCGGGCCCACCCGGCGCCTCCGCGGCCGGCGCCGGCACGGTGAACACCTGCTCGGCGGGCGGCAGCCGGTCCGCCGGGCCGGCGGCCGGCTCCTCGGCGGGGCCCGCCCCGGACCCAGTGAACACCTGCTCGGCGGACGGCGACTGCCCGTCCCCCGATGCGGCGTCGGAGGCATCGGGCACGACGCGGGCCGGCAGCTCGGCGGCCGGCTCCTCGGCTGCCGCCTCGACCGGCTCCGGGTCCGCGCCCGGCGCGTCCGGCTCGGCCGCCGGCTCCGTGGTTTCCGCCCGGTGCGCGGCCCCGCGCAACCGGCTCGGCAGGGTGTTCTCGTTCGCCTCCGCGACCACGCCCGGCAGGTGCAGCGCGGTTGCGCCCGGCGCGCCCAGCGTGTGCACCGGCGAGGCCGGCGGCGCGTCGGGCAGCAGGGCCGCCGGGACGACGACCAGGGCCTCGGTGCCCCCGTGCCGGGGGGCGCGCAGCTCCGCGGTGACCCCGTGCCGCGCCGCGAGCCGCCCGGCCACGTACAGGCCGAGGCCCAGGCCGTGTTCCGACTCGGGCTCCTCGTCGTAGGCCTCGGGCGTGGCCAGCCGGGCGTTCAGCGA
Source organism: Streptomyces sp. NPDC057010 (assembly GCF_042673805.1). Lineage (NCBI taxonomy): Bacteria > Bacillati > Actinomycetota > Actinomycetes > Kitasatosporales > Streptomycetaceae > Streptomyces > Streptomyces sp. NPDC057010. The sequence goes on along the minus strand of NZ_JBHUSC010000073.1, from coordinate 10,249 downwards.
TTCCAGCCGGTCCTCGGTGACCCCGATGCCCTCGTCCACGACGGACAGCACCACGTCGCCGGAGTCGAGGAGCCGTCCGGACACCTTGACCTTGGCGTCCGGCGGCGAGAAGGTCGTCGCGTTCTCCAGGAGCTCGGCGAGCACGTGCGAGATGTCGTCGGCCGCGTGCCCCGCCACCTGGGTGAACGAGGGCAGCGCCGCGAGGTCGACGCGCTCGTAGCGCTCGATCTCGCTGACGGCGGCCCGCATGACGTCGACGAGCGGGACCGGCAGGCCCTGTCCGTGGCCGTGTTCCTGACCGGCCAGGACCAGCAGGTTCTCGTTGTGGCGGCGCATCACGGTCGCCAGGTGGTCCAGCTTGAAGAGGGTTTCGAGCCGGTCCGGGTCCTGCTCCTTGGACTCCAGCTCCTCGATGACCGCGAGCTGGCGCTCCACGAGGCCCAGGGTCCGCAGGGACAGCGAGACGGAGGTCGTCGACATGATGCGGCGGTGTTCCTCCAGCCCGGCCCGCAGCTTCGTCAGCTCCTCCTCCAGCACCTCCCGGCTGGAGTTCAGCGCGTCGTTGCGGCCGATGATCCGGCGCCGGTCGGCGTCGAGTCCGGCGATCCGCGTGTGGAGGGCGACGGTCTGGTCCCGCACCGCGTTCAGGTGGCGTACGACCTCGGCGAACTCGTCGTTGCGGCCCGTGAACCGGACCGGCTCCACCGAGCCCTCCGGCGTCGCCAGCCGCTCGGCGCCGCGGCGCAGGACGGACAGCGGGCGGGTCAGCGAGCGCGCCACGGCGGTCGAGAAGCCCACCGCGACGAGGAACAGCACGCCGAGGGCCGCGACCATCATCTCCAGGCGGGTCACGTCGTCGTCGCGCAGCGAGGCGAGCGCGGAGGCGCGCTGGCCGGCGAGCGTGGACTCGACGGACCGCATCCGGTCGACGCGGGCGGTGAGCGCGGAGCCGACGGCGGCCCCGTCGGTCTTGCGGTCGGCCGGGGACAGGGTGGGCCGGTCGGTGAGCCGCTTGAGGTAGTCGTCGGCCGCCTTGACCTCGGGGCCGGTGACGGTGGCGGCGAGGGTCTGGCGGACGTCGGGGCGGGCGGCCCGGGCGAAGTCGTCCAGGGCGGCCTGTTCCCGTACGCGGGCCCGCTGGGCGGCGGTGGTGAGTTCGTCGACCACGGCGGAGTTGGGGAGCTGCTCGCCGCGGGGGACGGCCAGCGCAGCGAGCAGCAGTCCGCGAGTGGCGGAGGCCTGTTCCACGGCCTGGCCCAGCGGGGCCAGCGGCCGGGTGGTGGCGAGGGCGGCCCCGGCGCGCGGCGGGGTCAGTTCGGCGAGCCGGTCGCCGGGGGCGAGGAGTTCGGCGATGACGCCGGCGTAGGCCTGGTGGGCGGCGAGGGCGCTGCCCTTGCCGTCGACGGCCTCGTTGCGGACGGCCTGGATGCGGCCGAGGGCGCGGGCGGTCTCCTCGTCGGCCTCGGCCTGGACCTCGGCGAGCTGCCGGTCCGTGCGCGCTGTGCGCTCCTGGACGGCGGCCTTGGCTCCCCCGGGGCGGCCCTTGGCGGCGTACTCGACGACGGCGTCGCGCTCGTCGGCGAGGAGGTGCGCGAGGGTGAGGGTCTGGTTGCTCTGTTCCGCGAGGGTGACCAGGCGCTGGGAGTCGCTCAGTTCCCGGGTCGCGGAGACGACGGCGGGGGCGCCTGCCGCGAGGACGGTGAGGCCGGCGACGGCGACGCCGAGGACCAGCCTGCGGCGCACGCGGACGCGGCGTCCTGCGGGGGCCGGGCCGTCGGTGGCGGTGCCGTTCTTCCGAGACCGCTTCTTCTGCACCGGTGCTCGCAATCCTGTACGTGTGCTGTTGCTCGTCTACTCGTGTGGCCGAGGTAACGGCCGGTCAACAAGTAAACGCCCCCTGCCCCCTCGTACCGCCACAGACCTTTGCAGTGTGATGGGGAGAGAGCCGCACATCGCCCACCCGGCCACTCGAACGAGTGAACATCACGGATGAGTTGGCGACCAACTCGGACACCTCGTGCCAGAGGTCTGCCGTGGACAGGTGGTTGAAAGATCGAGGCGGGCTTTGGCAGGATGCCCCGCCCACATTCCGGTTGGCGCCGCGAAGGCCGCCGAACGGCCGCCACCGGCCCGGCGGACGGGGCGGCCCGCCTCGTTCCCCATTGGTACGGACCTGCCCGCGCGGCGGGTGCCCCGCCCGGCAGAATGCCGGTATGCGCATCGACCTCGCCTCGGCCCCCGGCAACCCGGAACGCCCCAATGAGGACTGGCTGTCGGCCTCGATCCCGGCTTCGGGAGGCGGTGTGCTGGTCGCCCTGGACGGGGTCACCCCGCCGCGCGGCGAGGACGGCTGCGTGCACGGGGTGCCGTGGTTCGCGGCGCGGCTCGGCGGGCGATTGACCGAACTGTCCGGATCGCGGCGGGACATGCCACTGGAGCGGATCCTGGCGGAGGCGATCCGCGCCACGGCCGATGCCCACCGGGACGCGTGTGACCTTTCTCACGTCCGCACGCCGCAGGCGACGGTGGTGATGGTCCGCTGGGACGCGGCGTACGTGGAGCACCTGGTGCTCTCGGACTCCGTACTGCTCCTGGAGGGGCCGGGGGGTGAGGTGACGGCGGTGCTCGACGACCGGCTGGACCGGATCCCGGGGGAGGTGCGGGGGTCGGTGGCCGCCACGGACGCCCTGCGGAACGCGGAGGGCGGCTTCTTCACGGCGGCCGCGGACCCGGCGGTGGCGGGGCGGGCGGTGACGGGGCGGACGCCGCGCGGGGAGGTCCGGGCGGTGGCCGCGCTGACGGACGGGGCGAGCCGGTGGACGGACACGTTCGGGGAGGGTGACTGGGCGCAGTGCCTGGCCGTGCTGCGGAAGGAGGGCGCGGAGGGGCTGATCGGCCGGGTCCGCGCCATCGAGTCCGACCCGGCCCGCCCCCCGGCCCGCCACAAACGCCACGACGACGCCTCGGCCGCGTACGCGGAGCTGTAACACCACCCGTCCCGCGCGGGGGCGATGGCTCCGCGGGGCCGGGAGGGGTGTCGGTGCCGGCGGGGCCGGGCGCGCGCCGGGGCACCTCCTCGGGCGCCGAACGTGACCAGGGGTCGGGGGGTGGCGGCGGGACAGTGTTCGGCGCCCTGCGGGGGCGCCCCGCCACACACCCGGCCCCGCCGACACCGGGCGGCACGGGACGGGCTACTCGGCTCCCGCGTTCAGCTGGTGGAGCAGTCGCGCCAGTTCGGCGACTTCGCCGCGGTCCCAGTCGGCGAGCTTGCGCATGTACTGCTCGCGGCGGGCGTCCCGTACGCGCAGGAACCGCTCGCGGCCCTCCTCCGTGAGGCCGATCAGGAAGGCCCGGCCGTCGGCGGGATCCGGCTCGCGGGCGACCAGCCCCAGGACCTCCAGGGCCCGCAGCTGACGGCTCATGGTGGCCTTGCCGACGCCGAAGTAGGCGGCGAGCTCGGTGGCCCGCTGCCGGCCGGCGGCCTCCAGACGGGTCAGCAGCCCGTACGCGGCGGGCTCCAGCTCGGGGTGGAGGGCCCGGGCCATCTCGCCGGAGGAGGCGCGAGCACGCCGGAGGAAGACGGACAGCTCCCGCTCCAGGGCAAGGAACTCCTGGTCTTCACTGGCGTGCACGTACCGCTCCCTTGGTGGCCGGGTGATGGGGGCCCAGTATTTCGCAGCGGACCTGCCCCCGCCCCGGGACCCCGCCGATGTGGACCCCGCCCCGGCATCTCGCCGTGGTCGGCCCCCGCCGGCAGCCCCCGCCCGGCGCCGCCGCAGGCCCGGATCCAGCCCTCCGGCGTTCAGTCCCGGCGGGCCACCGCATCGTCCGGCACCGGTGTCGCCGCGCGCCCGGCGAAGCGCATGGCCACGCACGCTCCCAGGTACAGCAGGGCCACGACGAGCAGCAGTGTCTGGTAGCCCGTCACCAGCGCCAGGTACTCGAGCGCGCCCCCGGTCAGGGCTCCCAGCAGGTTCGCGCCGAAGGCGGAGGTCGGGTCCGGGGCGAGTGCGAGGCGGTCCGAGAAGATGAGGTTGGCACAGAAGATGGGGGCGAAGGCCAGGGCGATGGCGGCGGCGAGCCGGGCGGGGAAGGGCAGCGAGAGCACGGCGTGCGCCGGGACGAGCCAGGCCACCGCGAGGGTGGCGAAGAGGAGCAGCTGCAGCAGCAGCTGGTTGACCCGCGGCAGCCGGCGCCGAACCTCGACCCCCGCGAGGACGGCTAGGAGGACGCCGATGAAGACGAGGGCGTTGACCAGCCAGGTCGTGCCGAAGTAGAGCGCGAAGTTGATCACGTTCTTCGTTTCGAGCAGCATGAAGGCCGCTCCCAGCAGGAACATGTCGGCGTAACGGACCGTGCTGCGGATCCGGACCCCGGTCAGGCGCACCGACAGGAGCGTCACGAGCAGGATCGCGCCCAGCGCGCCCAGGTAGAGCGTCGGGATGCTCCGGTGGAGCAGGTACGGGAAGGGCCGGTCGTCGCTCGCGGCCGCCGGGACGACGCCACTGGGCTGCCAGGTCTGGTCGCAGGACTGGTCGGCGGCCGTCATGCCGGCCACCAGTACGGCCGCGTTCTGGCCGAACGTCGACATGCAGGGGGCGTGGCCGTAGACCTCGTCGAGGGTGCCCGCGAAGCGGTCGACGAGCCAGCTCTGCCGATAGTAGTTGTACATGACGAACGCGCCGTGCGGCGTGAGGTGTTCGCGTGCGGCCTCGAACGCCTGCCTGGTGAAGAGATAGCTCTCCAACCGCAGATTGCTCGCGCCGGACACCAGCGTCAGCGAGTCCGGCAGCGCCAGCACGGCGAGGTCGTACTTGGTGTCCGTCCGCTCCAGGAAGGCCCGTCCGTCATCGATGTGGACGTGCACCCGGGGGTCGTCGTACGGCCTCGCCGGGTGCAGGTCCGCGCCGATCTCCTGCAACCGGGGATCGATCTCGACCGCGTCCACGCGTTCCGCCCCGTTCGCCAGCGCGACCGCGACGTCGTTGCCGTTGCCGGCTCCGATGACCAGGACGCGCTTGTGCGGATTGTCGGGCGTCCGGTCGTAGGCCTGCCGTTGGGGCGAGTTCTCCATCAGCGTCGGGAGCGGCACGATGGCCTGGTGCGGGATGCCGTTCACGGCGATCGTCGGGTTGAAGAGCTGGACCTTGTAGTAAGGCGACCAGGAGACGCCGGCCGTCGTCGTCTCCGCGAACAGCGCGGCGACCATCGCCGCGAGGGGGATTGCGTACCGCAGGATGTTGCGCCGTCCGCCGAGGACCAGCAGGGCCGCGGCCGCGACCACGCCCCACACGACCGACGGAGCGCGGAGCCAGGAGAGCAGGGCGAAGGACACCGAGCCGGTGAGGCTGCCGAGCAGGTCGTAGCGGTAGGCGTCGAGCGGGCGGAGCCGGCGGAAGAGATCGGCGGTGATCTTGCCGATCGCCGTCATGATCACGGCGGTCAGCAGGAAGATGGCCGGCAGCGTCACCCACTCGGGGAAGCCGGTGGTCCTCACCGAGGTGAAGTAGAGGACCTGGCTGCTGCTCTGACGCACCTGCACCGGATACTCGCGCACCAGGACGACGAGGAGCGCGAGCGGGACCGGCGCCCAGCGCTTGAGCCACTGCCCGCGCGCGGCGGGGATCAGGAAACCGAGGCCGATGCCGAGGAACGACCCCAGCAGGACGAAGTTCGAAAAGTAACTGAGGTGGACGACGTTGGCGCCCGCCCATCTGATCAGCGCCAGCTCGACGAAGAGCATGGTGGCGCTGGCCAGCAGTAGCTCCCAGCGCACCGACCTGTCGGTCTGTCCGGTTTCGCTCCGCTTCATGTGTGCTGAGAGTGCCACCTCCGGTGGCGGGGCGCCGGATGCCTTGCCGGTGTCGTGACGCGGATGGCTGCCGACGCGGGCCAGGACCCCGGCTGGGGTCCTGGCCCGGTGGCGTTCGACAACGCTACGGGTCAGTACACCTAGGCGGCCGCCGACACCGTCACCTCAGCCCCGGCCAGGGCCAGCTCCAGTACCTGCCGTACATCCGTCACCGGGTGCACCTCCAACCCCTCCAGCACCTCCGCCGGCACGTCATCCAGGTCGGCCTCGTTCCGCTTCGGGATGATGACCGTGGTCAGCCCGGCCCGGTGCGCGGCGAGCAGCTTCTGCTTGACCCCGCCGATCGGCAGCACCCGCCCCGTCAGGGAGACCTCGCCGGTCATCGCCACATCCGTCCGCACCTGCCGCCCCGACAGCAGCGAAGCCAGCGCCGTCGTCATGGTGATGCCCGCACTCGGGCCGTCCTTCGGCACCGCGCCCGCCGGGAAGTGGATGTGCACGCCCCGGTCCTTCAGGTCGGCGACCGGGAGTTCCAGCTCCGCGCCGTGCGAGCGCAGGAAGCTCAGCGCGATCTGCGCCGACTCCTTCATCACGTCGCCGAGCTGCCCGGTGAGGGTGAGCCCCGCGGCCCCGGTCTCCGGGTCGGCCAGCGAGGCCTCCACGAAGAGCACGTCGCCGCCCGCGCCGGTGACGGCCAGCCCGGTGGCCACGCCGGGGACGGCGGTGCGCCGCTCGGCCGGGTCCTGGGCGGACTCCGGTACGTGGTGCGGCCGCCCGATCAGCCCCCGCAGGTCCTCGGCACCGATCCGGAACGGCAGCTCCCGCTCCCCCAGCTCGTGCTGCGAGGCCACCTTGCGCAGCAGCCGCGCGATGGACCGCTCCAGGGTGCGGACGCCCGCCTCCCGCGTGTACTCGCCGGCCAGCCTGCGCAGGGCGTCCTCCTCCAGGACGACCTCGTCGGCGCCGAGTCCGGCGCGCTCCAGCTGGCGCGGCAGCAGGTGGTCCCGCGCGATCACGACCTTCTCGTCCTCGGTGTAGCCGTCGAGGCGGACGAGCTCCATCCGGTCGGCGAGCGCCTCCGGGATGGCCTCCAGGACGTTGGCGGTGGCGAGGAAGACCACGTCGCTGAGGTCCAGCTCGACCTCCAGGTAGTGGTCGCGGAAGGTGTGGTTCTGCGCCGGGTCCAGGACCTCCAGCAGGGCTGCGGCCGGGTCGCCGCGGAAGTCGGAGCCGACCTTGTCGATCTCGTCGAGCAGGACCACCGGGTTCATCGACCCGGCCTCCTTGATGGCCCGTACGATCCGCCCGGGCAGCGCGCCGACGTAGGTCCGGCGGTGTCCGCGCACCTCGGCCTCGTCCCGTACGCCACCGAGCGCGACGCGGACGAACTTGCGCCCCATGGCGTGCGCGACGGACTCGCCGAGCGAGGTCTTGCCGACGCCGGGCGGTCCGACGAGCGCGAGCACGGCCCCGCCGCGGCGGCCGCCGATGACGCCCATCCCCCGCTCGGAACGCCGCTTGCGCACGGCGAGGTACTCCGTGATGCGGTCCTTCACGTCACTCAGCCCGGCGTGCTCGGCGTCGAGGACGGCCCGCGCGCCGCGGATGTCGTACCGGTCCTCCGTGCGCTCGTTCCAGGGCAGCTCCAGCACGGTGTCGAGCCAGGTCCGGATCCAGGACCCCTCGGGGCTCTGGTCGCTGGCCCGCTCCAGCTTCTCGACCTCCTTGAGCGCGGCCTCCCGTACCTTCTCGGGCAGGTCGGCGGCCTCGACGCGGGCCCGGTAGTCGTCGGACTCCTCGCCGTCCTTCTCCCCGTTGAGCTCGCGCAGTTCCTTGCGTACGGCCTCCAGCTGGCGCCGGAGCAGGAACTCCCGCTGCTGCTTGTCGACGCCGTCCTGGACGTCCTTGGCGATGGACTCGGCGACGTCCTGCTCGGCGAGGTGGTCGCTGAGCCACTGGATGGCGAGCCTGAGCCGGGCGACGGGATCGGCGGTCTCCAGCAGTTCGACCTTCTGGGCCACCGTCAGGAACGGCGAGTAGCCGGAGTTGTCGGCGAGCGCCGACACCCCCTCGATCTGCTGGACCCGGTCCACGACCTGCCAGGCCCCGCGCTTCTTGAGCCAGCTGGTGGCGAGCGCCTTGTACTCCTTGACGAGCTCGGTGACGGCCCCGGGCAGCGGATCGGGAACCTTCTCGTCCACGGTCTCGCCCTCGACCCAGAGCGCCGCCCCGGGCCCGGTGGTGCCGGCCCCGATCCGGACCCGCCCGCGACCGCGGATGAGCGCCCCGGGGTCACCGTCGGAGAGCCGGCCCACCTGCTCGACGGTCCCGAGCACTCCGGTCCCGGCGTACTTGCCGTCGACCCGCGGCACGAGCAGCACCCGGGGCTTCCCGGTCCCCGCCGCGGCCTGCGCCGCTTCCACGGCGCCGCGCACCTCGGCGTCGGACAGGTCCAGAGGAACGACCATCCCAGGCAGCACGACCTCGTCGTCGAGCGGCAGCACGGGCAGGGTGAGCGTTACGGACGTCGAAGCCATGATCTTCCCTCCGGCAGTGAAGTTGAGCTATGCCGACTCAATGCACCTGCGCGCCCCAATGTTCCCCAACCCCCGTTCGCCCGGGGCGAACAGGCCGTCAGGGGCCCGTCACACGGCGGAGAGGCGTACGTCCCCCGAGGTGGTCCTGGCGGAGAGGTGGGAGGGGGCCGCCGGGTCCGTGGGGAGGGTGACCTCGCGGTCGCCGGAGGTGGTGGACACCTCGATCCGGTAGGCGGAGGAGGGCACCTTCAGGGTGACGTTGCCCGAGCTGGTCTCGGCGTCCACCGAGGCGGGGGCCCGGCTGAACTCCACGCGGGTGTCGCCGGAGTCGGAGCGCAGGTGGGCGCTCGGCCCGGCGAGGCCGCCCGCGGTGATCGGTCCCGAGGACGTGCGGACCTTCAGCGGCCCGGCGATGCGCTCCGCCGTGACCGCGCCGGAGTCGGCCTGTACGTCGGCGCCCGCCACGCCCGTCACGGTGATGCGGCCGCTGCTGCTTTCGAGCCTGACCGTGGCGGAGGCCGGCACCTCCAGGCGGTAGTCGATGTAGCAGCTGCCGGAGCAGCCGTTGTCGAAGGACAGCACACCGCCGGTGACCCGCTGCCCGGGCGTGGGAACGGCGTCGCCGCGGTAGTGGACGGTCCGCCGGATCCCGACCCCCGGCCCGGCGCCCGCGACCACCTCGATCGACCCGGCCCGGGCCCCGGTCACCTCCACCGCGCTGACGGCCTCGGTCACGGTGGCGTCGGCCGACGCGGTCTTCTGCGGGCCGTCCCCGAAGGAACATCCGGCGAGCAGCGCACCGGCCCCGAGGGCGGCGACGGCGGTGCGGGCGAATCGAACTGAGGGGGCGTAAGAGGTCATGCCCCGATCCTTCCGGCCGAGCCCCCTCCGGGCCGATGGTGCCGGTACCCGAACCCCTGGTGGGGTTATCCCCCGGTGACGACGGGGCGCCGGGGTGAGGGGAGGCCCCATTCGCTCCAGGAGCCGTCGTAGACCGCGGGAGCGCGGTAGCCGGCGAGGGTGGCGCCCAGGGCCAGGACGCAGGCCGTCACTCCGGAGTCGCAGCTGAAGTAGAGCCTTTCACGGGTGCCGGCCAGGGCCTCGAAGGCGGCGCGGAGTTCGCCGGGCGGCCGCATCCGGCCGTCGGCCTGCCGGAGTTCGCCGAAGGGGAGGTTGAGCGCGCCGGGCATGTGGCCGCCGCGCAGGCCCGGGCGGGGTTCGGGGGCCGTGCCGGCGAAGCGCTCGCGGGTGCGGGCGTCGAGGACGGCGGCGGCCGGGTCGGCCAGGGCGGCGGTGACGGCCTCGGCGTCGACCAGGAGCCCGGCCCGCGGGCGGGCCGTGAAGGAGCCGCGCGGGCCCCCGTACGCCGGGGTGGCCTGCTCGACGGGCAGGCCGGCGGCGGTCCAGGCGGGCAGGCCCCCGTCGAGGACCGCGGCCCGGTCGAAGCCCATGGCGCGCAGCATCCACCAGGCGCGGGCGCTGGAGTAGATGCCGGCACCGTCGTAGACGACGACGGTGGAGGTGTCGTCGACGCCCAGAGCCCGCATCGCCTCGGTGAACGCCGCGGCCCCGGGCATGGTGTGCGGGGCCGCTGCCGCGGGGTCGGACAGCGGGCCGTCGAGGTCGAAGGGCCGCGCGCCGGGTATCCGCTCGGGGCCACCCCGATGGGCCCCGACGGAGGCGTCGAAGACCACCAGCCCGGGCTCGCCCAGCCTCGCGGCCAGCCAGTCGGCTCCGACGAGCGGGCCGGGTACGGATACGGTCACGTGGGCCTCCAGGGGTGGGTACGGGGCTGACTGCCCATCCTCACGCACCGACGCCGGGGTCGGGGACGGGGTGGGGGGCCGGGGTCGGGGACGGGGTGGGGTGTCGTCCGGGACGGGCTTCGATGTTCGGCGCC
>NZ_JBHUSC010000072.1:2502-27873 GCF_042673805.1 Streptomyces sp. NPDC057010 | reverse complement strand
CGCCTGGTGCGGCTGGATTGCCCGGAGAGCAATTTCAGCCCCTCCGGCGTTTGAGGAGCGGGGGTCCGGGGGCAGCGCCCCCGGCAGCGGCGCCGCACCCGTACCTAGGCGGGAGTTGAGTACCCGCGCCCTTTCGGGCGGCTCCTGCCGGAAGCGACCGTATGGCCATGACAGTCAGCGCACGCGACATGGCCGCAGCCACCCCCGCAGGCCGCGACCGGTACATCGACCTGCTCCGCGCCGCCTCCCTCGGCACCGTCATCGCCGGGCACTGGCTGATGGCCGCCGTCAGCGGCGACGGCATAGGGAACCTGCTCGCCCTCCTGCCCCCGCTCCAGGTGCTCACCTGGGGGCTCCAGGTCATGCCCGTCTTCTTCTTCGTCGGCGGGTTCTCGCACGCCCTGTCCTACCGCTCCCTGGCCCGCCGCTCCGACGGGCGGCCCGTCTACGCCGCCTTCCTGCGGGCCCGCCTCCAGCGCCTGCTGCGGCCGACCCTCGTCTTCGTGCTCGTCTGGGGCGCCGCCGCGCTCGCCGTCCAGCTCGCCGGCCGCGGCGCCGGGGGGCTGACCGGGGCCGCGCTTCGGCTGGTCACCCAGCCGCTCTGGTTCATCGGGATCTACCTCGCCATGGTCGCCTTCACCCCGCCCCTCCTGCGGCTGCACGAGCGATGGGGATGGGGGGCCTTCGCGGCGCTCCTCGCCGCGGCCGCCACCGTCGACGCCCTGCGCTTCGCGCTCGCGCTCCCGTACGTCGAGTTCCTGAACTTCGCCTTCGTCTGGCTCGCCGTCCACCAGCTCGGCTTCCTCCGCGCCGACGGCCGGATCACCCGCCGCCCCGCCCTCGGCCTCGCCGCCGCCGGCCTCGCCGGGGCCGTCCTGCTGGTGGCGTACGGGCCGTACCCGCTCTCCATGGTCGGGATGCCGGGCGAGAAGGTGTCCAACATGGCCCCGCCCACCCTCGCCCTGCTCTGCCACGGCACGTGGCTCGTCGGCGCCGTCCAGCTCGCCGCCGGCCCCGCCACCGCCTGGCTGCGCCGCCCCCGCGTGTGGCGCGGTGTCGTCGCGGCCAACGGGATCGCGATGACCGCCTTCCTCTGGCACCTCACCGCCATGCTCGCCGTCTACGGGGCCCAGCTCGCGCTCGGCCTGGACCTCCCGGCCCCCGCCACCGCGGCCTGGTGGGCGCAGGTTCCCGTACGGATCCTCCTGGCGGCCGCGCTGACCGCCCTGCTCGTCGCCGTCTTCCGCCGCTGGGAGGCCCCGGCCCGGCCCGCCACCACCGCCACCACCGCGCCCGGCAGCGGACCCCTCGCCGCCCTCGGCATCACCCTCAGCCTGCTCGGCATCCTCGGCCTGTCCATGACCGGCCTCGGCGGCCTCCTCGACGGCCACAGCGCCACCCTGATCGCCCTCCCGGTCACCGCACCCCTCGCCATCGGCATGGCACTGGCCGGCTGGCTCCTGGTGGAACGGCCCGGCCCGGCCCGGCGCGTTAGGCTGAGGGGCTGATCCACACCCTTTCCCTGGAGCGCGTCTGATGGCCGTCAATCTGGTCAATGTCGAGGCAGTCAGCAAGGTGTACGGCACACGTACCCTGCTCGACGGCATCTCCCTCGGCGTATCCGAGGGGGACCGGATCGGTGTCGTGGGCCGCAACGGCGACGGCAAGACCACCCTCATCCGGATGCTGGCCAAGCTGGAGGACCCCGACACCGGCCGCGTCACCCAGTCGGGCGGCCTGCGCATGGGTGTCCTCACCCAGCACGACTCCCTCGATCCCGCGGCCACCATCCGCCACGAGATCATCCGCGACATGGCCGACCACGAATGGGCCGGCAACGCCAAGATCCGCGACGTGCTCACGGGCCTCTTCGGCGGGCTCGACCTCCCCGGCTTCGGCCAGGGCCTCGACACCGTCATCGGCCCGCTCTCCGGCGGCGAGCGCCGCCGCATCGCGCTCGCGAAGCTGCTCATCGCCGACCAGGACCTCCTCGTCCTCGACGAGCCCACCAACCACCTCGACGTCGAGGGCATCGCCTGGCTGGCCGGGCACCTCCAGGAGCGCCGCTCCGCGCTCGTCTGCGTCACCCACGACCGCTGGTTCCTCGACCAGGTCTGCACCCGCATGTGGGACGTCCAGCGCGGTGACGTGCACGAGTACGAGGGCGGCTACAGCGACTACGTCTTCGCCCGCGCCGAGCGCGAGCGGATCGCCGCCACCGAGGAGCAGAAGCGGCAGAACCTGATGCGCAAGGAGCTGGCCTGGCTGCGCCGCGGCGCCCCCGCCCGGACCTCCAAGCCGCGCTACCGCATCGAGGCGGCCAACGAGCTGATCGCCGACGTCCCGCCGCCGCGCGACAAGTCCGAGCTGATGCGCTTCGCCAACGCCCGCCTCGGCAAGACCGTCTTCGACCTCGAGGACGTCAGCGTCCACGCCGGCCCCAAGGTGCTGCTCAAGCACCTCACCTGGCACCTGGGCCCCGGTGACCGCATCGGCCTCGTCGGCGTCAACGGCGCCGGCAAGACCTCCCTGCTGCGCGCGCTGGCCGAGGCCGCCCGCACCCAGGGCGAGGCCCAGCCCGCCTCAGGCAAGGTCACCGTCGGCAAGACGGTCCGGCTCGCCTACCTCTCGCAGGAGGTCGGCGAACTCGACCCGTCCCTGCGGGTCCTGGAGGCCGTGCAGCGCGTGCGCGACCGCGTCGACCTCGGCAAGGGCCGCGAGATGACGGCGGGTCAGCTGTGCGAGCAGTTCGGCTTCACCAAGGAGAAGCAGTGGACCCCGGTCGGCGACCTCTCCGGTGGTGAGCGGCGCAGGCTGCAGATCCTGCGGCTGCTGATGGACGAGCCGAACGTGCTGTTCCTCGACGAGCCCACCAACGACCTCGACATCGAGACGCTGACCCAGCTGGAGGACCTCCTCGACGGCTGGCCCGGCTCGATGATCGTGATCTCCCACGACCGGTTCTTCATCGAGCGCACCACCGACACGGTGATGGCCCTGCTCGGTGACGCGAGCCTGCGGATGCTGCCGCGCGGCCTGGACGAGTACCTGGAGCGCCGTCAGCGGATGATCGAGGCCGCCACCCCGGCCCCCGCCCCGGCCGCGGCCGCCGCGAAGTCCAGCTCCTCCGGGGACGCCCGCGCCGCGAAGAAGGAGCTCCAGAAGATCGAGCGCCAGCTCAACAAGATCTCCGACCGTGAGGGCAACCTGCACGCGCAGATCGCCGAGAACTCCACCGACTACGACAAGGTGGCCAAGCTCGACGCCGAGCTGCGCGAACTCCTCGCCGAGCGCGACGATTTGGAGATGCGCTGGCTGGAGCTGGCCGAAGAGGCGTAGCTCCTGAGCAGGGCGGGGCCGGGGCCCGAGGAGCTCCGGCCCGCCGCTCCGGCCGCGGTCCCGCGGGGCGGTTCCGCGGCTCCCGGCGCTCCAACTGGCCGGATAACGACGGCGTCACGGGCCGGTCCTCCCTTGGGAACAGGGGCGGACCGGGCCCGGCGCGCGACAGGCGTCAGTGATAGAAAGGTCATCCTCCACGACCCCTGACCCGAAGGTACGCGCTGATGACCGAGCCGCCCCAGCCGCCGAACCAGCCGCCGACACCTTCCGGTTACGGGCACCTCCCCGGCCCGCCGCAGCCCGGTTACGGATACCCGCCGCAAGGCGCGAATCCGTACGCCCAGCAGCCCCAGCAGCCGCAGCAGCCCATGCAGCCCCCCACCGTCCCGATGCAGCCCCCCGCCCACGGCTACGGCTACCCGCAGCAGCCCCCCGGTTCCGGCCCCGCCCCCGGCCTGCCTCCGAAGAAGAAGACGACCCTGCTGATCGCCGCCGGGGTCGCCGCCGTCCTCGTGGTCGGTACCGCCGGGTACTTCGCCTTCCGGAGCGGCGACGACAAGGACCCCAAGCAGCCCGTGGCACAGGGCTCCACCGACGCCGCCCCCTCCGGCTCCCCTTCCGTGGACAAGGGCGACGGCAGTGGCAACGGCGGCCAGGAAGCCGACCTCAACGCGGGCCGCAAGCAGGGCGAGGACAAGGTCCTCTGGCTCAAGTCCGCCAAGATCGACGGCCCCGGCATGGGCGTGGAGTCCGAGGGCCAGTGGGTCGTCGGGGACACCGTCGTCAAGAGCGTCTGGAAGAACCTCACCGGCTACGCGGCCACCGACGGCAAGGAGAAGTGGACCCTCCCCTTCCCCGCCGCGATCTGCGCCGTCACCCCGCAGACCACCACCGACGGCAAGACCGTCGTCATGTACAAGGACGGCGAGTCCGACACCGCCTCCTGCACCCAGATGCGCGTGGTCGACCTCAAGACGGGCAAGGAGGTCTGGTCCAAGGAGGTGCCCAAGGAGCAGCTCTTCGACATGTTCACCAGCCCCACCGTCGCCATCACCGGCGACACCGTCGCCATCAGCCGCAGCGGCACCGCCAGCGCCTTCAAGGTCAGCACCGGCGACAAGCTCTTCGCCAGCACCCAGGCCGAAGGCTGCAAGCCCGACTCCTACGCCGCCGGCAACGGCAAGATGGTCGCCCTCGCCACCTGCCTGGACGAGGACAAGACCGTCGAGATCCAGGGCACCGATCCGGTCACCGGCAAGAGGGGCTGGACCTTCCGCGCCCCCAAGGGCTTCAAGGTCACCAGCATCTACTCGGTGGACCCGCTCATCGTCGACCTCGGCAACGAGGCCTCCAAGGAGCGCTCCATCGCGGTCATCGGAGCCGACGGGAAGCAGACCGCCACCCTCACCGCCGAGGGCAAGTTCCCCGAAGGCTGCGGGGACACCGGCATCTTCCGCTCCCTGTCGACCTGCTCCACGGCCGTCGTCGACGGGGGCACCCTCTACCTGCCCACCGCACGGGACGGGAAGGGCAACGAGATCGTCGCCTTCGACCTCGCCAGCGGCAAGGCCAAGTGGCGCAGCCCGGCCGGGGACAAGCGCACCCTCATGCCGGTCAAGGCCGCGGGCGGCCAGCTGATCGCCTACCGCAAGGCGGAGCACGACAAGGGCGGAGAGATCCTCTCCATCCCCGCCGGCGGGGGCACCCCCACCGCGCTCCTGCGCAACCCGTCGGGCCCGGCCGCCCCGGTGGAGAGCTCCTTCAGCGCCCCGAAGGTCGACTACGTGGACGGACGGTTCTTCATCTCCGCCTCCCGCCTGCTGGCCAAGGGCAAGGACGAGAAGCTCCTCATGGTCTTCGGCAAGTGAACGCGTCCCCCGAGCCGCCCAGCGAGAGGCAGTAGCAACGCAATGAGTACCCCGCCGCCCCCCAGCCAGCCGCCGTCCGGCGGCTTCGGAGCGCCGCAGGATCCGCCGCCCGGCGGATTCGGCAAGCCGTCCCCGCCGCCCCCGGCGGGCCCCCCGGACCCCACCCTGCAGCAGCCCCCGGCCGCAGCGCCGGCGCAGCCCGCGTACGGCTACCCGCAGCCCGCACCCGCACCCGGATACGGCTACCCGCAGCAGCCCGGCACTCCGCAGCAGCCCGGCACCCCGCCGCCGTTCGGCCCGCCCACCACGCCCATGTACGCGCCGCAGCCCGCACCCGGCGCGGGCGGGGGCGCGGCCGGCAGCGCGGCCGGCAGCAACGACAAGCGCAACCAGCTGCTGATCGTCGGCGCGGCCCTCCTCGCCATCGTCCTCATCGTCGGCGGCGGCCTCTGGTACACCTCGGGCGACGGCGGCAGCGGCGGCGGCAACAACACCGCGGACGGCGGCACCAGCGCCGGCCCCGGCGGCGACAAGCCCAAGGGCGGCACGCCCGGCAGCGAGCAGCCGCCCGCCAACCCCAAGTCCAAGACCCTGCTCAACGTGCCCAGCCCGCAGCCGGCCGAGGTCACCGTGGTCGCCGGCTCCTGGCTCACCGACTCCACCTACGTGAAGTCCGACGTGGCCAAGGTCGTCGGCTACAACCTCGTCGACGGCGGCAAGAAGTGGGAGATCCCCTTCCCCGGCGAGCTGTGCGGCGCCACCAAGCACATCAGCGACAACAAGACGGCGGTCCTCTTCAAGGCCTCCATGCCCACGCCCGAGAACAAGTACGTGCAGTGCACCGAGGTCGGCGTCATCGACCTGGCCGCCGGTAAGCTCGTCTGGTCCGGCAACGCCAAGGGCGCCACCACCGGTGACAAGCCCGCCGCCTACTACGAGGTGACCCTCAGCGGCCAGACCGTCGCCGCCGGCGGCACCTCGGGCGGCGCCGCCTGGAACCTCGCCGACGGCAAGTCCCTGTGGACGCCCAAGGTCGACGGCGAAGGCTGCTACGACACCGGCTACGCGGGCGGCGAGGCCCTCGGCGTCATCCGCAAGTGCGGCCGCAGCCCCAACCAGACCGTGTACGCCCAGATCCTGGACCCGGCCACCGGCGCGCCCACCTCCTCGTACAAGCTCGCCGCGGGCATCGACTACGCCGGCATCGTCTCCACCAAGCCGCTGGTCGTCGCCGCCGACGTCGGCAAGACCGCCAAGAACGCCACCGGCGTCAGCGACCTGTTCGTCGTCGACCCCAAGGGCGAGCTGAAGGCGCGCATCTCCCTCTCCTCCGGGAACTTCAACGGCAAGTGCGCCGCCACCGAGGTCGAGAAGTGCACAGGCATGGTGGTCGGCGACGGCAAGCTCTACCTGCCGTCCTACGAGCACCAGGGCCAGTCCGGGAGCGGCCGCACCAACGAGCTGCTCTCCTTCGACCTGGAGACCGGCAAGCAGACCACCGACCGGGCCGACGCGGGCGAGAGCTTCCAGCTCACCCCGCTGCGCATGGACGGGTCGAACATCATCGCCTACAAGGAGCCCCCGTACGACAAGGGCGGCCAGATCGTCAGCATCGACGGCAGGACGATGAAGGAGACCCTCCTCATGCAGAACCCGTCGGACAAGGCGAGCCGGGCCGTCGAGACCGGCGGTTTCTCTCCCGAGTACTCCGAATACCGCTACCACAACGGCAAGCTCTTCATCTCCCGTACGACGGTGAAGAAGCCGTACTCGGACAAGAGCGACCCGGAGTACCTCTTCGTCTCGTTCACCGCGAGCTGAGCAGCAGCAGAAGCCCCCGGAAGGTCATTCCTTCCGGGGGCTTCTGCGCGGAACCCCCGCGCACCGTCGAACAAGCGTGTAGCTTGCCGGGTCAGAAGGGTCGGGGGTGGGTGCCTCAATGGGCGTACGGGTCGTGGTGGTCGACGAGCACCGGCTGCTGGCCGAGGCGCTCGCCTCTGCCCTGAAACTGCGCGGGCACCGCGTGCTCGCCGCCGCCGCCCCGGCCGGGGGCGCCGCCGAGCTGGTCATCAGCCGCGCCCCGGAGGTCTGCCTCCTGGGCACCGCCACGCCCGCCGAGCCGGGGGTCTTCGAACCGGTCGTCCGGATCAAGCGGGAGCGGCCCCAGATAGCCGTCGTGGTCCTCGGCCCGGTCCCCAGCCCGCGCGGGATCGCGGCCGCGTTCGCCGCCGGCGCCTCGGGGTACGTACGCCACGACGAGCGCATCGAGGGTGTGGAGCGGGCCCTGGCGAAGGCGCGGGCGGGGGAGGCCGCGATCTCCCCCCAGCTGCTGCAGGCGGCCTTCGCGGAGCTCCTGAACCCCGCCGCCCAGCCCGACGACGAGGGCAGCAGGCTGCTGCGGCTGCTCACCCCGCGCGAGGTGGAGGTGCTGGTCCGCGTCGCCGAGGGCGAGGACACCCGGCTCATCGCCGCCGGGATGGAGATCGCGCCGAGCACCGCCCGTACGCACGTGCAGCGGGTGCTGATGAAGCTGGGCGTGGGATCGCGCCTGGAGGCGGCCGCGCTGGCCGCCCGTACGGGCCTGCTGGAGCGGGCCCAGGACTGACGCGCGAGGGCGCGGGACCGCCGCGGCGGGCCGCCGGAACGCGGCCCCGATTTCCCCATGGGCGCGGAATCGGGTATGCCAGTGGGCGGCATGTGGATGCTCCGCGTGCGCACCCCCGCGAGAGGCAGTAGGCGAGTGAGGAACAAATACCTGGTGACCGGTGGCGCCGGATACGTCGGCAGCGTGGTCGCCGCACACCTCCTGGAGGCCGGCCACGAGGTCACCGTCCTGGACGACCTCAGCACCGGCTTCCGCGAAGGCGTCCCCGCGGGCGCCGCGTTCATCGAGGGCCGGATCCAGGACGCCTCCCGGTACCTGGACTCCTCCTACGACGCGGTGCTGCACTTCGCGGCCTTCTCGCAGGTCGGCGAGTCCGTGGTGAACCCGGGCAAGTACTGGGAGAACAACGTCGGCGGGACCCTCGCCCTGCTGGCCGCCATGCGCGAGGCGGGCGTGCGCAAGCTCGTGTTCTCCTCCACCGCCGCCACCTACGGCGAGCCGACCGAGGGGCTGCTCACCGAGGCCTCGGTGACCGCGCCGACCAACCCGTACGGGGCCTCGAAGCTGGCCGTGGACCACATGATCGCGGGGGAGTGCGTGGCGCACGGCCTGGCCGCGGTGTCCCTGCGCTACTTCAACGTGGCCGGCGCCTACGGCGAGTTCGGCGAGCGGCACGCCCCCGAGACGCACCTGATCCCGCTGGTCCTCCAGGTCGCGCTGGGCGAGCGGGAGTCGATCTCGGTGTTCGGCGAGGACTACCCGACCCCCGACGGCACCTGCGTACGCGACTACATCCACGTCGCGGACCTGGCGGAGGCGCACCTGGCCGCCCTCAAGGCCGCCACCGCCGGCGAGCACCTGATCTGCAACCTGGGCAACGGCAGCGGCTTCTCGGTCCGCGAGGTCGTCGAGACGGTCCGCAAGGTGACCGGCCACGACATCCCCGAGGTCGTCGCCCCGCGCCGGGCCGGCGACCCGGCGACCCTGGTGGCCTCCGCGCGCACGGCCCACGAGCGCCTCGGGTGGACCCCGAGCCGCCCGGACCTCACCGGGATCATCCAGGACGCGTGGAACTTCGCGCGGACGCACGCCTCCGCCGCCTCCTGAGCCACCCCTTTCCCGCACGCCCCCCGCGCCGCCCGGTGCGGGGGGCGTGCGCGTAGGGGCCGTACGCGGGAGCCGGGCGCTGTGCGCGGGCGCCCGGCGTGCACACGCCGGGTGAAATGCTCCCCGTGCAACTGCCCGTGGCACACGCTGGTCGGGAAGCCGCCATCCGGACCTTCGGCACAGTCGAAATCAAGCCACCACAAAGGCCGTTCGGAACCTCCGCACCGGAAAATCGCCGGGAAAACTTCCGCTATTCGGCCAACCATCGGCCGCCCCCGGCCCTACGCTGATGCGTGACACCGGTGGGGGCCGGTGTTGATTCAGGGGTCGAGACAAGTCGGGTACGTCGTCCGGTCCGGGGTAGTGCAGAGATGTCACGGCGGCGGCCGCGGCGGCTGCGGATCACCCGGTCCGGGCGCCGTACCCGCAGTCGTCCGTTTCCCCGACCCTTGGGGGTTTTGTGGTTCGTATCCGGGTTCTCGTGGTCGACGATCACCGCATCTTCGCCGAATCCCTCGCAGCCGCGCTCGCGGCCGAGCCGGACGTGGACGTGTCCGCGGCCGGCAGCGGTCCCGCCGCACTGCGCTGCCTCGAACGCGCGGTGGCCGAGGGCCGCCGCTTCGACGTCATGCTGGTCGACGCCGACCTCGGCGCGCCGGCCGGGGCCGTGCCCGCCCAGCGGGAGTCGGGGTCCGGGCCGCCACCGCCCGCCGCGGACGGGATCGCCCTGGTGGCCGGGGTGCGCGCGTCCCACCCCGGGGTCCGCACGGTCGTGCTCGCCGAACGCGACGACCCCCGCCGGGCGGCCCTCGCACTCCAGGCGGGAGCCTCGGGCTGGGTGGCGAAGGACTGCTCGCTCTCGCGGCTGCTCACCGTCATCCGCGGTGTCCTGCGCGAGGAAACCCACCTTCCGCCCGCGCTGCTCACCGGAGTGCTCCGCGAACTGACCGCCGCGCGCAAGCACCGTACGGACAGTGAACGGCTCGTCGAGTCGCTCACCCCGCGCGAGCACGAGGTGCTGCGCTGCATGGTGGCCGGGCTGGGCCGCAAGGACGTGGCGGCGCGGCTGTTCCTGTCCCCGCACACGGTCCGCACCCACATGCAGAACGTGCTGGGCAAGCTCGGGGTGCACTCGACCCTGGCGGCGGTGGCACTGGCCCGGCGGGCCGGCGTGCGGCCCGCGGACCTAGCCGGGGATGTTGTCGAACGGAGCGGTCAACTGGCGTAGCAGCCCGGCGAGATCGCCGCGCTCGCTGCGCGAGAGCTGGGCGAGGATCGCCCGCTCCTGGGCCAGCAGTCCGGCGAGGGCCTGGTCGGCGCGGTCCCTGCCCTCGGGGGTCAGCCGCACCAGGACCCCCCGGCGGTCGCTGGGGTCGGGCAGCCGTTCGACGAGGCCCTTCTTGGCGAGCCGGTCGATGCGGTTGGTCATGGTGCCGGAGGTGACCAGGGTCTGGGTCAGCAACTGGCCGGGGGAGAGCTGGTAGGGCGCGCCGGCGCGGCGCAGGGAGGTCAGCACGTCGAACTCCCACGGCTCCAGGCCGTGCTCGGAGAAGGCGAGCCTGCGGGCGCGGTCGAGGTGCCGCGCGAGCCTGCTGACGCGGCTCAGTACCTCGAGCGGTTCCACGTCGAGGTCAGGGCGCTCCCGCCGCCATGCCGCTACCAGTCGGTCGACCTCGTCCTCCATGCCGATCAGTGTAAGGGGTCTGTCGATGTGAAGTCTCTTCATGTCAAGTCTCTTGACCACAAGTATCTTGACGTCGAGATATAAAGTGCGCGACCATGGGGCATGGAGGGGGCCGAGACAGGTTCCGCTTCCGACAGCCCCGCCAGCAGGGAGGCTCGAACATGCATTCCGATACCGCCCAGGCCAGGATCCCCACGGCCGGTTTCCTCTCCGACCCCTCCGCACCCACCTGGGACCCCCAGCAGTACCTCCGGCACGCCGGACACCGCACACGCCCCTTCCTCGACCTCCTGACCCGGATACCCGAACTCCCCACCCTCCCCGGCCGCATCGCCGACCTCGGCTGCGGCCCCGGCAACGTCACCGCCCTCCTCGCCGGCCGCTGGCCCGCGGCCCGCATCACCGGCTTCGACCTCTCCCCGGAGATGCTCCACCGCGCCGACACCGAGTACGCCGGCCCCACCGGCGCGGGCGGCAGCCTCGAATTCCGCCACGCGGACCTCGGCGCCTGGCTCCCCGACGAGCCCTACGACCTGATCGTCTCCAACGCCGCCCTCCAATGGGTCCCCAACCACCCCGCCTCCTTCCCCGCCTGGATAAACGGCCTGCGCCCCGGCGGCACCTTCGCCTTCCAGATCCCCGGCAACTTCACCGCCCCCAGCCACGCCCTGCTCGCCGAACAGTGCGACACCCCGCGCTGGCGGGCCCGCCTCGCCGGCCACGGCGCCCGCTACATCCACCACCTCGAACCCGCCGAATACCTCGCCCGGTTCACCGAACTCGGCTGCGCCGTCGACGTCTGGGAAACCACCTACCACCAGCTGCTCCACGGCCCCGACCCCGTACTCGACTGGGTCAAGGGCACCGCACTGCGGCCCGTCCTCACCGCCCTGGGCGACGACCGGGAAGCCGTCGACACCTTCCTCGTCGAATACCGCGACCGGCTGCGCGCCGCCTACCCGCCCGGCCCCCGCGGCACCGTCTTCCCCTTCCGCCGCATCTTCGCCGTCGCCCGCAAGGAGGCCTGACCGTGCTGACCGCCGTCGACCACGTCCAGCTCGCCGCTCCGCCCGGGTCCGAAGACCGGCTGCGCACCTACTACACCGACGTCCTGGGCATGACCGAGATCCCCAAACCGGGCGTCCTCGCCACACGCGGGGGCTGCTGGTTCGCCGCCGGACCGGTCCAGCTGCACCTCGGCGTCGAGGCCGGCTTCCGCCCCGCCCGCAAAGCCCACCCCGGACTGCGGGTGACCGGCATCGAGGCGTACGCCAGGAGACTGGAGGAACGCGGCGCCAAAGTCGTCTGGGACGACGACCTACCGGGCCACCGCCGCTTCTACTCCGAAGACCCCGTCGGCAACCGCCTCGAATTCCTGGAACCGATCACCATCCGGCGGTAGACCGCAGGCCCGCAGTCCGCAGCCCGCCACGCACGTCCCGCACATACGACGGCGCCGGCGGCTCAGCTCTTGCGGCGGCCCACCAACTGCGGCTTCGACTCCAGCCCGTCCAGCCCGTGCCACGCCAGGTTCACCAGATGCGCGGCGACCTCCGCCTTCTTCGGCTTGCGCACGTCCAGCCACCACTGCCCCGTCAGCGCCACCATCCCCACCAGCGCCTGCGCGTACAGCGGCGCCAGCTTCGGATCAAAGCCCCGCGCCTTGAACTCCAGACCCAGGATGTCCTCGACCTGCGTGGCGATATCGCTGATCAGCGACGCGAAAGTGCCCGTCGACTGCGCCACCGGGGAATCCCGTACGAGGATCCGGAAACCGTCCGTGTACGACTCGATGTAGTCCAGCAGCGCGAACGCCGCCTGCTCCAGCAGCTCCCGCGGATGCCCGGCCGTCAACGCGCCCGTCACCCCGTCCAGCAACTGCCGCATCTCCCGGTCCACGACGACCGCGTACAGACCCTCCTTGCCGCCGAAGTGCTCGTACACCACCGGCTTGGACACCCCGGCCTTCGCCGCGATCTCCTCCACCGACGTGCCCTCGAAACCCTTCTCCGCGAACAGGGTCCGGCCGATGTCCAGCAGTTGCTGGCGCCGCTCCGCGCCCGTCATCCTCACCCGGCGGCCACGCCTGGGCTTGTCACTGCTGGAATTACCGCCGTCGATCGCCACGCCCCCCATCATGCCGCGTTCGACGCGTTTTCCCTGCGGCGGGCATCGATGCGCGAGGACGACGGCCAGCGCACGTCCGTGGCCCAGCCCAGCTGCTCGAACCAGCGGATCAGCCGCGCACTGGAGTCGACCTGACCACGCAGCACCCCGTGCCGCGCCGACGTCGGATCCGCGTGGTGCAGGTTGTGCCACGACTCCCCGCACGACAGCACCGCCAGCCACCACACATTGCCCGACCGGTCCCGCGACTTGAACGGCCGCTTGCCCACCGCGTGACAGATCGAGTTGATCGACCACGTCACGTGGTGCAACAGCGCCACGCGCACCAGCGAACCCCAGAAGAACGCCGTGAACGCACCCCACCAGGACATCGTCACCAGACCACCCACCAGCGGCGGGATCGCCAGCGACACCATCGTCCAGTAGATGAAGTCACGCGAGATCCGCCGGATCGCCGGATCCTTGATCAGATCGGGCGCGTACTTCTGCTGATCGGTCTGCTCCTCGTCGAAGAGCCAGCCGATGTGCGCCCACCACAGACCCTTCATCAGCGCCGGCACCGTCTCGCCGAACCGCCACGGCGAATGCGGGTCGCCCTCGTGGTCCGAATACTTGTGGTGCTTGCGGTGGTCCGCCACCCAGCGCACCAGCGGCCCCTCCACCGCCATCGACCCCATCACGGCCAGGACGATCCGCAGCGGCCGCTTCGCCTTGAACGAACCGTGCGTGAAATAGCGGTGGAAACCGATGGTGATCCCGTGACACGCCAGGAAGTACATGAACACCATCAGGCCCAGATCCAGCCAGCTCACCCCCCAGCCCCAGGCCAGCGGAACCGCCGCCAGCAGCGCCAGGAAGGGAACGGTGATGAACAGCAGAAGGGCGATCTGCTCGATGGACCGCTTGTTCTCGCCGCCGAGCGTCGCGGACGGCGTGGACGTATCGGAGGGCGCCGAAGAACCCTCGATCAGATCGGGACTGGTGGTCATGGAAGTCCCCTGGGGGGTGAGGAGGGGGAAAGGAACCGGCAGGTGCCGCCCTGATCACGGACCCTACGGACCCGTAACCTACGGCAACGTAAGTATGGCAAAGCCCGAGCCCACGGCAACAGGAGCGCGGCCGCAGCGCACACGCAGGCGCACACGCCGCACGCACGAGCCCCCGCCACGCCCCGGACGAACCCCTGAAGAACCCCTACCGAAACCCGGACGAGCCGCCCCGTGAGCCCCGGATGAACCCCCGATGAGCCGCCTGATGAGACATTTGCCCAGGCACACGCCCCGGACACCTATCCTGGGTCCCGTCGGACAGCGCGGTCCGCACGGGCAGCCCGAGCTGCGCATCAGAGGCATCAGGAGCCCCACGGTGCGCGCCGCCGGGAAGCCCACCGCCCAGTAGCGCTCGAACACTGCAAGGAGCCGCACCTGTGAGCAGTGCTGACCAGGCCGCCCACGCCCAGGCCACCCCCGTCACCCCCGCCGCCACCGCCAACGCGGAACTGCGCGCGGACATCCGCCGACTCGGCGACCTCCTCGGGGAGACCCTCGTCCGCCAGGAAGGCCAGGACCTCCTCGACCTCGTCGAACGCGTCCGCGCCCTCACCCGCACCGACGGCGAAGCCGCCGCCGCGCTGCTCGGCGACACCGACCTGGAGACCGCCGCCAAGCTCGTACGCGCCTTCTCCACCTACTTCCACCTCGCCAACGTCACCGAACAGGTACACCGCGGCAAGGAACTGCGCGCCCACCGCGCCGCGGAAGGCGGCCTCCTCGCCCGCACGGCCGACATGCTCAAGGACGCCGACCCCGAGCACCTGCGCGAAACGGTCAAGAACCTCAACGTCCGCCCCGTCTTCACCGCACACCCCACCGAAGCGGCCCGCCGCAGCGTCCTCAACAAGCTGCGCCGCATCGCCGCCCTCCTCGAAGAGCCCGTCACCGGCGCCGGCGACCGCCGCCGCCACGACCTGCGCCTCGCCGAGAACATCGACCTCGTCTGGCAGACCGACGAACTGCGCGTCGTCCGCCCCGAACCCGCCGACGAGGCCCGCAACGCCATCTACTACCTCGACGAGCTCCACGCGGGCGCCGTCGGCGACGTCCTCGAAGACCTCTCCGCCGAACTCCAGCGCGTCGGCGTCGAACTCCCCGCCGGCACCCGCCCCCTCACCTTCGGCACCTGGATCGGCGGCGACCGCGACGGCAACCCCAACGTCACCCCCGACGTCACCCGCGACGTACTGATCCTCCAGCACGAACACGGCATCACCGACGCCCTCGAACTCATCGACTTCCTGCGCGGACTGCTCTCCAACTCCATCCGCTACACCGGAGCCACCGAGGAACTCCTCGCCTCCCTCCAGGCCGACCTCGAACGCCTCCCCGAAATCAGCCCCCGCTACAAGCGGCTGAACGCCGAGGAGCCGTACCGCCTCAAGGCCACCTGCATCCGCCAGAAGCTCCTCAACACCCGCCAGCGCCTCGCCAAGGGCACCCCCCACGAGGAAGGCCGCGACTACCTCGGCACCGCCGAGCTCCTCACCGACCTCACCCTCATCCAGACCTCCCTGCGCGAACACCGCGGCGCCCTCTTCGCCGACGGCCGCATGGACCGCACCATCCGCACGCTGGCCGCCTTCGGCCTCCAGCTCGCCACCATGGACGTCCGCGAACACGCCGACGCCCACCACCACGCCCTCGGCCAGCTCTTCGACCGGCTCGGCGAGGAATCCTGGCGCTACGCCGACATGCCCCGCGACTACCGCGGCAAGCTCCTCGCCAAGGAACTCCGCTCGCGCCGCCCCCTGGCACCCACCCCGGCCCCCCTCGACGCCGCCGGCCAGAAGACCCTCGGCGTCTTCCTCGCCATCAAGGACGCCTTCGAGAAGTTCGGCCCCGAAGTCATCGAGTCCTACATCATCTCGATGTGCCAGGGCGCCGACGACGTGTTCGCCGCCGCCGTCCTCGCCCGCGAAGCCGGCCTCGTCGACCTCCACGCCGGCTGGGCCAAGATCGGC
Organism: Streptomyces sp. NPDC057010; assembly: GCF_042673805.1. Taxonomy (NCBI): domain Bacteria; kingdom Bacillati; phylum Actinomycetota; class Actinomycetes; order Kitasatosporales; family Streptomycetaceae; genus Streptomyces; species Streptomyces sp. NPDC057010. The sequence continues at coordinate 12,127 of NZ_JBHUSC010000072.1, read as the reverse complement.
ATCGTCCCGCTCCTGGAGACCACCGACGAGCTCCGCGCCGCCGACGTCATCCTCGACGAAATGCTCGCCGACCCCTCCTACCGCCGCCTCGTCTCCCTGCGCGGCGACGTCCAGGAGGTCATGCTCGGCTACTCCGACTCCTCCAAGTTCGGCGGCATCACCACCAGCCAGTGGGAAATCCACCGCGCCCAGCGCCGCCTGCGCGACGTCGCCCACCGCTACGGCGTGCGCCTGCGCCTCTTCCACGGCCGCGGCGGCACCGTCGGCCGCGGCGGCGGCCCCTCCCACGACGCGATCCTCGCCCAGCCCTGGGGCACCCTCGAAGGCGAGATCAAGGTCACCGAGCAGGGCGAGGTCATCTCCGACAAGTACCTCGTGCCGTCCCTGGCCCGTGAGAACCTCGAACTGACCGTCGCCGCGACCCTGCAGGCCTCCGCCCTGCACACCGCGCCCCGCCAGTCCCCCGACGCCCTCACCCGCTGGGACGCGGCCATGGAGACCGTCTCCGACGCCGCCCACACCGCCTACCGCGCGCTCGTCGAGGACCCCGACCTGCCGGCGTACTTCTTCGCCGCCACCCCCGTCGACCAGCTCGCCGACCTCCACCTCGGCTCCCGCCCCTCCCGCCGCCCCGACTCCGGCGCCGGCCTCGACGGCCTGCGCGCCATCCCGTGGGTCTTCGGCTGGACCCAGTCCCGCCAGATCGTCCCCGGCTGGTACGGAGTCGGCTCCGGCCTCAAGGCCCTGCGCGAAGCCGGCCAGGAAGACGTCCTCGCCGAGATGGGCGAACGCTGGCACTTCTTCCGCAACTTCCTCTCCAACGTCGAGATGACGCTGGCCAAGACCGACCTGCGGATCGCCCGCCACTACGTCGACACCCTCGTACCCGACGAGCTGAAGCACGTCTTCGACCGCATCGAGGCCGAACACGCGCTCACCGTCGCCGAAGTCCTGCGCATCACCGGCGGCAGCCGTCTCCTCGACTCCAACCCGGTACTCCAGCAGACCTTCGCCGTCCGCGACGCCTACCTGGACCCGATCTCCTACCTCCAGGTCTCCCTGCTGGCCCGCCAGCGCGCCGCCGCCGCCCGCGGCGAGACCCCGGACCCGCTGCTCGCCCGAGCCCTGCTGCTCACCGTCAACGGCGTGGCCGCGGGCCTGCGCAACACCGGCTGACACGGAGCACCGGTATCCGTGTCCATCACCCTTTGTGATGACGGACACGGATACCGGCCGCTACCGTGGACGTCCAGGACCCCAATCCCGTCCATGGGAGCAACCATGACTGCCGAGCCCGTACACGACTGGTCGAGGCCGCCGTTGGACGGGTACACGGTGGATGACCTGCTGACGCTGCCGGACCTCCCGCGACACACCGAGCTGATCGACGGGAGCCTGGTCTTCGGGAGTCCGCAACGCTTCATCCACTCCGATCTCATTGACTTCCTTGCCGCCCGGCTGCGGCTGGCCGCCCCGCGGCACACGAAGGTCGCGCGAGAGATGACCGTGGTGATCGACAAGCGCAACGGGCCCGAACCGGATATCTCAGTCGTACGGCGAGAAGCCTGCACCAGCCCCTTGCAGACCCACTTCTACGCCGCCGACGTCTTGCTCGCTGTCGAAGTGGTCTCGCCCGAGTCTGAAGCCCGGGACACCAAAACCAAACTGCACAAGTACGCCGCCGCAGGCATCCCGAACTACTGGATCGTCAAGATCGAAGGCGACGAAGCGATCGAACCGGTCGTGTACGTCTACGAGCTGGACCCCCACACACGTGCCTACGTCTGCCAGGGGATCCACACCAAGCCGTTCAGCGTTGCACGGCCCTTCGCCGCTGAAATCGACTTCGACGGGCTCGACAAAATGTAGCCCTCAGGAGTTGTACGCCGACTGCGCCCGCTCCAGGCCCTCCTGGACCAGGCACTCCACCGCATCCGCGGCCCGGTCCACGAACCAGTCCAGCTCCTTGCGCTCCGTCGAGGAGAAGTCCTTCAGCACGAAGTCCGCGACCTGCATCCGCCCCGGCGGCCGGCCGATGCCGCACCGCACCCGGTGATAGTCCGGGCCCATCGACTTCGTCATCGACTTCAGACCGTTGTGGCCGTTGTCCCCGCCGCCCAGCTTCAGCCGCAGCGTCGGGTAATCGATGTCCAGCTCGTCATGGACCGCCACGATCCGGTCCAGCGGCACCTTGTAGAAGTCCCGCAGGGCCGTCACCGGACCACCCGACAGGTTCATGAACGACATCGGCTTCGCCAGCACCACCCGGCGGTTCGCCGGCCCCGGCGGACCGATACGGCCCTCCACCACCTGCGCCCGCGCCTTGTGCGCCTTGAACTTCCCGCCGATCCGCTCCGCCAGCAGATCGGCCACCATGAAACCGATGTTGTGGCGGTTGCCCGCGTACTCCGCTCCCGGATTCCCGAGACCGACGATCAGCCAGGGCGCCGCGTCGTCCGACATCACATGCTCCTTAAGGCCTGGAAGCCTGGAAAGCCTGAAAAGAAAGACGACCGCCGTCCCGCTCCAGTGGAGCCGGACGGCGGTCGGTCAGCAACTGCTGAGGGGGTGGGGCGAGGCTCAGGCCTCTTCGCCCTCGGTGGCCTCCTCGGCCGGCTCCTCGGCCTGCGGGGCGACGACCTGCAGAACGGCGGTCTCACCGTCGACGGCCAGCGTGGTGCCGGCCGGCAGGACCAGGTCCGAGGCGTGCACGGTCGCACCGGCCTCCAGGCCCTCGATCGAGACGGTGATCTCGGTCGGGATGTGGGTGGCCTCGGCCTCGACCGAAACGGTCGCCAGCAGGGTCTCCAGCAGGTTGCCGCCGGCGGCCAGCTCGCCCTCGGTCACGACCGGAACGTCGACGGTGACCTTCTCGCCCTTCTTGACGATCAGGAAGTCGACGTGCGAGATGGAACGCTTCAGGGGGTGACGCTGCACGGCCTTCGGGATGACCAGCTCGGTGCCGTCGCCCGCGATGTCCAGGGAGATCAGGACGTTCGGCGTACGCAGCGCCAGCAGCAGGCCGTGGCCCTCGACGTTGACGTGCTTCGGGGCGTTGCCGTGGCCGTAGATGACACCGGGAACCAGGGCGTCGCGACGGGCCTGGCGGGCAGAGCCCTTGCCGAAGGTGTCACGGAGCTGGGCGGAAAGCTTGACCTCGGACATGCTCACTCCTCGTGGGGTGACGGAAAAAAGGACACGGTCACCCGGCCGAAACGGCCTGCTACGAAGAGCGCGTCGATAACGGAGCCCCGCACACAAAAGTGCGGCCTCCCTCGCCGAGCAACTTCATGAGTCTACCCGGCGGGGAGGCCGCACTTCAAAAGGATCTACGCAGAGCCCTTACTGCTGCTCTTCGAACAGGCTCGTCACCGAGCCGTCCTCGAAGACCTCACGCACCGCGCGCGCGATCATCGGGGCGATCGACAGCACCGTGATCTTGTCGAGCTCCAGGTCCGACGGATCCGGCAGGGTGTTCGTGAACACGAACTCGCTGACCTTGGAGTTCTTCAGGCGGTCCGCCGCCGGGCCCGACAGGATGCCGTGCGTGGCCGTCACGATGACGTCCTCCGCGCCGTGCGCGAACAGCGCGTCGGCGGCGGCGCAGATCGTGCCACCCGTGTCGATCATGTCGTCCACCAGGACGCACACGCGGCCCTTGACCTCACCGACGACCTCGTGGACCGTCACCTGGTTGGCGACGTCCTTGTCACGACGCTTGTGCACGATCGCCAGCGGCGCGTCCAGACGGTCACACCAGCGGTCGGCCACGCGCACGCGACCGGCGTCCGGAGACACGATCGTCAGCTTCGAACGGTCCACCTTCGCGCCCACGTAGTCCGCGAGGACGTTCAGGGCCGACAGGTGGTCCACCGGGCCGTCGAAGAAGCCCTGGATCTGGTCCGTGTGCAGATCCACCGTGAGGATGCGGTCCGCACCCGCGGTCTTCAGCAGGTCCGCCACCAGACGCGCCGAGATCGGCTCACGGCCCTTGTGCTTCTTGTCCTGACGGGCATACCCGTAGGACGGAACGATCACGGTGATCGAACGCGCCGACGCGCGCTTCAGCGCGTCGATCATGATCAGCTGCTCCATGATCCACTTGTTGATCGGAGCCGTGTGGCTCTGGATCAGGAAGCAGTCCGCGCCACGCGCCGACTCCTGGAAGCGAACGTAGATCTCACCGTTCGCGAAGTCGAAAGCCTTGGTCGGCACGAGGCCGACGCCCAGCTGGTGCGCGACCTCCTCGGCCAGCTCGGGGTGGGCGCGGCCGGAGAAGAGCATCAGCTTCTTCTCGCCGGTCGTCTTGATCCCGGTCACAGCACTGTCTCCTCAGACGTGTTGAAAGCTGCTCGCCCCCATGTGCGTCCGTCCCGCACACGGTGAGCCAGCCGAATTGCGTGCACCTATCACGGTACGCCGTCCCAGACGTACCCGTTTCCGGTCAGTTCACCTCAACGGCCGTCGGAGTCCACCTGGACCGCCGACTGAGCCGCCGTCGCGGACGCACTTCCCGGACGCTTGCGAGCCACCCAACCCTCGATATTCCGCTGCTGGCCACGGGCGACGGCCAGCGCACCGGGCGGTACGTCCTTCGTGATCACCGACCCGGCAGCCGTGTAGGCACCGTCCCCGATGGTGACCGGTGCCACAAACATGTTGTCCGACCCCGTCTTACAGTGCGAGCCGACCGTGGTGTGGTGCTTGTGCTCACCGTCGTAGTTCACGAAGACGCTGGCGGCGCCGATGTTGCTGTACTCGCCGATCGTCGCGTCACCCACGTACGACAGGTGCGGCACCTTCGTACCCTCGCCGATCGTCGCGTTCTTCATCTCCACGTACGTGCCGGCCTTCGCCTTCACGCCCAGGTCCGTCCCCGGCCGCAGGTACGCGAACGGCCCCACGGTCGCCTCGGCACCCACCACCGCGCCGTCCGCCACCGTGTTGTCCACACGGGCACCCGCGCCCACCGTGGTGTCCTTCAGCCGCGTGTTCGGGCCGACCTCGGCACCCTCCGCGATGTGCGTGGCACCCAGGAGCTGCGTACCCGGGTGGATCAGCGCGTCCTGCCCGAACGTCACCGTCACGTCCACGAACGTGCTGGCCGGGTCCACGACCGTCACGCCCGCGAGCATGGCCTGCTCCAGCAGGCGCGCGTTCAGCAGCGCACGGGCCTCGGCGAGCTGCACCCGGTTGTTGATCCCGAGGATCTGACGGTGGTCGCTGCCGACCGAGGCGCCGACGCGGTGCCCGGCCTCGCGCAGGATCCCCAGCACGTCGGTGAGGTACTCCTCGCCCTGGCTGTTGTCCGTACGGACCTTGCCGAGCGCGTCGGCCAGCAGGGCGCCGTCGAAGGCGAACACCCCGGAGTTGATCTCCCGGATGGCGCGCTGGGCGTCGGTGGCGTCCTTGTGCTCGACGATGGCCGTCACGGCGCCGGTCTGCGCGTCGCGCACGATGCGGCCGTAGCCGGTGGAGTCCGGCACCTCGGCGGTGAGCACGGTGACGGCGTTGCCGTCGGCCTCGTGCGTGGCCGCGAGCTGCTTCAGCGTCTCGCCGGTCAGCAGGGGGGTGTCGCCGCAGACGACGATCACGGTGCCGTCCGGCGTGCCGCCGAGCTCCTGGAGGGCCATCCGGACGGCGTGCCCGGTGCCGTTCTGCTCGTACTGCACGGCCGTGCGGACGCCGGCGTCGATGCCGGCGAGGTGCGCGGTGACCTGCTCCCGGGCGTGCCCGACGACCACGACGAGGTGGGCGGGGTCCAGCTCGCGGGAGGCGGCGACGACGTGACCGACGAGCGAGCGCCCGCAGATCTCGTGCAGAACCTTGGGTGTGGCCGACTTCATGCGGGTGCCTTCACCCGCTGCGAGTACGACGACGGCTGCCGGGCGGTTGGCGCTCACGGGTGTGTCCTTCGGCTTCGGGTGGTGGACCCGTGAAGGATACCGGGGCGTTAAGGGGCCGAAACGAGGGCGGGTCCCGACCGTGATGGTCAGGACCCGAACCTTGCTTTGCTCCCCTGCCAGGACTCGAACCCGGACATAGGACTCCAAAGGTCCCAGTGCTGCCGATTACACCACAGGGGATAGCAAAGCCGACTAAATCGGACATTCGCCTCTGTTGATCGAGTCGACGGCACCTACTATGCCGCACCAGGCGCCTTCGATGCGACGGTACAAATCGGAGCCCTTCAGGACGCGTACCCGAAGGCAGCCGCGATACGTGTCGCCTACGTTCTTCCGGTTCGTGCGGGGGGTGTGTCGCTTGAGAGTCGTCTTCCCGAAGTGAGACGCGTCCAGCCCTACCGTCTCGATCCAGTACTGCTCCGCCTTCGCGACATCGGCGGATTCGTGGATCTGGACGGCGAATCTGAGCTGGTCGTCCGTTACGCCCACGAGGCGCAGCCATGCGAGGAAGGTGCGAATCATGCCCGCGTCGCTGTTCACGAAGGTGATCTGGGGGTGCGGCTGATGGGGCTTGGTCTTTCCGCCCTCGGCCCAGTAGAGGCCGATGCCGAGTAGGAAGAGCTCCCGGTCGGTGAGTTCGCCGATCTCCTCACGCGCCAACTGGCGCGTCGCTTCGTACCCGACCTTTCTGAGTGCATAGGCCTTCGCGCGGCCCTGCTGCGCTCGCACCATGTCCGTGCCGGGCGGTCGATGGGTCCGTTCAGGCTTCGGGAGGTCGCGGACCCAGAGGGAGATCGAGCTCTTCGAGCAGCCGAGCTCCAGTTGGATCTGGTCGTACGTCATGCCCTGGAGGCGGAGTTCGCGGGCGCGGTCGCGGAGGTCGTCCTTCGCGTTGGGCCGCTTCGTCCACTCGGGGGCCGGTTCGCCCTCCAGGAGGCGGTTCAGGATGTCGTTGTTGTGGACGGACAGGCGGTCGCGGATCTGGCGGCGGCTGAGGCCCTCGCGGCGCAGGGCCACCGCCTGCTCGCGGAGGGCTTCGAAGGTCGTGGCGCCGCTGCGGAGGCCGCCGGTGCCGTCGCCGGGGCGACGTCGGATGTCGGTCATGTCCAATATCGTCCGGAATGTGGGATTCAGGTCTTGAGTACTGGACGTTTCCGTCGTACGTGCGATTACTCGCGGTTCTCGGGATTTTCGTTCGAGCGTGTGCTGGGGCCCCTGCGTACGCTGGACGCCATGACCAGTACGGGGGAAGTGGAAGGCCGCGCTGGGCCGCCTTTGGGGTGGGTGCGGCGGCGGGATGTCGTGGTGGATTTCGCGCTCGGCGGGGTGTCCGCCGTCGAGTGCGGGTGGGAGGGCGTGTCCTTTGCCGCCGAGGCGGGGATTCCGGCCGTCCTCGGGGTGCTGTTCGGGATCGCGGTGGGGGCCGTGCTCGTACTGCGGCGGCGCTGGCCGATCGCCGTGGTGCTGGTGGGGATCGGCATCACGCCGGCGGTGATGGGCTTCCTGCTCGGGGTGGTGGGGCTGTACACGCTGGCCTCCTCCGAGGTGCCCCGGCGGATCACCGCCACGCTGACCTCGATGGCGCTGGCCGCGACCTTCGCCGTGATGTACATGCGGACCAGCGGGGACGTGGAGGCGGGCCGCACGTTCGTGCTGATGCTGTCCGTCTTCGTGGCGGTGGCGCTGACCGTGCCGCCGGTGCTGTTCGGGCTGTACATCGGGGCGCGGCGGCGGTTGATGGAGAGCCTGCAGGAGCGGGCGGATTCGCTGGAGCGGGAGCTGTCGCTGCTCGCGGACCGGGCGGAGGAGCGCGCGGAGTGGGCGCGTACGGAGGAGCGGACGCGGATCGCGCGGGAGATGCACGACGTCGTGGCGCACAGGGTGTCGCTGATGGTGGTGCACGCGGCGGCGCTGGAGGCGGTGGCGGTGAAGGATCCGGCGCGGGCGGCGAAGAACGCGGCGCTGGTGGGGGACATGGGGCGGCAGGCGCTGACGGAGTTGCGGGAGATGTTGGGGGTGTTGCGGGCTGCCGAGAAGCCGGTGCCGGCGGTGCGGCCCGTTTCGGCGCCGGTGGCGTTGGTGGGGGGTTTTGAGGACGGGCCTTCGCTGGATGAGCTGGAGGTGCTGGTCGGGCAGTCGCGGGCGGCCGGGATGGTCGTGGAGATGGTGGTGCAGGGGGAGGGCGGTGCGGGGTATGCGGCGGAGGTGGAGCAGACGGCGTACCGGGTGGTGCAGGAGGCGTTGACCAATTGCCACAAGCACGCTCCGGGGGCGCGGGTGACGGTGCGGCTCGCGCATCGGGAGGGGGAGGTGGCGATGCAGGTGGAGAACGGGCCGTGTGACGGGTCTTCCGCGGAGCCGGGGCTTCCCAGTGGGGGGAACGGGTTGGTGGGGATGCGGGAGCGGGTGTTGGGGCTGGGCGGGGTGTTCGTGTCGGGGCCGACGGATGCGGGTGGGTTCAGGGTGTCGGCCGTGCTCCCGGTGGGTTAGGCGGCCGGTGCGGAGTCCGGCGCGGCGCCGCTGCCGGGGCTCCGCCCCGGGCCCCGCGCGTCAAGCGCCGGCGGAGCCGGATGTGCCTGGCGGGGCCCGGATGTGTCCGGTGGGGGTCAGGCTGTGGTGAGGCGGGTGGGTTGGAGGCCCGTGAGGAGGAGGGTGAGGGCTTCGTCGATGCTTGCGCCGAGGTACCAGTCGCCGGTGTGGTCGATGCCGTAGACGCGGCCTTCGCGGTCGAGGGCGAGGTGGGAGCTGCCGTCGGCCTCGGTGCCGAGGGGGCAGAGCTGGGTGGAGAGTGCGCGGCCCAGGTCGGCGAAGGTGCGGGCGAGGTAGAGGCCGGTGAGGGGGTCCAGGCGGATGGCGGTGGGGGCTATCTGGCGGCCGGGGCCGGGGGCGGAGACGGTGAGGCCGCCGAATTCGGCCCAGGCTTCGACGGCGGCGGGGAAGACGGTGTGGCGGTGCCCGGCGGGGGTGGTGTGGTCCCGGAGGGCGTCGGCCCAGTACTCGGCCTGCTTGATGTCCCAGCGGCCGGGCTCCCAGCCGGCGGTGCGCAGGGCGGAGTCCACGGCGCCGGGGAAGCGGGTGGCCGAGGAGCGGTCGTAGGAGGCGGAGGCTGAGGTGGTCATGGCTACTCCGCTGGGGTGAGGTCGACGGGGCGTACGCCGAAGTGGGCGAGGAGGGCGTCGCAGGAGCGGCAGGGGGGTGCGTAGCTGCCGTGGAGGGGGTCGCCGTCCTCGCGGATGCGGCGGGCGGTGATCTTCGCGTGTTTGAGGGAGCGGCGGGCTTCGTTGGCGGAGAGGGGTTTGCGGGAGGCGCGTCGGGAGCGGGCGCCTTCCACTGCGGCGAGGTGGCGGGAGAGCAGGATCGCCTCGGGGCAGCGGCCGGTGAAACGTTCGCGCTGGCCGCTGGTGAGGGTGTCGAGGAAGTCCTGGACGAGGGGGTGGAGTACGGGCGGGTGGTCGGCTTTGCCGGCGGTGCCGGTGAGGGTTTCGCCGCGTACGGAGAGGGCGGCGGCGATGGTCGGCAGGATGCCGTCGCGGCGGAAGCGCAGGACGGGTGCGGCGGGTCGGCCGTCGGTGCTGCTCCAGCGCAGGCGGGGGTCGCCTCCGGGGCCGTTGTCGGGTGCGCCCGGTTCGGCGGTCGGGCCGGCGGTCGGGCCGGTGGTGTCGGCCGCATCTGTGCGTGTTGCCGTGTTCTGCATGGTCGCGCTTTCCCTCCCGTGGCCG
>NZ_JBHUSC010000072.1:0-2492 GCF_042673805.1 Streptomyces sp. NPDC057010 | reverse complement strand
CGCTGTGCGCACGCCCCCGTGCTGCGGGGACAGCCTGCCAAATGTCACCTGTCATGCGGAAGCGGGGTCGAATATTCGTATCAATTCGGATGTTCCCGGCCCTCGGGTGGGTGGGCCGGTAGCGGGCGGGTGAGCCCCTTGCCCCAGCGCATAGGCTGTGATGAACCAGCCAGATCCAGCAGGGGGCTACCGCCATGACGACAGGTCGGCTCGGGCAGCAGGCCGCGCCACCCAACGCCGCTTACTCGGGGCAGGTCGTGCATTTCCCGGACCCGGTCCGGGCCGCTCGGCATCCCCAGGGTGTGCGGATGGACGGCAACGGGCATCCGGACTTCTCCGCGTACGCGCGTGCGGCGGTGGAGATCGCGGACCCGCCGGAGGGCTTCGGCGTCGACGAGCTGCGCCTGACGGACTACGTGTCCGCGAACGCGGCGATGCAGGCGGCCGGGCACGAGCTGTGGGACACGGTGGGTCCGGTGGCGACCCCGCACGGCTGGACCTGGCACCACGTCGCGGGTTCGCGGCGCATGGAGCTGGTCCCGGTCGAGGTGAAGGCGTTGCTGCGGCACCACGCGGGGCTGGCGACGGCGCCGGTGGACCACGAGAAGCGCGGGACGCGGCCGTTGCAGGAGGTGCGCCCGGTGCACCTGGGGCTGCCGAAGACGGTGGTGTCGGTCTCCGAGGAGCTGGTGCAGGGCGTCGAGGAGGACCTCGGCTACCGGTTGCCGGAGGCGTACCGCGCGTTCCTGAAGGCGGCGGGCGGGTGTGCGCCGGCGGGTGCGGGGCTGGACGTGGACCTCGGTCTGCTGGTGGACCAGCCGTTCTTCACGGTGCGTGAGGAGGCGGCGGTCAACGACCTGGTGTACGTCAACAAGTGTCTGCGGGACCACCTGACGAAGGACTACCTGTGCGTGGCCTTCGTGCAGGGTGGGTTGCTGGCGCTGAAGGTGAAGGGCGAGGGCATCGGTTCGGTGTGGTTCTCGCCGTACGACGACGCGCGCGACCGTGACGGTTGGTCCGTGCAGGAGCGCGTGGAGCGGCTGTTGTTGCCGTGCGGCGGTGATTTCGATGCCTTTCTGGAGCGGTTGGCGGGTAATCCGCCGGAGCTGGAGACGGTGGCCGGTCTGATGGTGGACGGCGGATTCGCGCGTTCGGTTCCGGTCCTGGTGGAGGGTTGATCGCGCTGTGGTGACGTTTGCGCAGGCGCAGGAGCGCGCCGAGGAGTGGATCAACGGGGACGTGCCCGCGTACCAGCACCGGGAGGTGCGCGTACGGGAGTTCGGGCTCGGGTTCGTGGTGTGGGCGGAGGACCGGGCGGCCGGGCCCGTCTCGGGCGGTGGCCGGCAGCGGCTGGTGATCGCGCGGGACAGCGGTGAGGTGACGCTGTGGCCGGGGCTGCCGGTGGGTGAGGTGATCCGCCGGTACGAGGAGGAGTACGGGGCGGCGGCTGCGGCCGCTGCTTCGGAGGCTTCGGTTCCGCCGCCGCGGATCGATTCGGAGCAGACGTCGTTCATGCTGAGTCCGCCGGAGTGGCTGCAGGAGGCCGCGGACCGGGCGGGGATTCCGGCGGGTGCCGGCGCCTCTGCGGCTGCTCCTGCTGCTCCTGCTCCTGCTCCTGCTCCCGCTCCGGAGGCTGAGCGGGTCGACGTGGCGTCGGGGCCGGTGGACGCGGTGCCTCTGCGGCGCGAGGTCCCGTACGAACCGACGGCGAACGACGGGGTGCCGGTCGGGTCCACGCCGTGGGCCGGGACGGATGTGAATCCGGGTGCGGACGACGTGTCCGTACCGCTGCCCGCGACGGTGTTCGCGCCGCCGCTGTCGGGGTCGGACCTGGACGACGCGCCGTCGTCCGGGGTGGCGCCGGAGGCGAAGACCACGCTGATGGAGGGCGGCAGCCAGCTGCCGAAGACCGCCGTCACGCCGGCGCTGCAGCCGGACGCGGGCGACATCGCCGACGCGCCCACGAGCAAGGCCCAGATCTCCCGCCCGGCGGGCTCGGGCGCGGGCCGGCCGCCGGCGCCTCCGGGTCCGCCGGGGGCGCCTGGTGCCTCCGGCGGGCACGGGGGGCAGGGCGCTCCCGGTATGCCCGGTGCCCCGGGTGGCCCCGGCGTGCCCGGGGCTCCCGGTATGCCCGGTGGCTCGGGTGGCCCCGGTGTACCCGACGCTCCCGGTATGGCCGGTGCCCCTGGTGGCCCGGGTATGCCCGGTGCTCCTGGTTTGCCCGGTGCTCCCGGTGCTCCCGGTGCTCCCGGTGCCCCCGGTATGCCTGGTGCCTCGGGTGGCCTCGGTGTGCCCGGTGCTCCGGGGATGCCCAGTGCCCCCGGTATGCCCGGCGCTCCCGGTGTCCCGGGTGCTCCCGGTGCCGCGGGTGGCCCCGGTATGCCTGGTGCCCCTGGTGCTCCCGGTACGCCTGGCGCCGCCGGTATGCCTGATGCCCCTGGTGGTCCCGGTGTGCCTGGTGTTCCCGGCGCTCCTGGCGCGCCCGGTACCAC
>NZ_JBHUSC010000071.1:0-28239 GCF_042673805.1 Streptomyces sp. NPDC057010 | reverse complement strand
GGATAGGTCCAGCCTCGCCGGCGTTTGAGGCGCGGGGGACCGGGGGCGGAGCCCCCGGTTTCGGGAAGGGGCGGGGTGGGGGAAAGCCCCGCGCAGCGGCAACCCCCGGGCTACGCCCCGGCGATGACCTCCGCCGCCGCCCGTCCGCAGACCCGCGAGGCTCCGTGCGTGGCGACGTACAGCGACCCCCGCGGCGCAGCCATCGGGAGGCCCATCTCCACCACCACCGTGTCCGGCCGCGCCGAGATCAGGGCGTTCACGATCTCCGCCATCCACGGGTGCCGGTGCTCGTCACGGACCACCGCGACGACCGTACGGTCCCCCGCCGCCGCGAGGATGTCCTCGGCCGGGGCCCCCTCCGGGTAGACGCCCGCCTCCGTGCCCGGCAGCAGCGCGGCCAGCTCCGCGGCCACTCCCCACGGCGTCTCGTCGCCCACCGCGATGTTCGCGACGGGCGCGAGGGTGGCCACGTACGGGGCGGAGGGCGCCGGAGCCGAACCGGTAACGGTGACGGCCCGGCGGGCGGCGGTCAGGCCGATGCCGGACGCGCGGCTCCCCTCCGGTCGCGCGTCCGGACGGGCCAGGCGGGTCCACTCCGCGAGGGCCCGGACCCGGGCGGCGGCGTCGGCGAGCCGCTCCTCCGGGAGGGTGCCCTCGCGTACGGCCGCGACCAGCGCGTCGCGCAGCCGCAGCACGGTCCCCTCGTCGGCGAGTCCACCGCCGACGCAGATGGCGTCGGCGCCGGCCGCGATGGCCAGGACCGAACCCCGCTCGATGCCGTACGTCCCCGCGATGGCGTTCATCTCCATGCCGTCGGTGACGATCAGGCCCTCGTAGCCGAGCTCCTTGCGCAGCAGGCCGGTCAGGATCTGCGGGCTGAGCGTGGCCGGGCGGGTCGGGTCGAGGGAGGGCACCAGGATGTGCGCGCTCATCACGGCCTTGGTGCCGGCCGCGATGGCCGCCTTGAAGGGGACGAGTTCGCGGGCCTGGAGGGTCTCCAGGTCCACGTCGATGCGGGGCAGCGCGTGGTGGGAGTCGACGTTGGTGTCGCCGTGCCCCGGGAAGTGCTTGGTGCACGCGGCGACGCCGGCGGCCTGGAGGCCTTCCACGTAAGCGGCGGTGTGCCGGGCGGTGAGGTGGGTGTCGGCGCCGAAGGACCGTACACCGATGACCGGGTTGCCCGGGTTGGAGTTGACGTCCGCGGAGGGCGCCCAGTTGAGGTTGACCCCGCACTCGGCGAGGCGCCGGCCCAGCTCGCGGGCGACGTCGCGGGTGAGGGCGGTGTCGTCGACGGCGCCGAGGGCCAGGTTGCCGGGGAAGGAGGAACCGCCGCGGACCTCCAGGCGGGTGACGTCGCCGCCCTCCTCGTCGATGGCGACCAGGACGTCGTCGCGCTCGGTGCGCAGCTGCGCGGTCAGCGCGGCGAGCTGCTCGGCGGAGGCGATGTTGCGGCCGAACAGGCCGACGGCGGTGAGGCCTTCGTGGACCTGGCGCAGCAGCCAGGCGGGGGCGGTGGTGCCCTCGAAGCCGGGCTGGAGGACCGCGAGGGCGTCTCGGGTCACCGTATCGACGCGGTGCGCAAGGACAGTCATGGTGCCGTTATCCCTTCACTGCGCCGGCGGTCATGCCGCCGACGGCCTTGCGCTGGAGGAAGATGAAGATCAGCAGGACCGGGACCGCGAAGAGCGAGGAGGCGGCCATGGTGGCGCCCCAGTCGTTGCCGAAGGCGGTCATGAACTCGGTCAGCCACAGCGGGAGGGTCTGCGCGGTCTTGTCCTTGTTGAGGATCAGGACCATCGCGAACTCGTTCCAGGCGGTGATGAAGCCGAAGAGCGAGGTGGACATCAGGCCGGGGGCCAGCAGGGGGAAGATCACCTTGCGGAAGGCCTGGCCGCGGGTGCAGCCGTCGATCTGGGCGGCCTCCTCCAGGGTCACCGGGACGGCGGCGATGAAGCCGCGCAGGGTCCAGATGGTGAAGGGGAGGATCATCACGAAGTAGATCGCGGTGAGGAGCGGGAGGCTGTTCAGCATCTCGCCGTCGCGGGCGATCATGTACATCGCGATGACCATGACCTCCCAGGGGGCCATCTGGGCCATCATCACGGTGAGGACGAGGCCCTTGCGGCCCTTGAACCTCATACGGGCGATGGCGAAGCTCGCGGCGAGGGCGACGAGCAGGGCCAGCACGACGGCGCCGACGGTGACCAGGACGCTGTTGGTGACGTACGTCCAGAAGTTGGTGACGCCGGTGGCCTTGGTGAAGTTGTCCAGCGTCGGGGTGAAGACGAAGACGGGGTCCTTGGTGAGGATCTCGCTGGACGGCTTGAGGGCCGAGGAGAACATCCAGTAGACCGGGAAGACGAAGAGCGCGGCCAGCAGGAGCGCGCCGAGGTTCTTCGCGACGGTCCCGGGGCGCAGCGGCCGGCGGGTGCGCAGCTGCTGCGGGGGCTTCGGGGCGGAGGTCGTGCTCACTGCTCCTCCTCCTGCTTCAGGATCAGGCGGAAGTAGAAGGACATGACGATCACGAGGATCAGGATCGTCAGGACGGAGATCGCGGCGGCGAGGCCGTAGTGGGCCTGGCTCTGGCCCTCGACGTAGGCGAAGACCGGGAGGATCTCGGAGGCGCGGTCGGGGCCGCCCTTGTTCATCGCGTAGACCTGGGTGAAGGCCTTGAAGACCCAGATCACCTCGAGGAACGTGGTGATGAGGAAGAACGGCTTGAGGTTCGGGAAGACGATCTTCCAGAAGGTCTGCCAGCCGTTGGCGCCGTCCATCCGGGCCGCCTCGTACAGCTCGGCGCCGACGGTGGTCAGGCCGGCGTACATGTTGAGGGCGACGAAGGGGATGGAGCCCCAGACCACCAGGATCGTGATGATCACGAGGGTGGAGAGGCCGGTCTCCATCCAGTTGTGCTGCTCGTAGCCGGAGAAGCCGGCGGTGCGCATCACCCAGTTCATGACGCCGAACTGCTCGTCGAACAGCCAGCGGAAGACCTGGACCGAGGCGACGATCGGCATGGCCCAGGCCATCACGAGCGCCATCGACAGGACCAGGCGCATCTTCTTGCCCAGCCGGTTGAGAAGGATCCCGATGAGGCTGCCGAGCACCATGATCAGCGCGACGTTGGCGGCGGTGAAGGCGAAGCTGCGGAGGACGACGGTCCAGAAGCGCGAGTCGCCCAGCAGCTCGGTGTAGTTGGCGAATCCCGCGAACGGGTACTTCCGCTGGATGAACTCGATCTTGTTGATGTCCTGGAAGGACAGGATCACGTTCTTGATCAGCGGGTACAGCAGGAGGGTCGCGAGGCTGAGCACCGCGGGTGCGATCAGCAGGTAGGGCAGCCACCCCGAGGGGAGTGACCGTCTGCCCCCGCGAGGAGACGTGGGGCCGGGGCCGGGGCCGGCCGGGGTGGTGGGCGCCGCGGGCCGTCCGGCGGTCTTCTGCGGTGCGTCCTGTGGAGCGCTGGTCGCCGCTCCCTGGGAGTGCACGGTCATGGTTTGGCTTCCTCGCGGTTGACTGTGGAGTCAAATGCGCGACCGGGGGCGCGGCAGGCGTCCGGCGCCTGCCGCACCCCCCGGTGCGTTCACACTGCTGGGTCGTGCGGGTACTGCGGCTTCAGGTGCTGCGCAGTGGGGCGTTGCTCGTGGGGCGCGTTACTTGTTGATGCGGTTCGCGATTTCCTTGTCCGCGTCCGCGCCCGCCTTGGCGGCGTCCTCACCCTTCAGGACCTTGGTCATGAACTCCTTGATCGGGTTGGGCTCGGTCTCGACGTTCGCCCATCCCGCGGTGACCGGGGTGATCTTGCCGTTGGCGCCGGCCTTGCCCATCGCCTCGGCGAAGGAGCCCGCGGCCGGGGTGAAGTTCGCGCCGGGCTGGTTCGGGAGCACCGCGCCCTTGGTCTCGGTGGCGTACTTGGTCATCTGGTCCTTGCCGGCGGCGAGGGCCAGCCACTCCTTGGCGAGCTCCTTGTTCTTGGAGCGCTCGGCCACGGCGAGGTTCGAGCCGCCGAGGAAGACGGTGCCGGGCTTGTCGGCGGTCTTGCCGGGGATCGGGAAGTAGCCGAAGTCGGCTTCCTTGCCCGCGTCCTTCAGGGCCTTCTCCGCTCCGGAGGCCTCCCAGCCGAGACCGATCCAGGAGGCGACGCCGCCCTTGGGGATGATGTCGGTGGACTGCTGCGGGGTGGCCTCGTCCTTGTCCTTGGGGGCGGTGGAGAAGGACTGCAGCTTCTTGTAGAACTCCATGGCGGAGGCGGCCTGCGGGGTGCCGAGGCCACCCTTCCACTTGCCGCCGTCCTTGACGGCGAGGTCGCCGCCCTCGTCCCAGAGGAAGCCGGCGAGGACGTACCAGCTCTGGCCGGGGAGGTAGATCGGCTGCGTGGCCGGGTCGGCCGCCTTCAGCTTCTCCAGGCCGGCCACCCACTCGTCGCGGGTCTTCGGCGGGGTGACGCCGGCCTTCTCGAAGGCCTTCTTGTCGTAGACGACGACGCGGTTGGCGGCGTACCAGGGGGCGGAGTAGAGCTTGCCGTCGATCTCGGACGAGGCCATCATGCCCTTGGCCCAGGCGTCGGCACCGAGCTTGGCCTTGTCCCCCGTCAGGTCGGCGAGGCCGCCGGTGACCGCGTAGCCGGCGGTCTGGGTGTTGCCGAGCTCGAGAACGTCCGGCGGGGTGTTCTCGGAGAGGGCCGTGGTGACCTTCTCCTGGATCCCCGTCCACTTCTGCTCCTCGACCTTGACCGTGACACCGGGGTGCTTGGCCGAGAACTCCTTGTTGACCTCGTCGAGCCAGGCCTTCGGTGCGGAGCCGTCCATCACCCAGACGGTGATCTCCTTGGCGCCACCCGACGCGTCGGCCTTCGGCTTGTCGTCGCCATTGCCGCACGCCGCGACACCGACCATCATTCCCACGACACCGACCGCCGCAATGAGCTTGCGCTTCACGCCACCCTCCTCAGGGATGCTGCCTGCAACTTCCCTCGCCCGCCGCGGTGACGTACGTACCGAGTACTGCCCGTGGGGCCGGGATCTGATCCACATTGGTTTAGACCAGTAGCTGGAGCTTGGCCTAGACCTTTAGGGGTGTCAAGGGTCTAATGAGCGGGTGCTCGGTCCGTTATCGGACCGACACCTGGACAGAGAGAAGGCCTGTCCCCCCGTACGTGTCACGATGTGACCGCACATATCGGAGGAGCCGGTGACGGCAGCGAAACTGGAGTCGGGAAGGCGGGCGGCGATGGCCACCGAAGGGGCGATCACGGAGCCGGAAGGCGGGGCAGCCACTCGCACGGCGCGCGTACCCAAGTACTACCGACTCAAGCGGCACTTGCTCGACATGACCGAGACACTGCCGCCCGGCACCCCGGTGCCGCCGGAGCGCACGCTCGCGGCCGAATTCGACACCTCGCGGACCACCGTCCGCCAGGCCCTCCAGGAGCTTGTCGTCGAGGGCCGGCTGGAACGCATCCAGGGCAAGGGCACCTTCGTCGCCAAGCCCAAGGTCTCCCAGGCGCTCCAACTCACCTCGTACACCGAGGACATGCGGGCGCAGGGGCTGGAGCCGACCTCCCAGCTGCTGGACATCGGCTACGTGACGGCCGACGACACGCTCGCCGGCCTGCTCAAGATCAATACCGGCGGTCGGGTGCTGCGCATCGAGCGCCTCCGGCTGGCCAGCGGCGAGCCGATGGCCATCGAGACCACCCACCTTTCGGCCAAGCGCTTCCCGGCCCTGCGCCGTTCGCTGGTCAAGTACACCTCCCTCTACACGGCCCTCGCGGAGGTGTACGACGTGCACCTCGCCGAGGCCGAGGAGACGATCGAGACCTCGCTCGCCACCCCGCGCGAGGCCGGCCTGCTCGGCACCGACGTCGGCCTGCCGATGCTGATGCTCTCCCGGCACTCGCTGGACGCCGATGGGGAACCGGTGGAATGGGTGCGGTCGGTGTACCGCGGAGACCGGTACAAGTTCGTGGCCAGGCTCAAGCGACCTGCGGTCTAACACTCGTTGCCCGATACCGGAATACGGACGGGGTCTTACGTTCACCGGGCAATCCCCCGTAGATTCCCTGCGCTCACGCAGTGATCGACGAGGGGACGAGAGCCATGCCGGAACCACAAGCTACTGGTACAGAACGGGACATGGCGAGTCCGGGCAGCACGCCGGGCTCGCCTTCGCCGAAATCCATCGCCGTATGGGTGCTCGTCGGACTCGTCGGGGCCATCGGCTGGGGCGTCCTGGCGCTCTCCCGCGGCGAGGAGATCTCGGCCGCCTGGCTGCTCGCCGCCGCGCTGGGCTCGTACGCGATCGGCTACCGCTTCTACGCGCGCTTCATCGCCCACCGCGTCCTGAAGGTGGACAAGACCCGCGCCACCCCCGCCGAACGCCTTGACAACGGTGTCGACTTCCACCCCACCGACCGGCGGGTGCTTTTCGGCCACCACTTCGCCGCCGTCGCCGGCGCCGGCCCGCTCGTCGGTCCCGTGCTCGCCGCCCAGATGGGCTACCTGCCGGGCACCATCTGGATCGTCGCCGGCGTGATCTTCGCGGGCGCCGTCCAGGACATGGTCACCCTGTTCTTCTCCACCCGCCGTGACGGGCGTTCGCTCGGCCAGATGGCGCGGGACGAGATCGGCCCCGTGGGCGGAGCCGCCGCCCTGGTCGCCGTGTTCGCCATCATGATCATCCTGCTGGCCGTGCTGGCGCTGGTCATCGTGAACGCGCTCGCGCACTCCCCGTGGGGCGTCTTCTCCATCGGCATGACCATCCCGATCGCCCTCTTCATGGGCTTCTACCTCCGCGTGCTGCGGCCGGGCCGGGTCACCGAGGTCTCGGTGATAGGAGTCGCGCTGCTGCTGCTCGCCATCGTCGCGGGCGGCTGGGTCGCCGAGTCCTCCCTCGCCGGGACCTTCACCCTGGAGAAGGAGACGCTGGTCATCTGGATGATCGCGTACGGCTTCGTCGCGTCGGTGCTGCCGGTGTGGATGCTGCTCGCGCCCCGCGACTACCTCTCCACCTTCATGAAGGTCGGCACCATCGCCCTGCTCGCCGTGGGCGTGGTCATCGCGATGCCGACCCTGAAGATGCCCGCGGTCACCGACTTCGCGACCCGCGGCGACGGCCCGGTCTTCGCCGGCTCTATGTTCCCGTTCGTCTTCATCACCATCGCGTGCGGCGCCCTGTCCGGATTCCACTCGCTGGTCTCCTCCGGCACCACCCCGAAGATGATCCAGAAGGAGACCCAGGTCCGGGTCATCGGCTACGGCGCCATGCTGACCGAGTCCTTCGTCGCCATCATGGCGATGATCGCGGCCACCATCATCGAGCCCGGCCTCTTCTTCGCCGTCAACTCCCCCGGCGGTGTCATCGGCACCACGGTCGAGACCGCCTCCGCGGCCGTGACCAACTTCGGCTTCGCCATCTCCCCGGACGCCCTCGCGCAGGCGGCGAAGGACGTCGAGGAGGCCAGCCTGCTGTCCCGTACGGGCGGCGCGCCGACCTTCGCACTCGGAATGTCGGAGATCTTCTCGGCCGTCATCGGCGGCGCCGGCATGAAGGCCTTCTGGTACCACTTCGCCATCATGTTCGAGGCGCTGTTCATCCTGACGACGGTCGACGCGGGCACCCGCGTCGGGCGGTTCATGCTCCAGGACACCCTCGGCAACGTGCACAAGTCCTTCAGGAACGTCAGCTGGAAGCCGGGCGTCTGGCTGGCGAGCGCGATCGTCGTCGGCGGCTGGGGCTACTTCCTGTGGGTCGGCATCAAGGACCCGCTCGGCGGCATCAACCAGCTCTTCCCGCTGTTCGGCATCGCGAACCAGCTGCTGGCCGCGGTGGCCCTGGCCGTCTGCACCACGCTGCTGGTCAAGTCCGGCCGGCTGAAGTGGGCCTGGGTGACGGGCGTTCCGCTGGCCTGGGACGTGGCCGTCACGCTCACCGCCAGCTACCAGAAGATCTTCTCGGAGGACGTGAAGGTCGGCTTCTTCGCGCAGCGCGACAAGTACCAGACCGGGATCGACGCGGGGAAGGTGCTGCCGCCCGCGAAGAACATGGACGACATGCACACCGTGGTCACCAACGCCACGGTGGACGGCGCGCTGTCGGCGCTGTTCGCGATCCTGATCATCATCGTGCTGGCGGACGCGGCCCGGACGTGCTTCAAGGCCATCAGCAGCCCCGAGTCCGTGAGGCTCTCCGAGGTCCCGTGGACCGAGTCGAAGATCATCGCCCCGGCCGGGCTCGTCCCGACCGCCGAGGAGCGGGCGGAGCTCGCCGCGGCGGGCCTCGACTCGGGCGGCGGACGCCCGAAGGAGCCGGTGGCCTGATGAGCCGCCTGCGCAGCGCGCTGGAGCGGGCCCGGTACTACGTACGGGAGTTCTCGGGCGAGGCGGCGTACGACCGCCACGTCGCCCACGCCCGCTCCCACGACCCGCACGCCGCGGTCCCGACCCGCCGCGAGTTCGAGCGGGCTCGCACGGACGCCCGCGAGGCGGACCCCCGCGAGGGCTTCCGCTGCTGCTGAACACACACGAAGGGCCCCGCCCCCCGGCGGGGCCCTTCGGCGCGTGTGGGCTCAACGCACCCAGTCCTTGAGGGGCTCGGTCCGGAGGGTGACGCCGACGGGGTCGGGGAGCTCGACGTCCTTGCCGAACGGAATGCTGCGCACCAGCTCGTACCGCGGCCCGTCGGGCTCGCTGTGGACGGCAACCAGGCCGTTGTCCCGGTCGACCAGCAGATAGACAGGGATACCGGTCTCCGCATAGGCCCGGGGCTTGTCGACCCGGCTGCGCCGGTCGGTTTCACGGTCGTACGAGGTGACCTCGGCAACCATGAGCACCGGCTTCGGGTCGCCCCATTCACCCTGTCCTGCGAACGCCTCGCTCGGCGCCAACGCGCCGTCGGCCGTGGCACGGCACGCGAGATCCGTCTGTACCCGCAGTCCCTTCAGGCATGCAGGAAGAGCTCCGGCCTCGCCTCGAGCAAGCCGCGCGTCAGCCACTGGGCCACCCTCCCCCGATTCCCGTCATGCCGGGCCTTGACGCTCAGTCGCCCGTCGATGAACTCGAGCCGCAGCCCTTGCGCCACGCGGGCGGCGATCCGCGCCACCGCCTCGAACTCTTCGGGAAGCATGTGGGGTCGATCCCCTCGGGTGCCCATGCCCGTCAGGGTAGTGTCCGGCACACTCGACCGCATGGACATCGTGATCAGGCAGGCGCTGCCGGCGGAGTACGAGGAGCTCGGGGAGATCACCGCGCGGGCCTACCTCGGGGACGGGCTGCTCACCTACGGCGAGGAGGACCCGTACCTCGCGCGGCTGCGGGACGTGGCCGGGCGGGCCGCCGACAGCGAGATACTGGTCGCCGTGCGGAGCGACGGCCGGCTGCTCGGCGGTGTGGCCTTCGCCCCGCCCGGGAGTTCCTTCCGCGACATCGCGCAGTCCGACGAAGCCGAGTTCCGGATGCTGGCCGTCGCCCGGGAGGGCCGCGGACAGGGGGCCGGCGAGGCACTGGTACGAGCCTGCATCGACCGCGCCCGGGCCCTCGACGGCGTACGGCGCCTCGTGCTGTCCACGTCGGATGACATGCCGGCCGCCCACCGGATCTATGAACGCCTCGGCTTCGTACGGACCCCCGCGCGGGACTGGGCGCCGTTCCCCGCCCTCACTCTGCTTACGTACGGTCTCGAACTGTAGCCACGGCGACACAACATCTAGGGGGTCGCACAGGACACGGCCCCCACATGTATGCTCATGCCTGCTGTCGCCGCAGGGGAATCCGGTGTGAATCCGGAACTGTCCCGCAACGGTATGAAGTGCACCCATCGGTGCACCCGCAAGTCCGAAGACCTGCCGACAGTGCGCCCGGCTCGACCGAACCGGGTGCCGATACGTCCGGGCCTCGCGGTTGGGCCGGTGGACGCCGTGCGGTGTGCGCGACCTGTCGCGCCCGCATGCGCCTCCCCGTGCCCTGCCCGCCGACGCCGGGCCGAGCGAGGGAGAGCTCCCGCCGTGACCATCGCGCCTTCCGCACCGCGCGCCGAGTCCGTTTCAGGCGACAACACCGAGGGCCCGGGGGCCACGCTGCTGCGTACCCTCACCGAGCTGACGGCCGACCTCCCCGACGCCGACCCCGGCCGGGTCGCCGCCGCCGCGCTGCGCGGCCGCAGCGCCGCCGCCGACGAGGCCGAGCTGCGGGGGCTGGCCACCGAGGCCGCCGCCGGGCTGATCTCCGAGGACCCGGCGTACTCCAGGCTCGCCGCCCGGCTGCTGACGCTGGCCGTCGCCGACGAGGCCGCCGGCCAGGGCGCCACCTCCTTCTCCGCCTCCGTCGAGGTCGGCCACCGCGAGGGGCTCATCGCCGACCGCACGGCCGAGTTCGTCCGCACCCACGCGGCCCGCCTGGACGCGCTGGTGGAACACACTCTCGCCGAGGGCGCGGACGACCGGTTCGGCTTCTTCGGCCTGCGCACCCTGCACAGCCGCTACCTGCTGCGCCACCCCATCACCCGCCAGGTCATCGAGACCCCGCAGTACTTCATGCTGCGCGTGGCCTGCGGCCTCGCCGAGGACGAGAGCGTGCGCGCCGTCGAGGAAGTGGCTTCGCTCTACCGGCTGATGAGCCGCCTCGACTACCTGCCGTCCTCCCCCACGCTCTTCAACTCCGGCACCCGGCACCCGCAGATGTCCTCCTGCTACCTGCTGGACTCCCCGCTGGACGAGCTCGACTCGATCTACGACCGCTACCACCAGGTCGCCCGCCTCTCGAAGCACGCCGGCGGCATCGGCCTGTCGTACTCCCGCATCCGCGCCCGCGGTTCGCTGATCCGCGGCACCAACGGCCACTCCAACGGCATCGTGCCGTTCCTGAAGACCCTGGACGCCTCCGTCGCCGCCGTGAACCAGGGCGGCCGCCGCAAGGGCGCCGCCGCCGTCTACCTGGAGACCTGGCACGCGGACATCGAGGAGTTCCTGGAGCTGCGCGACAACACCGGCGAGGACCAGCGCCGTACGCACAACCTCAACCTCGCCCACTGGATCCCGGACGAGTTCATGCGCCGCGTGAACGCGGACGGCCAGTGGTCGCTGTTCTCCCCGGCCGACGTCCCCGAGCTGGTGGACCTGTACGGCGCCGACTTCGACGCCGCGTACGTCAAGGCCGAGGCGGCCGGGCTCGCCAAGAAGACCATGCCGGCCCGCGACCTGTACGGCCGCATGATGCGCACGCTCGCGCAGACCGGCCAGGGCTGGATGACCTTCAAGGACGCCTCCAACCGGACCGCGAACCAGACCGCGCTGCCCGGCACGGTCGTCCACTCCTCCAACCTCTGCACCGAGATCATCGAGGTCACCAACGACGGCGAGACCGCCGTCTGCAACCTCGGCTCGGTCAACCTGGGCGCCTTCGTGGCCGGCGGGGAGCTGGACTGGGAGCGCCTGGACGAGACCGTCCGGACGGCCGTGACCTTCCTCGACCGCGTGGTCGACATCAACTTCTACCCGACCGAGCAGGCCGGCCGCTCCAACGCCAAGTGGCGTCCGGTGGGCCTGGGCGCGATGGGCCTCCAGGACGTCTTCTTCAAGCTGCGGCTCCCCTTCGACTCCCCCGAGGCGAAGGCCCTGTCGACGAAGATCTCCGAGCGGATCATGCTGGCCGCGTACGAGGCGTCCTGCGACCTCGCCGAGCGCAGCGGCCCGCTCCCGGCGTGGGCCGAGACCCGCACCGCCCAGGGCGTCCTGCACCCGGACCACTACGACGTGGCGCTGAACTGGCCGGAGCGCTGGGACGCGCTGCGCGCCCGGGTCGCGAAGACCGGCATGCGCAACTCCCTGCTCCTCGCGATCGCCCCGACGGCGACGATCGCCTCGATCGCGGGCGTGTACGAGTGCATCGAGCCGCAGGTCTCCAACCTCTTCAAGCGCGAGACCCTCAGCGGTGAGTTCCTCCAGGTCAACGCCTACCTGGTGGAGGAGCTGAAGCAGCTCGGCGTGTGGGACGCGCAGACCCGCGAGGCGCTGCGCGACTCCTCCGGCTCGGTGCAGGGCTTCGGCTGGATCCCGGCCGAGGTGCGCGAGCTGTACCGCACGGCGTGGGAGATCCCGCAGCGCGGCCTGATCGACATGGCCGCGGCCCGTACCCCGTTCCTGGACCAGAGCCAGTCCCTGAACCTGTTCATGGAGACGCCGACCATCGGCAAGCTCAGCTCGATGTACGCGTACGCCTGGAAGCAGGGTCTGAAGACCACGTACTACCTGCGCTCGCGCCCGGCGACGAAGATCGCCCGCGCCGCGCAGGCCGCCACCACCCCCGTGGCCCTCCCGCAGGCCGTCGACGCCGACGCGCTGGCCTGCTCCCTTGAGAACCCCGAGTCCTGCGAGGCCTGCCAGTAATGAGCTCCACCGACAAGAAGAACCTCCTGGACCCGGGCTTCGAGCTCACGCTCCGCCCGATGCGCTACCCGGACTTCTACGAGCGCTACCGCGACGCGATCAAGAACACGTGGACGGTGGAGGAGGTCGACCTCCACTCGGACGTCGCCGACCTCGCGAAGCTGACGCCGGCCGAGCAGCACATGATCGGCCGCTTGGTCGCGTTCTTCGCGACGGGCGACTCGATCGTCTCGAACAACCTCGTCCTGACCCTGTACAAGCACATCAACTCCCCGGAGGCGCGCCTGTACCTGTCGCGCCAGCTGTTCGAGGAGGCCGTGCACGTCCAGTTCTACCTGACGCTGCTCGACACCTACCTGCCCGACCCGGAGGACCGCGCCGCGGCCTTCGACGCGGTGGAGAACATCCCGTCGATCCGCGAGAAGGCGCAGTTCTGCTTCAAGTGGATGGACTCGGTCGAGAAGATCGACCGCCTGGAGACCCAGGCCGACCGCCGCCGCTTCCTGCTGAACCTGATCTGCTTCGCGGCGTGCATCGAGGGCCTGTTCTTCTACGGCGCCTTCGCCTACGTCTACTGGTTCCGCTCCCGCGGCCTGCTGCACGGCCTGGCCACGGGGACGAACTGGGTGTTCCGGGACGAGACCTGCCACATGGACTTCGCGTTCCAGGTGGTGGACACGGTCCGCAACGAGGAGCCGGAGCTCTTCGACGAGGCCCTCCAGCAGCAGGTCACCGACATGCTGAAGGAGGCCGTGGAGGCGGAGCTGCAGTTCGGCCGCGACCTGTGCGGCGACGGCCTGCCGGGCATGAACACCGAGTCGATGCGCGAGTACCTGGAGTGCGTCGCGGACCAGCGCCTGGCCCGCCTCGGGTTCCCGCCGGTGTACGGCTCGTCGAACCCGTTCTCCTTCATGGAGCTCCAGGGCGTCCAGGAGCTCACCAACTTCTTCGAGCGCCGCCCGTCGGCCTACCAGGTCGCGGTGGAGGGCACGGTCGACCTGGACGAGGACTTCTGACGCGTCCGTAGCACCAGGACACCGGATCGGCCGTCGGCTGCCTCGCGCAGTTGGCGGTCGATTCTGCGTTCCCGGGCCAGGCCGTAGAGGGCCGGGGCGAGGAGGAGGGCGGCGAGGGCCAGGACCGTGAGGTAGTTCAGGAATGTGCTCATGGGTCCACGATCTCCGGAAGGTCGAGAACCGGACAGTGGCAGGACTGTCATGGATCATCGAATTACTGCCACACTGGGGGCATGCTGACCAACGTGGCCGTGGCGCTCGCCAACGGAGTGGCGCCCTTCGAGTTCGGGATCTTCTGCGAGGTCTTCGGGATCGACCGGAGCGAGCAGGGGCTGCCGGTGTACGACTTCGCCGTGTGCGCCGCCGAGGAAGGGCCGCTGACCATGGCGGACGTCGGCTTCGCCATCCGGCCCCCGCACGGGCTGGAGCGGCTGGACGAGGCCGACCTGATCTGCCTGCCCGCCGACCGGCAGGCGCCCGTACGGGAGTACCCCGAGCCCTTCCTCGACGCCCTGCGGCGCGCCGTCGACCGGGGCGCGCGGGTGCTCAGCGTGTGCAGCGGGGCCTTCGTCCTCGGCGCGGCCGGGCTGCTGGACGGGCGGCGGTGCACCACCCACTGGATGCACGCCCCGGCGCTGGCGCGCCGCTATCCGCGCGCCCGGGTCGACCCCGACGTGCTGTACGTGGACGAGGGCCAGGTGATCACCTCGGCCGGCACCGCCTCCGGCATCGACGCCTGCCTGCACGTGGTCCGCCAGGAGCACGGCGCCGAGGTGGCCAACACCATCGCGCGGCGGATGGTCGTACCGCCGCACCGGGACGGCGGGCAGGCCCAGTACATCCAGCGCCCGCTCCCCCGGACGGCCTGCGACACGGTGGGCGAGGTGATCGGGTGGATGGCCCGGCACCTGGACGAGGAGATCACCGTCGAGCACCTCGCGGAGCGCGCCCACATGTCCCCGCGCACCTTCGCCCGGCGCTTCCTCCAGGAGACCGGCACCACCCCGTACCAGTGGGTGCTCCGGCAGCGGGTGCTGCTGGCCCAGGAGCTGCTGGAGTCCACCGACGAGACGGTCGACGCGATCGCGGGCCGCTGCGGTTTCGGGAACGCGGCGGCGCTGCGCCACCACTTCCTGCGCACGCTCGGAACGACCCCGAACTCCTTCAGGCGCACGTTCCGCGGGCCCCGGGCCGCAGCCTGAGCTGGCCGAGAATCGTAGAACACTTGACCCAAACCAAGCCCCTCCGTAGTCGAGTGGTGTCGTACGGTGATGACGCCTGGCCTGACCGCCCCGCACAGCGCCCGGTCGGACACCGCTCACCACTGCCCAGGGGGGCCTGTATGTCCCGTATCTCCCGCACCTCGCGCCTCGTCGCCGCCGCCGCGTTCGCCGTTCTGCTCGTCGGCGGCGCGGCCACCACCGCCTCGGCGGACTCCGGCTGGGGCTCCGCGCCGGCCGGAATCGGCTGGGACGCCAAGCCCGCCGACTCCGGCTGGGGCTCCGCTCCCGCCGACAGCGGCTGGGGCGTCGCGCCCAAGTAGTCCGGGCGATGTCACGCGGAAGGGCCCCGCTCCCGGATCGGAGCGGGGCCCTTCCGCATGCGCGGCGCCCGGGCGCGCGTGGGATCAGTCGTTCGGGACCGTCTCGTAGCGCGGGGTGCCCTCCGCCATCTGCCGCAGGGCGTCCTTGCGGTCCCGCTTCGAGAGCCGGTCGATGTACAGGTAGCCGTACAGGTGGTCGGTCTCGTGCTGGAGGCAGCGCGCGAAGTAGCCGGTGCCGCGCACCTTGATCGGGTTGCCCTGCGCGTCCTGGCCCTCGACCTCGGCGTAGTCCGGGCGGGCCAGCGAGGCGTAGGCGGTCGGGACCGACAGGCAGCCCTCGTTGGAGTCGTCCAGCACCCGTGCGCCCGCCGGCAGTTCCACGAGCTTCGGGTTGACGACGACACCGGTGTGCCGCACGCCGTCGTCGTCCGGGCAGTCGTAGACGAAGACCTTGGCGTCCACGCCGATCTGGTTCGCGGCCAGGCCCACGCCCTCGGCGGCCTTCTGGCTGGCGAACATGTCGTCGATCAGCTGCGCCAGCTCGTCGCCGAACTCGGTGACGTCCTTGCACTCGCTGTGCAGGACCGGGTTGCCGACGACGGTGATCGGGCGGGCGGTGCCGCGCTCACGGTGGGCGAGCTCGCGCTCCGCACAGTCCTCCGTGTCCACGACGTACCCGTCGTTCACGACCTCGACTACCTCGTTCTCCTGCGACATGTCCGCCGTACGCCTTCCGTAAGTCCAAGTCACCGGTGGTCGCCGATGGCCACCGATGTGCCCGTACAGCCTACGGCCCACCTCAGCAGACTTCTTCGAGATCCCGCCACTCACGGCTGTCCGGGCTGTCCGCGACCCATCCGTCGAGCAGCCCGCGCACCAGACCGGCCGGCGCCGCGATCCCGCACTCCCGCTCCGGCACCCACAGCGAGCCGGAGCCGGCCGTGCGGTGCCCCAGCGGTCCGGGGTGCCCCGGTTCGCTGTGGTCGTGCGGGTCCAGGTGCTCCCCGTCGCCCTCGTCGCTCGGCATCTCGCTCTCCGAGCAGGTCCGGCACAGCAGCCGCACCGACGAGGACCAGTCCTCGGCGGCGAAGCCCGCGTCCGAGGCCAGCTGCTCCAGCGCGTCGCGGTCCGCCTCGGTGGCCGCCTCCAGCAGCACCACCCAGGTCGGCACCGGCGAGGGCGCCCACAGCTCGATCTCGTCGAAGACCGGGTACGAGGGCCCGGCCGCGGTGACCCGCTCGCCGTGCGGCACCCCGTCGTGCAGGACGACCTCGCCCCAGCGCCGCCCCGAGGAGGGCAGCGGGATCGACAGGACCTCCAGCCGCGCCGGATCCAGCCGGCGGCCCCAGACCACCTCGGCCTCGCCTTCGGGCGACAGCCGTACGGCCGCGCTGCCGAGCTCCATGCCGACCGGTTCGCCGTTGCCGCCGGCGCCGTGCGGATCGCCGGGCACCTTCAGCCCGTACGCCTGCCAGGCCCGCCGGGCCAGCGGCCAGTCCTGGAGCGCGGTGGCGGCGATCCCGACGTTCCACCAGTCCGGGGCGCCGGTCTCGCGGTCCAGCAGCGCCACGGCGCGCAGTCCGGCGGCCCGCGCCTGTTCCCAGTCGTGCCGGAACTTGTGCAGCAGGGCCAGGTTGAACCAGGACTCGGACAGCCAGGGTTCCAGGTCGGCGGCTCTGGTCAGGAGCGCGCCCGCGTCGTCGTACCGCCCGTCGCCGATCAGCGTGAACGCGCGGTCGGTGGCCTGCCGCCACGAGGCGGAGGGCCGATGCCGTACCTTCCCGAAGATCCTCACGATTCCCGCCTGCCTGGGGGCACCTCCCAGCGGTGGCTGGGGGCTACGGTGCAGCCTTGCGGACACTCCTACGGTCCCTCTTACTGGCATCCAACCATGCCCACTCGGACGGCCGCTCATTACCCATGGGTTACCCAGGTGGGACGGGCACCACTCTGTCACGTCCACCCCTGGCCAGAACCCTCGCCAGACACTCCACGACCTCCGGCTGGAAGTCGTGCCCGGTCCCCAGGCGGAGCCGTTCCAGAGCGGCCAGTGAGCCGCCCGGGTGAAGGCTCCCGCCGACGTGCCCGGTGAGGTCCTCGTACGCGTTGACCGTGCGCACGATGCGGGCCGCGACGGGCTGTTCCCGGTACGGGTCCGCCTGCCGCTCCACGACCACGGCGACCTCGGCGGGCACCCCGGTCTGGCGGGCCACCTCCCCGCCGAGCTCGGCGATCCGGCGGGCCTCGGCGGCGGGCAGCTCGGCGGTGGCCCCGGCGGGGACCGGGTCGACGAGGGAGAGCTGCCCGATGTCGTGCATGAGGGCGGCGTACTCCAGCACGGTGAGCTCCCGCTCCGAAAGGCCCAGCTCCCGGCCGACGGCGCAGCTCAGGGCGGCGACCCGGCGGGCGTGGCCGGGCGGGGTGTAGCCGACGATCTCGGTGGCGCGGGCCAGGGAGGTGATGGTCTGGCGGTAGGTCGTGCGGATGGCGGCGATCCGGTGGAAGGACATCTGGGTCAGCAGCAGGGGCACGCAGAACACGGGCAGGGCCCACAGCCCGGCGACGGCCACGCCGAGGGCCATCACGACGCCGGTGGCGCAGATCGCCGAGCCGATGCCGAGCTGGGCGCGCAGCTCGTCGCGCAGCAGGGGGCCGTACGGCCAGCCGGTCCGGGCGCCGGCCAGGGCGGCGGCGAGCACGGCGTCGCACAGGGCGGTGAGGCCGAGCAGGCCCAGCAGGAACAGGACGAGGTACGGGCCCTGGCCGACCCAGTGCTCCAGCCGGCCGGAGTTGTAGAGCGGCTGGAAGCAGACGGCGGCGAAGGTGACGGTGAGGACCCGGCGGGCGACGTGGTCGACGGCGGGGCCGCGGCCGCGGGCGACGTGCGGGACGATCCCGGCGAGGGCGGCCGCGACGACGACGGCGACGATCTGGAGCACGCCGTGGTGGGTGGGCTGGCCGGCGTTCTGGCCGAGCAGGGCGTAGGCGAGGGCTCCGGCGGAGCCGAGCGGGGCGGGCTGCCGGTCGGCGCCCCCGCTGCGGTGGTCGTCGCGCTGGTCCCGGCGGGCGAGCTCGCCGAGGGTGATCAGGGTGCCGAAGGCCAGGGCGATGCCGGGCTCGGCGATGCCGTTCCACAGGGTGTGGCCCAGGCCGGCGACGGTGAGCACCCCGGCCGCCCCCCGCACGCTCCACGTGGCGATCCCCCTCACTCGCCGCCCCCTGCCCCGACGACGCCGCCGGCCCCTCCGGGGCGAACCCTTTCTCCCGGGCGGGAGCCCTGCCCCGGCAGCGCGGACAGCGGCGGTGCGCCCGGCCCGCCCGGCACCGGAACGGAGGGCAGGGGCTCGGCTGCTGCGGGGGCGGACGGGCCGATCACCTGGAGGTCCTCGTCGGAGGTGACCACCGGGTGCCAGCCGTGCCGGCCGATGGCCCCCGCCAGCGCGCCCACCATGGCGGGGTCGAACTGCGCCCCCGCACACCGCTCCAGCTCGGCCAGGGCGACCGCGACCGGCCGGGCCCTGCTGTACGAGCGGGTGGAGGTCATCGCGTCGAAGGCGTCGGCCACGGCCACCACCCGGGCCAGCACCGGGATCTGCTCGCCGGTCAGCCCGTACGGGTAGCCGGAGCCGTCGACCCGTTCGTGGTGGTGCAGGATCGCGGACCGGGCCTCGCCGAGGAAGCCGATGCCGCGCACCATCTCGTGCCCGTACTCGGGGTGCAGTTCGATGATCCGGCGTTCCTCGGGGGTGAGCGGCCCGTCCTTGCGCAGCAGCCGGGTGGGGACGCCGAGTTTGCCGACGTCGTGCAGGATCCCGGCGATGCGGACGACTTCGAGCCGGTCCTCGGCCATGCCCAGCTCGCGGGCGATCATCGCGGAGGCCTGGCCGACCCGTTCGCTGTGGCCCCGCGTGTAGCGGTCCTTGATGTCGACGGCCTGGACGAGGGCGCGGATGGTGGCCCGGTGGGCGGCGCGTTCGCGGTGGTACTGGGCGAAGACCCAGCAGGAGATGTACATCGGCAGCAGGACGAGCAGCGCGGCCGGCAGTCCGTACGGGCTGCGCCACATGACGGCCATCATCAGGCCGGCGAGGCCGTGGACGCAGTGCGGGGCGAGGGACCGGGTGAGCAGTCCGCGCCAGGCGGTGGCGGCGGGCCGGCGTTCGGCGGTGGCCAGGACGCCCCCGTCGAGGGCGGTGATCATCAGGCAGAAGGCGACGGCCGCGGCCGCCGCGGGGACCATCACGTACGGGAAGTCGGCCACCCAGACGGCCGCGTCCCCCGGTTCGGGCGGCCCGGATCCCCCGGGCGAGCCCAGCGCGGCCGGGCCCCGCAGCAGCCGGTACGTCTGCCCCGCGACCCAGGCGGCTATCGACTGCTGCGCCGCGTGCCACACCCTGCGCACCCAGGCGGGCCGCTGGACGACGGTGCCCGCCAGCCCGCCGGGCAGCGCCACGAGCGCGGCCGCCGCGGGCGGCAGGAGGAAGACGGCGGCCAGCACCACCGGGAAGAACGAGCCGATGCCCTCGGGCACGCGGCTGCCCAGCAGCGGGCAGACCTTCACGAGCTCGCAGCCGAGGTAGAGCGCGGCCAGCAGGGCCACGGCCCCCCAGGGCGTAGCGGAATCGGCGAGGGCGGGCGTGACGCACGCGACGGCCGCGAGGACGGCGCAGAGGATGTAAACGCGCGCCCCCGGCGGAAGTACCCGCATGGCGCTCTCCTCCCCCTGTGCCGTACAAGCCAGGTACCGAATCAAACCAGCACCGAATGGGGAGAATAAGTGGGGCCCCTTGCGAAGTGGGCCACATTTTCACATTGCGCCATGCGGACGCCCCCGGATTAGCACCTTCGGGTGAACGAAGTACCCGTCCGGGGGCGGTGGTTCAAAGATCCGGCAGCCGCGTCAGCCGGCTGCGGGGTTCTCCGCGGTGATGTCGTGATCGGGAACGGCCTGCCCGGACCGGATCAGCTCGATCCGGCCCATCACCTTCGAGCGCAGGTCGGTCGGCACGTCGTCCGACCCGCAGCAGCGCTTGACCAGCTTCTTCACGGCCTGCTCGAGGCCGTACTTCTCCAGACAGGGGTTGCACTCGCCGAAGTGTGTCTCGAACTTCGTGCAGTCACTGTCGGGCATCTCATGGTCGAGGAACTCATAAAGGTGGTCCAGGACCTCAGAGCACTCCGTCTCGTGCGGCTCTCCGCAACTCATGAGCCCGAGCCTTTCCGGTCGTTCGACTCTCCCGCGCCTGCGGGGACCAGCCCGCGCTCACGGGCATAGTCCTCCAGCATTCCGCGGAGTTGACGGCGGCCACGGTGCAGTCGCGACATGACCGTACCGATGGGTGTACCCATGATGTCCGCGATCTCCTTGTACGCAAACCCCTCTACGTCGGCAAGGTAGACCGCGATGCGGAACTCTTCCGGAATGGCCTGGAGGGCTTCCTTCACATCGGAATCGGGCAGGTGGTCGAGCGCCTGCGACTCGGCGGAACGCAGTCCGGTCGACATGTGCGACTCGGCGCGCGCCAGCTGCCAGTCCTCGATCTCCTCCGCCGCACTGCGCTGGGGCTCGCGCTGCTTCTTGCGGTAGGAGTTGATGAAGGTGTTGGTCAGGATGCGGTACAGCCACGCCTTGAGGTTGGTGCCCTCGCGGAACTGGTGGAAGGACGCGTACGCCTTCGCATACGTCTCCTGGACCAGGTCCTCGGCGTCGGCCGGATTGCGCGTCATGCGCAGCGCGGCCGAGTACATCTGGTCGAGGTAGCCGAGGGCGTCCCGCTCGAAGCGCGCATTGCGCTCCGGGGTCGTCTCCTCCGCGTGGCCTTCGTCGGTCCCAGCGACAGGACCCACCTCCTCCGACTGCGTGGCGGCTCCGAAAGCGGATCCGCTCGAATCGGAGAATAGTCGACCATCCCGGCCCTCCGCCGCCCGAAGCGAGCTGCGCTTGGGGGCGGGCAGCACCGTCCAGTCCAGGTCAGCGGCCTGCGGACGGTTATGGCTGATGACCTGGGTCATGCGCTCCCTCTCCTCCGACGAGTTCCCGTGCGTACCGACATCCGGGACAACAGAAGGGTCGGGCGGTGCATTCCCCCTGGGAGGCGGGTTTTCGGCCTTCGCGGGGGGCTGCGGCGCGGGTGAGTCCCGTCACGCCTCGCGGGGGCCGCCGGAGTCCGTCAGGTCGCGGTCGCGCCGGGCGCCGTCATACGGGGAGCCCCGCGAGCCACTCGCCCACCGCCTCGGTGATCAGCCCGAGGGCCTCGTCCTGGGTGGGCCCGGCTTTCTTCGGCACCGCGAAGCCGTGGTCGCCGTACGGCACCTCGACGAGCGCGTGCGGGCCCTGCGGGAACTCCTCGGGGCGCCCGAAGGGGTCCCGGCCGCCCTGGACCACCAGGGTGGGCAGGCCTGCGCCGAGCAGCTCCTCGGCGCGGGACTTCTCCGGCCGGCCCGGCGGGTGCAGCGGGAACGCCAGCGCCAGCACCCCGGCCGCGCCCAGCTCGGCGGCGGTGCGGCAGGCCACCCGGGCCCCGGCGCTGCGCCCGCCCGCGACCACCGGCAGCCCGGGCCCGGCGAGGGCCGGCCACAGCCCGCGCCAGCCCTCGTCCAGCACCTTGGGCGCGGCGGCGACCTTCTTCCCGGCGACCCGCCAGGGCTGTTCCACCAGGGCCACGGTGATCCCGCGCGGGGGCAGGGCGGCGGCCAGCGCCTGGAGGTCGCGGGCCTCGATGCCCCCGCCCGCGCCGTGGCTCAGGGCCAGGACGAGCTTCGCCGTGCGGGCGGTGTGCCAGGTGATGCGGGCCTCGCCCGCCGGGGTGTCGACGCTCTCGGTACGCGTGGTCATACCCCGATCATGCAGGTTCAGAAGAGCGTGCCCTCCTCCGGCGCGGCCAGTTCCTCCAGCAGCTCGGGCCCGTTGTTCCGCACGTTGCTCGCGGCGGTCGACACCGGGTAGGCCCGCATCAGCCCGCCCGGCGGCGGTGCCAGCAGGTCCCGCAGCGAGCCCTCGGTGTCGGTGTTCGCGGGGTCCAGCCAGGCGTCCCAGCGGTCCGGGGTCAGCATGAGCGGCATCCGCGGGTGGATGTCGGACAGCGAGCGCGGGCCCTCGGCGGGGGCCACGCCCAGCGGGCCCGTCTCGGCCTCGGTGGTGATCACCGAGCAGGTCACCCACCAGGCGCGGGGATCCGCGTCGGGCACGCTCCGGTCGCGCCAGAACTCGTATATGCCGGCCATGGCGAAGACGGAGCCGTCGGAGGGGAGCACGAAGTAGGGCTGCTTGCGGGCCCGTTTCTTCTTCCCCTCCACCTCCAGCTGCCGTTCGTCGTGGGCGGTGACCCACTCGTAGTACCCGTCGGCGGGGATGATGCAGCGGCGCTGCGCGAAGGGGCGGCGGAAGGAGGGCTTCTCGGCGACGGTCTCGGCCCGGGCGTTGATCATCCGGGCGGCGCCGCTGGGGTCGGCGGCCCAGGAGGGCACGAGCCCCCATTTCAGGACGCGCAGCTGGCGAACCGGACGCGGGTCCCGAGCGTCTTTCAGGGGACGGTCGAGGACGACGTGGACCTCCTTCGTCGGCGCCACGTTCCAGTCCGGGGCCAGCGTCTCCTCCGGCTCCCACTTCTCGATGCCGAAGGCCTCCACCAGGTCCTCGGGCTTGCGACTCGCCGCATACCTTCCGCACATGGCTGCCACACTGCCATGTCACCAGACCCCCACCGCAAGGAGTCCGCCACCTTATGGACATCAGTACCGCGTCCGGCCTGTGGGACCGGCTCACGGGTATACAGGCAGCGCCCGACCGGTGGCTGGTGATCGCGACCGGCCTGGCCGCGCTGGCCGCCGTCGGCCCCCGCCCGGTCTGGCGGGTGGCGCGCAACGCGATCACCATCGCGCACGAGGGCGGGCACGGCCTGCTGGCGCGGCTGACCGGTCGGGAGCTCCAGGGCATCCGGCTGCACTCCGACACCAGCGGCGTCACCGTCAGCCGCGGCAAGCCGACCGGCCTCGGCATGATCCTGACCGCCGCCGCCGGGTACACGGCGCCCCCTCTGCTCGGGCTGGGCGGGGCGGCGCTGCTGTCGGCGCACCGGATCACCCTGCTGCTGTGGGCGGCGACCGCCCTGCTGCTGGCGGTGCTGGTGATGATCCGCAACGCGTACGGGGTCCTGACGGTGGTCCTGACCGGCGCGGCGTTCGTCCTGGTGTCCTGGCTGGCCCCGGCCGACGTGCAGGCCGTGTTCGCGTACGGAGTGGTGTGGTTCCTGCTCCTGGGCGGGGTCCGCCCGGTCTTCGAGCTGGGGACCAAGCGACGGGGTGGCGGGGCGCCGGATTCCGACGCCGACCAGCTGGGCCGGCTCACCCATGTGCACCCGGTGGTGTGGCTGCTCCTCTTCCACGTCGTCGCGCTGTGCTCGCTGGTGGGCGGCGGGCGCTGGCTTCTCGACCTCTGAGACGGCGCAGCGATCAAGATCTGGGGTCGGGGGAAGCCACTAAAGTGGGGGCCATGACCGAGACCCCCGCGCTCCACGCCCTCTGGCCCGCCCCCCTCGCGGACGGGGCCGTCCACGCCACCGTCACCGTGCCGGGGTCCAAATCGGTCACCAACCGGGCCCTCGTGCTCGCCGCGCTCGCCGCCGAGCCGGGCTGGGTCCGCCGTCCGCTGCGCTCGCGCGACTCCCAGCTGATGTCGGACGCGCTGCGCGCGCTGGGCGTCGGCATCGAGGAGACCGTCTCCTCCAGCTCGGCCGACGGCGAGAGCGGAGAGGCCTGGCGGATCATCCCGGCGGCCCTGCACGGGCCCGCCACGGTCGACGTCGGCAACGCGGGCACGGTCATGCGCTTCCTGCCGCCCGTCGCCACCCTCGCCGCCGGTGACATCCGCTTCGACGGCGACCCGCGCTCCTACGAGCGTCCGCTGGGCCAGGTCATCAGCGCGCTGCGCACCCTGGGCGCCCGGATCGACGACGACGGCCGGGGCGCGCTGCCCATGACCGTCCAGGGCGGCGGGGCCCTGGAGGGCGGCACGGTCGAGATCGACGCCTCCAACTCCTCGCAGTTCGTCTCGGCGCTGCTGCTGTCCGCCCCGCGCTTCAACCAGGGCGTGGAGGTCCGGCACGTGGGCGGCAACCTGCCGTCGATGCCGCACATCCGGATGACGGTGGAGATGCTGCGCGCGGCGGGCGCCCAGGTCGACACCCCGGAGGCGGGCGGCGAGAAGGACGTGTGGCGGGTGGCGCCGGGCGCGCTGCTGGGCCGCGACATGGTCGTGGAGCCGGACCTCTCCAACGCCCAGCCGTTCCTGGCCGCGGCCCTGATCACGGGCGGCACGGTCACCGTCCCGGACTGGCCGCGCCGCACCACGCAGCCCGGTGACGCGCTGCGCCGGATCTTCACCGAGATGGGCGGCTCCTGCGAGCTGACCGACGCCGGCCTGGTCTTCACCGGCACCGGCAAGATCCACGGCATCGACGTGGACCTGAGCGAGGTCGGCGAGCTCACCCCGGGCATCGCCGCGGTCGCGGCGCTGGCCGACTCGGAGTCGGTGCTGCGCGGGGTCGCGCACCTGCGGCTGCACGAGACGGACCGGCTGGCCGCGCTGACCGCCGAGATCAACGGCCTCGGCGGCGACGTCACCGAGACCGAGGACGGCCTGCACATCCGGCCGCGCCCGCTGCACGGCGGCACCTTCCACACGTACGACGACCACCGGATGGCCACCGCGGGCGCGGTGATCGGCCTGGCCGTGGAGGGCGTGCGGATCGAGAACGTGGCGACGACCGCAAAGACCCTGCCGGACTTCCCCAGGATGTGGACAGACATGCTCGCCGGCTCGGGAGCGGGAGCGTAGGGGCCCCGTCATGCGCAGGTACGGCAAGCACACCGACGAGGACGACATCCGGCAGCGCCCCAACCCCAAGGGCAACCGGGCCCGGACGAACATCCGGCCCAAGCACGAGGACGCCTCGGAGGGTTTCGTCCTCACCGTGGACCGCGGCCGGCTGACCTGCCTGGTCGAGGACCGCACGGTCACCGCCATGAAGGCCCGCGAGCTGGGGCGCAAGGCGGCGGTGGTCGGGGACCGGGTCTGGATCGTCGGTGACCTGTCGGGCAAGAAGGACACCCTCGCCCGCATCGTGCGGATCGAGGAGCGCAAGTCCGTCCTGCGGCGCACCGCCGACGACGACGACCCGTACGAGCGGGTGGTCGTGGCCAACGCCGACCAGCTGGCCATCGTCACGGCCCTGGCCGATCCGGAGCCGCGGCCCCGGATGATCGACCGCTGTCTGGTCGCGGCCTACGACGCCGGGCTGGAGCCGCTGCTGGTGCTGACCAAGTCCGACCTGACCTCCGCCGACAAGATCCTGGAGATCTACTCGACGCTCGGCCTGAACTACGTGGTGACCAACCGCGAGGAGCTCGCGACGGGCGACGCGGCCGAGCGGGTGCGCCAGCGCCTGACGGGCCGGATCACCGCCTTCGTCGGCCACTCGGGCGTCGGCAAGACCACCCTGGTGAACTCGCTGGTCGCCGAGGGCCGCCAGCGCGCCACGGGCCACGTCAACGCGGTCACCGGCCGCGGCCGGCACACGACGACCTCGGCGCTCGCGCTGCCGCTGCCCTCCGGGGACGGCTGGGTCATCGACACCCCGGGCGTGCGCTCCTTCGGCCTGCACCACGTGGACCCGTCCCGGGTGATCCTGGCCTTCCCGGACCTCGTGCCGGGTACGGAGGAGTGCCCGCGGGCGTGCAGCCACGACGAGCAGGACTGCGCGCTCGACAAGTGGGTGGAGGACGGCCACGCGGACCCGGCGCGGCTGTATTCGCTGCGGCGGCTGCTGGAGACCCGGGAGCGCCGCGAAGGCGACTGATCATCGGCGGGGTTTGCCGCACACCATGTCTGGTAAATGCATAATCGCACCAAGTGACGCGACGTCACGTGACGCGGGGAGGCATTCGACATGGCGTGGCTGCTCGTCGTGGTCGCGGGAATCCTGGAGACCGGTTTCGCGGTCTGCCTCAAGCTCTCCCACGGTTTCACCCGGCTGTGGCCGACCGTCGCGTTCGCGTGCTTCGCACTCGGCAGCTTCGGGCTGCTGACGCTGGCCCTCAAGAAGCTGGACGTGGGTCCGGCGTACGCGGTGTGGACCGGCATCGGGGCGGCCGGGACGGCGATCTACGGCATGGTCTTCCTCGGTGACCTGGTCTCCACCCTCAAGCTCGTCTCGATCTCCCTGGTGATCCTCGGGGTCATCGGGCTCCAGCTGTCCGGATCTGCCCATTGAGCAGCCGCAGCAGCTCGCCGGCCCCCGGCTCCTCGCCCGGGGCGACCACGTAGGACAGCGCGAGCCGTACGGCGAGCTCGCAGCGCTGCGCCCCCTCCCCCGGCGGGAGCGCGGCGGCGGCCCGGTCGCGCACGGCGCGGGCCAGCTCGCCCGGGCCGGGTGCCCGGGCGCCGGCGGCGGGCAGGGCCGCGTCCCAGAACCCGGTCAGCAGGGCCCGTACGAGGGGGTGGGCGCGGGCCGCCCGTACGGTCCACTCGGCGACCGCCGCGAGGCGCTCGGCGTCCCGCGCGGGTGTGGCCAGGGCCCGGTCCACGCCCTCCAGGTAGCGCTCGGTCTCGCGGCGGACCAGGGCGCGGCCCAGGCCCGCCTTGCCGCCGAACTCGTTGTAGAGGGTCTGCCGGGACACCCCGGCGGCGGCCGCCACGTCGACCATCCGCACGGCCGGCCAAGGGCGGGCCGTGAGCGCCGCTCCCGCCGCCTCCAGCAAGGACTCCCGGGCTGCCGGCATCGTCACGCCTCCCCGATTGGCTCCCTGGCCAGGGTTGACGGGGCGCCAGATCCTGTCAAGGGCGCCTCTCGGCCGCACTGTGGACGCCGTTGGTCGGGGTACGGGAGTCTCGATACTGTTCGGGCATGCCCGAGTATGACGATGACCTGCGCCTCGCCCTCGAACTCGCCGACGCGGCGGACGCCGCCACGATGGAGCGGTTCCGCGCCCTCGACCTGAAGGTCGAGACGAAGCCGGACATGACCCCGGTGAGCGAGGCCGACAAGGCCGCCGAGGAGGTCATCCGGGCCGGCATCGCGGCCGCGCGCCCCGACGACGCGATCCTCGGCGAGGAGTACGGCCTCAAGGGCAGCGGCCCGCGCCGCTGGGTCGTGGACCCGATCGACGGTACGAAGAACTACGTGCGCGGGGTCCCCGTCTGGGCGACCCTGATCTCCCTGATGGCCGAGGGCGAGGACGGCGTCTTCCGCCCGGTCGTCGGCGTGGTGTCCGCGCCGGCGCTCGGCCGGCGCTGGTGGGCGGCGCAGGGCGCGGGCGCATACGCGGGCGGCTCGCTCGGCGAGACCACTGCGTCCACGGGGATTCGCGTGTCTCAGGTGGCCACGCTGGGCGACGCCTCGTTCGCGTACTCCTCGCTGAGCGGCTGGGAGGAGCAGGGCCGGCTCCCCGGGTTCCTGGACCTGACCCGCGCGTGCTGGCGCACGCGCGGCTACGGCGACTTCTGGCCGTACATGATGGTCGCGGAGGGCTCGCTGGACCTGTGCGCCGAGCCGGAGCTGAACCTCTGGGACATGGCGGCCATCGCGGTCGTGGTCCAGGAGGCGGGCGGCCGCTTCACCGGCCTGGACGGGGTCGAGGGCGTGCACGGCGGGAACGCGGCGGCTTCGAACGGGCTGCTCCACGAGGAGATGCTGGGCCTGCTGCGCCCGCGCACGTAAGCCCGGCGTGAGCCGAGCGCGCCCCCTTGATGACGGTGCGTGTCCATGGGAATCTGAGACTCCCCACGCTTGTGCGCTTGTGAATGCCTTCTCAAGGAGGTGTTCCCGGGCGCACCCACCCAAGCGGGGGGCTCACCCCAGGAGGTGGCTCTCTTCATGCTCGTCCGTGACGCAATGAGCACCGTGATCCTCACCCTCGGACCCGCTCACACCCTCCGGCAGGCGGCCTGCCTGATGTCCGGCCGGCGCGTCGGCGCGGCCGTCGTCCTCGATCCCGACCACAGCGGCATCGGCATCCTCACCGAGCGCGACATCCTCAACTCGATCGGCGCGGGCCACGATCCCGACCGGGAGTCCGTGGGCGCGCACACGACCAACAACGTGGTGTTCTGCACCCCCGACGCCACCGTGCAGGAGGCCGCCGAGGCGATGGCCCACGGCGGCTTCCGGCACCTGATCGTGCTGGAGCACGGCGGCCCGGTGGGCATCGTCTCCGTACGCGACGTCATCCGCTGCTGGGTGCCGGCGCGGCGAGCGGTCTCCGCGTAGCGAACGACGGCGGGCCGGAACCCTCCGGGAGGGTTC
>NZ_JBHUSC010000070.1:0-29060 GCF_042673805.1 Streptomyces sp. NPDC057010 | reverse complement strand
ATCCACCGAAGTGGACGGGGTATCAACTTCTGGCGTTGATTTTTGGCACGCTGTTGAGTTCTCAAGGAACGGACGCTTCCTTTGTACTCACCCTCGCGGGTTTTCCTCCGGGCTTTCGTTCTTGCGTTTCAGACTCTATCAGAGTCTTTCGCGCTTGCTTTCCGGGGTCTTCGCTTTCGCGTTTTCCCTTTCCGGCGATTCCGACTCTATCAGATTCTTTTCCGTGCCGTTTCCGGTTGGATTGGAATTCCGATGGCCTTCGGAGGGCCTTTCCCTTTCGGGTGGATCAGACTTTATCAGGTCTTCCTGAGTGCTGATTGCCACCCGCCCGCGTGACAGGTACAGGCACACGTGTGTGCCCGGGTGTCGTGCGGGGTGGAGTCGTAAACGTACTGGAGCGGGGCCCCCGGATGCAAATCCGGTTGCCCCGCTCCGGTGAGGTCGCTACGGCGAGGGTCAGACCTCGACGACGACCGGGAGGATCATCGGGCGGCGGCGGTAGCTGTCCGAGACCCACTTGCCCATCGTGCGGCGGATGAGCTGCTGGATCTGGTGCGGCTCCGCCACGCCGTCGGAGGCCGCGCGTGCGATGGCCTCCTCGATCTTCGCGACCACCGGGCCGAAGGCGGAATCCTCGATGCCGGAGCCGCGGGCCTGGATGTTCGGGCCGCTGACGACCTTGCCGGTGGTGCTGTCCACCACGACGTAGACCGAGATGATGCCCTCGTCGCCGAGGATCCGGCGGTCCTTGAGCGAGGCCTCGGTGACGTCGCCGACCGAGAGGCCGTCCACGTACACGTAGCCGGCCTGGACCTTGCCGGAGATGCGGGCCTTGCCGTCGATCAGGTCGACGACCACGCCGTCCTCGGCGATGACGATGCGGTCCTTCGGGACGCCCGTCATGGCGCCGAGCTCGGCGTTGGCGCGCAGGTGACGCCATTCGCCGTGGACCGGCATCAGGTTCCGCGGCTTGCAGATGTTGTAGAAGTACAGCAGCTCGCCGGCGGAGGCGTGGCCGGAAACGTGCACCTTGGCGTTGCCCTTGTGCACGACGTTGGCGCCCCAGCGGGTCAGGCCGTTGATCACGCGGTAGACCGCGTTCTCGTTGCCCGGGATGAGGGACGACGCCAGGATCACCGTGTCGCCCGGGACGATCCGGATCTGGTGGTCGCGGTTGGCCATGCGGGACAGGGCCGCCATCGGCTCGCCCTGGGAACCGGTGCAGACCAGGACGACCTCGTGGGGCGGCAGGTCGTCGAGGGTCTTGACGTCCACGACGAGGCCCGGCGGCACCCTCAGGTAGCCCAGGTCCCGGGCGATGCCCATGTTGCGGACCATCGAGCGGCCGACGAAGGCGACCCGGCGGCCGTACTCGTGGGCGGCGTCGAGGATCTGCTGGATGCGGTGCACGTGGCTGGCGAAGCTGGCCACGATGATGCGGTGGTGGGCGTTCGCGAAGACGTTCCGCAGGACGGTGGAGATCTCCCGCTCCGGCGGGACGAAGCCCGGGACCTCGGCGTTCGTCGAGTCCGAGAGGAGGAGGTCGATGCCCTCTTCGCTCAGACGCGCGAAGGCGTGCAGGTCGGTGAGGCGCTTGTCCAGCGGGAGCTGGTCCATCTTGAAGTCGCCG
The DNA here is from genome assembly GCF_042673805.1 of Streptomyces sp. NPDC057010. NCBI lineage: Bacteria > Bacillati > Actinomycetota > Actinomycetes > Kitasatosporales > Streptomycetaceae > Streptomyces > Streptomyces sp. NPDC057010. Next base: position 27,430 of record NZ_JBHUSC010000070.1, on the reverse strand, counting down.
GTGGCGACGACCATGCCCGCGCCGGTCCGGATCGCGACGGCCAGCGCGTCCGGGATGGAGTGGTTGACGGCGATGAACTCGCAGTCGAAGGGGCCGAGGTTCTCGCGCTCGCCTTCCTTCACCTCGAGGGTGTAGGGGCGGATGCGGTGCTCCTGGAGCTTCGCCTCGATGAGGGCCAGCGTCAGCTTGGAGCCGATCAGCGGGATGTCCGGCTTCTCCCGGAGGAGGTACGGGACGGCGCCGATGTGGTCCTCGTGGCCGTGCGTGAGCACGATGCCGTCGATGTCGTCGAGGCGGTCCCGGATGGACGTGAAGTCCGGCAGGATCAGGTCGATGCCCGGCTGCTCCTCTTCGGGGAAGAGGACACCGCAGTCGACGATCAGCAGGCGGCCGTCGTACTCGAAGACGGTCATGTTGCGGCCGATCTCGCCGAGGCCACCCAGGGGGGTGACGCGCAGGCCGCCCTTGGGCAGCTTGGGCGGCGGACCGAGTTCCGGATGCGGATGGCTCAAAAGTCTCTCCTCACCACGCACGCCACGTACCTCGGAAGGCACGTGGCGCGCATGTCATTCGTGCACTTGCTGTTGTCTTTTTCGATCATGCTTATTCAGTTGTGAAGTCTGTTGTCAGAGCTGTACCCCGCCGGCGGCAAGATCGATCTTGAGCTGGGCCGTCTCTTCGTCGGACAGCTCGATCAGCGGGAGCCGCAGCGGCCCTGCGGGCAGGCCCTGCAGGTTCAGGGCGGTCTTGGTGGTCATCACGCCCTGGGTGCGGAACATGCCGGTGAAGATCGGGAGCAGCTTCTGGTGGATCTCGGCGGCCTTCTGGACGTCTCCGCCCAGGTGCGCCTCCAGCATGGCGCGCAGGTCGGGGGTGACCACGTGGCTGACCACGGAGACGAAGCCGACCGCGCCGACCGACAGGAGCGGCAGGTTCAGCATGTCGTCGCCCGAGTACCAGGCCAGGCCGCTGCGCGCGATGGCCCAGCTGGCGCGGCCGAGGTCGCCCTTGGCGTCCTTGTTGGCCACGATACGGGGGTGCTCGGCCAGCCGGACCAGGGTTTCCGTCTCGATCGGGACACCGCTGCGGCCGGGGATGTCGTAGAGCATGACCGGCAGGCCGGTGGCGTCCGCGATCGCCGTGAAGTGCCGGTAGAGGCCCTCCTGCGGCGGCTTGCTGTAGTACGGGGTCACGGCCAGCAGACCGTGCGCGCCCGTGGCCTCGGCCTGGCGGGCCAGCTCGAGGGTGTGGCGGGTGTCGTTCGTGCCGATGCCGGCGACCACGTGGGCGCGGTCTCCGACGGCTTCGAGGACGGCTCGTACGAGGTCGTTTTTCTCCGCGTCGGTGGTGGTCGGCGACTCGCCGGTGGTGCCGTTGATGATCAGGCCGTCGTTGCCTGCGTCCACCAGGTGGACGGCGAGCTGCTGCGCGCCGTCGAGGTCGAGAGTGCCATCCGCCGCAAAGGGCGTGATCATGGCGGTGAGGACCCGCCCGAAGGGGGTCTGCGGAGTCGAGATCGGAGCCATGGGTAACACGCTACTCGCTGCCATGCTCGCGGTGTCCCCTCGGGGGACCGTCAACAGAGTGTTGGAGCCCGGCACTGCCTGCTCGGGGGTTCAAGCAGTGCCGGGTCCGTTTGATCAGCCTAGATGAACTTTACGAAACGTCGCAATACGGACACTTAGGACTTGACTCCGTACATCTGTACGTTGCAGCCATATCGACCCTTACGGGGCAACGCGACCGTTGGCGTTGTAGGCCGCGTACGTGAGCGGCATGAGCTCCGCCCAATGCTGCTCCATCTTCTCGCCGACCATCTCGATCTCCCGCTGCGGGAAGGACGGGACGGTCGCGAGCTCGTGCTGCGTACGGAGACCGAGGAAGTGCATCAGCGAGCGGGCGTTGCAGGTGGCGTACATCGAGGAGAAAAGTCCGACGGGCAGGACCGAACGGGCAACCTCCCGGGCGACGCCCGCGGCGAGCATCTCCTGGTACGCCTCGTAGGCCTGGCGGTACGAGTCCTCCATGACGCGGCCGGTCAGCTCCTGCTGCGCCTCGGTGCCCTCGACGAACACGTACTTGCCCGGGCGGCCCTCCTGGACGAGCTTGCGCTCGGCGTCCGGGACGTAGAAGACCGGCTCCAGCTCCCTGTAGCGGCCCGATTCCTCGTTGTAGGACCAGCCGACCCGGTGCCGCATGAACTCGCGGAACACGAAGATCGGGGCGCTGATGAAGAAGGTCATCGAGTTGTGCTCGAAGGGGCTGCCGTGGCGGTCGCGCATCAGGTAGTTGATGAGGCCCTTGGAACGCTCCGGGTCCTTCTGCAGCTCCTCCAGCGACTGCTCGCCCGCCGTGGAGACGCGGGCGGCCCACAGCACGTCGGAGTCGGCGGCGGAGTGCTTCACCAGCTCCACCGTCACATCACTGCGGAAGCTGGGTTTCAGATCTGAAGCGGCGGTCTCGCTCACCGGGGGTCCTTCCGAACGGGTCTCTCATGGGGCGCGCCCACTCTACGGCGCTCCCCGCGGCTCCCGACGCAGGCTCCGGGAGCGGCCGGGGCCCCCGGACAGCTGACGCACAGCCATAAAATTTGGTTAATGTCCCGAAATCCGGCACCGATTGGGCGGCTCGCACGTCCTATCTGATGGCAACCACTGATCGTGAAGAGTGAGGAGCGTCCCTTCATGTTCCGCCGGCGCGAGCCCGTCCCGTTCGCCTTCGTCGCCGAGGCCGACCGTTTCCGAAGCAACGTCACTCCGCCGCCGCGCGAGAGTCTGAGCAAGACGCAGATCGCCGCCCGTAGTCTGGTCGGCCTGACCGTGGTCGCGGGGCTCGCCGGCTCGCTGCTCTTCGGCATGCCCGCGCTGGAGCCCGCGAAGGCGCCCGCGAAGTCGCAGCAGTCGGAGGCGTCCGAGGGGCGGTAGCCTCACGGTCACAGCCCAACCGAACGTGCATGTGAGTGAGGTCCAGCCGTGCCCCTGCCCTTCCTGACGGCCGACGGTGTGTCCGACGCGGATGACGACGGCGACGGCGCCGGTGACGAGGCCCTGGCCCACGTCGACCACGACCGCTGGCGCCGGCCCTACCGGCCGGGTCCCTGGCGGGTGGCCGGGGCCGCCCTGCTGCTCCTGCTCTCCGCCTTCATGCTGCTCGCCACGATGATCGTGGCCTTCGCGGGCGCCGCGGGCGGGGCCGTGATCTGCCTGATCGCCGCGCTCGCCGTCGTCGGGACGGCCGTGCAGTTGCTGCGTGCGGGCGTCTGGGTGAGCCGGGCGGGACTGCGCCGGGTGGGGTTCTTCAGGACCCGCTCGATCGCGTGGAGCGAGATCGACGAGCTCCGTACGGTGCAGCAGCCGGTGCGCTGGCTGGGTCTGCCGCGGACCGTGCAGGGGCAGGCGCTGACGGTGGCCGGGCGCGGCAGCGCCGAGCTGCCGGTGCTGCTGACCGACCACAACGCCGATTTCCTGTCGCGGGCCGAGGCCTTCGACCGGGCCGCCGACGAGGTCGGGGCGTGGGCGGAGGAGTACCGGCCGGTGCCCGCCTGAGCCGTCGGCCGGGCCGCGCGGGCGCGAACAGTGCGTACGGGAAGCCCGTACAGGTGTCAGACCTGTACGGGCTTCCTGTCATGCAGGGCGATCGCCCGCTGCATGGCCTTGCGGGCCCGCGGGGTGTCGCGGGCGTCGTGGTAGGCGACCGCGAGGCGGAACCAGGTGCGCCAGTCCCCCGGCGCGTCCTCGGTCTCGGCCTTGCGGCGCGCGAAGACCTCGTCGGCGGAGTCCCGCAGGATCCGGCCGTAGCGGTCCCGTTCGAGTTCGTCGACGGGGAGTCCGCCCTCACGCTCCAGTTCGGCACCGAGCTGGTTGGCCTTCGTGACGAACCGCGTGTTCTTCCACAGGAACCACACGCCGATGACCGGCAGGATCAGCACGGCCACGCCGAAGGTGACGGTGAGCCAGGTGCCGTGCCGGATCAACAGCAGGCCCCGGCTGCCGACCAGGACGAAGTAGACGACCAGGACGGCGGCGGTGAGGAAGTACGTGATCTTCGCGCGCATGGTGCTAGTGCCTCATCAGCCGAGGTCGAGGAAGTTTTCCAGGCCGAAGGTGAGGCCCGGGGTCTGCGTCACGCGGCGGGCGCCGAGCAGGATGCCCGGCATGAAGCTGCTGTGGTGCAGGGAGTCGTGACGGATGGTCAGGGTCTCTCCCTCGGCGCCGAGGAGCACCTCCTGATGGGCCAGCAGGCCGCGCAGGCGGACCGCGTGCACCGGGACGCCGTCGACGTTCGCGCCGCGCGCGCCGTCGAGGGCGGTGGCGGTGGCGTCGGGCTGCGGGGCGCAGCCGGCCTCGGCGCGGGCGGCCGCGATGAGCTGCGCCGTACGGGTCGCCGTGCCGGAGGGCGCGTCGACCTTGTTCGGGTGGTGCAGCTCGACGACCTCGACGGACTCGAAGTAGCGGGCGGCCTGCGCGGCGAACTTCATCGTCAGGACGGCGCCGATGGAGAAGTTCGGTGCGATGAGCACACCGGTCTGCGGGGACCCGGCGAGCCAGGTGTTCAGCTGGGCGAGGCGGTCCTCGGTCCAGCCCGTGGTGCCGACCACGCCGTGGATGCCGTGGCGGACGAGGAAGTCCAGGTTCCCCATCACCGAGGCGGGGGTGGTCAGCTCGACCGCGACCTGGGCGCCGGCGTCGACCAGCGTCTCCAGCTTGTCGCCGCGGCCGAGGGCCGCCACCAGCTCCATGTCGTCGGCGGCCTCGACCGCCTTGACGGCCTCGGAGCCGATGCGGCCCTGAGCACCGAGGACTGCCACGCGCAGCTTGCTCATGTTGCTTCCTTCACTCACGTACGGGACTAGGCGACGACGACTTCGTCGAGGCGGGCGGCCTGCTTTTCCTTGAGCGCGCCGATCACCGCGAGCGAGGGCCGCTGGGCCAGTACATCCTGGGCGACCGAGCGGACGTCGTCCGGGGTCACGGCGGCGATCCGGGCCAGCATGTCGTCGACCGACATCTGGTCGCCCCAGCAGAGCTCGCTCTTGCCGATGCGGTTCATGATCGCGCCGGTGTCCTCCAGTCCGAGGACGGTGGAGCCGGAGAGCTGGCCGATGGCCCGCCTGATCTCGTCGTCGCTCAGCCCGTCGGTGGCGACCTTGTCGAGTTCGTCGCGGCAGATCCGGAGCACGTCGTGGACCTGGTTGGGGCGGCAGCCCGCGTAGACGCCGAAGAGTCCGGTGTCGGCGAAGCCCGAGGTGTACGAGTACACGCTGTAGGCCAGGCCGCGCTTCTCGCGGACCTCCTGGAAGAGGCGGGAGGACATGCCGCCGCCGAGGGCGGTGTTCAGTACGCCCAGCGCCCAGCGGCGCTCGTCGGTGCGGGCCAGGCCGGGCATGCCGAGGACCACGTGGGCCTGCTCGGTCTTGCGGCTGACCAGGTCGACGCGGCCGGCGGTGCGGATGCGCTTGGCTCCGGTGCGCGGGCCGATCGGCTCGGCGTCGGTGCGGGTCAGGGCGCCGGCCTTCTCGAAGGCGGCGCGGACCTGGCGTACGACCTTGTTGTGGTCGACGTTGCCGGCGGCGGCGACGACCAGGTGGGTCGGGTCGTAGTGCTTCTTGTAGAAGCGGCGGATCCGGTCGGCGCCGAGCGCGTTGATCGTGTCGACGGTGCCGAGGACGGGACGCCCGAGGGGGGTGTCGCCGAACATGGTCTTCGCGAACAGGTCGTGCACGCAGTCGCCCGGGTCGTCCTCGGTCATCGCGATCTCTTCGAGGATGACCCCGCGCTCGGCGTCGACGTCCTCCTCGCGGATCAGCGAGCCGGTGAGCATGTCGCACACGACGTCGATGGCCAGCGGCAGATCGGTGTCGAGCACCCGCGCGTAGTAGCAGGTGTACTCCTTCGCCGTGAAGGCGTTCATCTCGCCGCCGACCGCGTCGATCGCGGCGGAGATGTCGAGGGCGCTGCGCTTGTGCGTGCCCTTGAAGAGGAGGTGCTCCAGGTAGTGCGTCGCGCCGTTCAGCGTGGGCGTCTCGTCGCGGGAGCCGACGTGCGCCCAGATGCCGAAGGTGGCGGAGCGGACGGAGGGCAGCGTCTCGGTGACGATGCGCAGTCCGCCGGGGAGGACCGTGCGCCGGACGGTGCCGATGCCGTTCTGCCCCTTGAGGAGGGTTTGGGTACGGGCGACGGCCCGCCCCTCCGAAGAGGGGCGGGCCGTCACACGGGAACTACGCGACATCACTTGTCGGAGTCGTCCTTGTCGGCCTCGTCGCCGGCGGCCTCGCCGTCGATCACGGGGATCAGGGAGAGCTTGCCGCGCTGGTCGATCTCGGCGATCTCCACCTGGACCTTGGTGCCGACCGCGAGCACGTCCTCGACGTTCTCCACGCGCTTGCCACCGGCGAGCTTGCGGATCTGCGAGATGTGCAGCAGGCCGTCCTTGCCGGGGAGCAGGGAGACGAAGGCACCGAAGGTCGTGGTCTTGACGACCGTACCCAGGTAGCGCTCGCCGACCTCCGGCATGGTCGGGTTGGCGATGCCGTTGATCGTGGCGCGGGCGGCCTCGGCGGCCGGGCCGTCGGCGGCACCGATGTAGATGGTGCCGTCGTCCTCGATCGTGATCTCGGCGCCGGTGTCCTCCTGGATCTGGTTGATCATCTTGCCCTTGGGGCCGATGACCTCGCCGATCTTGTCCACGGGGATCTTGACGGTGATGATCCGCGGGGCGTTGGGGGACATCTCGTCCGGCGTGTCGATCGCTTCCATCATCACGTCGAGGATGTGGAGGCGGGCGTCGCGGGCCTGCTTGAGGGCCGCGGCCAGGACGGAGGCCGGGATGCCGTCCAGCTTGGTGTCCAGCTGGAGGGCGGTGACGAACTCCTTGGTGCCGGCGACCTTGAAGTCCATGTCGCCGAAGGCGTCCTCCGCACCGAGGATGTCGGTGAGGGCGACGTAGTGGGTCTTGCCGTCGATCTCCTGGGAGATCAGGCCCATGGCGATACCGGCGACGGGGGCCTTGAGGGGCACACCGGCGTTCAGCAGCGACATGGTGGAGGCGCAGACCGAGCCCATGGACGTCGAACCGTTGGAGCCGAGGGCCTCGGACACCTGACGGATCGCGTAGGGGAACTCCTCGCGGGTCGGGAGGACCGGCACGATCGCGCGCTCGGCGAGCGCGCCGTGGCCGATCTCGCGGCGCTTCGGCGAACCGACGCGGCCGGTCTCGCCGACGGAGTACGGCGGGAAGTTGTAGTTGTGCATGTAGCGCTTGCGGGTCACCGGGGAGAGGGTGTCCAGCTGCTGCTCCATGCGGAGCATGTTGAGGGTGGTGACGCCCAGGATCTGGGTCTCGCCACGCTCGAACAGCGCCGAGCCGTGCACGCGCGGGATGGCCTCGACCTCGGCGGCGAGGGTACGGATGTCCGTGATCCCGCGGCCGTCGATGCGGACCTTGTCCTTGATGACGCGCTCGCGCACCAGGGCCTTGGTCAGGCTGCGGTAGGCGGCGGAGATCTCCTTCTCGCGGCCCTCGAAGGCCGGGAGGAGCTTCTCGGCGGCGATCTCCTTGACGCGGTCCAGCTCGGCCTCGCGGTCCTGCTTGCCCGCGATGGTCAGCGCCTGGGAGAGCTCGCCCTTGACGGCGGCCGCGAGGGCCTCGTACACGTCGTCCTGGTAGTCCAGGAAGACCGGGAACTCGCCCTCGGGCTTGGCGGCCTTGGCGGCCAGGTCGGCCTGGGCCTTGCAGAGGACCTTGATGAACGGCTTCGCGGCCTCGAGGCCCGCGGCGACGATCTCCTCGGTCGGCGCCTCGGCGCCGCCCTTGACGAGGGCGATGGTCTTCTCGGTGGCCTCGGCCTCGACCATCATGATCGCGACGTCGCCGTCCTCGAGGGTGCGGCCCGCGACGACCATGTCGAAGACGGCGTCCTCGAGCTCGGTGTGCGTCGGGAACGCGACCCACTGGCCCTTGATCAGCGCGACGCGGACGCCGCCGATCGGGCCGGAGAAGGGCAGGCCGGCCAGCTGGGTGGACGCGGACGCGGCGTTGATCGCGATGACGTCGTACAGGTGGTCCGGGTTGAGCGCCATGACGGTGGCGACGACCTGGATCTCGTTGCGCAGGCCCTTCTTGAAGGACGGGCGCAGCGGGCGGTCGATCAGGCGGCAGGTGAGGATCGCGTCCTCGGAGGGGCGGCCCTCGCGGCGGAAGAACGAGCCGGGGATCTTGCCGGCCGCGTACTGGCGCTCCTCGACGTCCACCGTCAGGGGGAAGAAGTCGAGCTGGTCCTTGGGCTTCTTCGACGCGGTGGTGGCGGACAGCACCATCGTGTCGTCGTCCAGGTAGGCAACGGCGGAGCCGGCGGCCTGGCGGGCCAGACGGCCCGTCTCGAAGCGGATGGTGCGGGTGCCGAAGGAACCGTTGTCAATGACGGCCTCGGCGTAGTGGGTCTCGTTCTCCACTAGCGTTTTCTCCATTTTCGTCGTCTCCGTCCGCCGCCCGTGTGGCGGTGGACGGTTGCGGAGAAGCGCGCCTGGCCTGGGGCCGGTCTTCGATCGAAGCATCCGGTTCGCTGCCCTCGGGGGCATTCCGGGTGCCACTACCGAGGACCGGCGGCGTAGGGAGGGCGCTCCTCCTCTTCAGTTGTGCACGTCTTCGTACGTCTCGTGCGACGCCTTGCGTCCGCTCAGACGTACACGTGCGTCCGTTCCAGACTACAAAGGGTCCGGTCCGGTCCGCACGTACAGCAAAGGGAGCGGCCCCCGGATGTGGGAACCGCTCCCTTCACGGCGTCTTACTTGGCGCCGGCCGCACCGCGGCGGATGCCGAGGCGCTCGACCAGCGTACGGAAGCGCTGGATGTCCTTCTTGGCCAGGTACTGCAGCAGGCGGCGACGCTGGCCGACCAGGATCAGCAGACCACGACGGGAGTGGTGGTCGTGCTTGTGGGTCTTGAGGTGCTCGGTCAGGTCCGAGATGCGCTTCGAGAGCATCGCGACCTGGACCTCGGGAGAGCCGGTGTCGCCCTCCTTGGCACCGAATTCGGCGATGATCTGCTTCTTCGTAGCGGCGTCGAGCGGCACGCTTACTCCTCGTATCAGGTCTTCTTTGCCACCGAGTGCCCCAGGTCTTTGTCTCTGGGGAGCTTCCGTTACTCGGGAGGCGGGGTCCGCTGAGCGCAGTCCACAGACCCTCTGTCGAGGAATCCGGGGGACGCGTACACAAACGGCCGGGACCCAGGGTACCAGGCTGCCGCTCCGCCCCGTCTCAGCTGGTGAGAGCGCGGACCCGGGAGTACACGTCGAGCACGGCCAGGGTCAGCGGGACCAGGCTGAGCAGCACCGCGGCCTCGGTGAGGTCGAGCAGGCGCCCCCAGAAGGGTGACAGACCCTTGCGCGGAATGACCAGCGCAATTCCGGTGAGGAGGGCCGCGCCGGCGGCGACGGCGGCGGTCAGCCAGATCGTACGGAGGTCCAGGCCGCTGTGGTCGTGCTTCTTGACCAGGGCTTCGAGCAGGTCGGCCGGCGGGTGCAGGGCCAGGCCCAGGATCAGCAGGGCGATGGCGGTGAGGCCGGCGGCGAGGGTGCAGACGACCTGGCTGGTGTAGCGGAAGAGCCGGGCGCGCAGCAGCATGGCGAGGCCGGTGGTCAGGGCCAGCAGGCGGCCCCAGGTGTTGTCGGAGAAGCCGAGGACGGCGGCGGCGCCGACGGCGACCGCGGCGCAGCCCCCGACGAGGCCGAGGAGCATCTCGTGGCCGCGGCGGGCCTGGGCGGCGATCTGCTCGGCGTCGAGCGGGGCGCCCTGCTCGTACTGGTCGGAGCCGGACTGGTCACCGTACGGCTCGGTCTCGTAGCGGTCCGGGGTCTCGTAATCCTCGGTGGCGCTCTGCGGTGCGGCGTAGCCGATGGGCAGGCGGGCGAAGCGGGCGGAGAGGCCGGGCAGGAAGGCGACGAGGCCGATGGCTACGGGCGCGCAGACGGCGGCGGCCTGGGTCGCGGAGGCCTCGGTGGCGATGGCCGCGAAGGTGGCGAGGGTGCCGGTGGCGGCGACGAAGGTGGCCGCGACGAAGGGGGCGTCCCCGCTGGGGGTGAGCGCGACCAGGGCGACGGAGGCGATGAGGACGCAGACGCAGCCGAGGAGGAACTGGAGCCGGCCGGGGCCGTGGCCGGCGGCGGGGGCGATGATCCCGGAGCCGGCGATCAGCAGGTGCGGGAGGGCGCCGAGGCCGAGCGCCACGGCGGAGCCGCGGTCGCGGTAGACGCGGGCGCGCACTCCGGCGACGGCGGTGAGCAGGACGCCCGCGGCGCCGGCGATGATGCCGGGCAGCCCGTGCATGTCGTGGCGCAGCGGGTCGGCGTACCAGAGGACGAAGCCGAGCATGACGAGGAGCAGGGCCGCGCCGGCCAGGCCCGCGCCGCGCAGCATGTCGTCGCTCCAGCGGTGCCGGTCGCGGACGACGGCGGAGGCCACGGCGTCGGAGACGTCGTCGAAGACGGCGGGCGGCAGGGACTCGGCGAAGGGGCGCAGGCTGAGCACCTCGCCGTCGAGGACCTGCTGGGCGGCGAGGGTGCGGGCGCCGTCGAGGACGGTGCCGGAGCGCCGTACGAGGTGGAAGCCGGTGGGGGCGCCGACGGGCTGGGTCTGGCCGGTGAGGCGCAGCAGCTCGGGGTAGACGTCGGCGACGGCGATGTCCTCGGGGAGGGCGACGTCGATCCGGCTGTCCGGGGCCACGACGGTGACCCTGCAGAAGCCCGTCGTTGCGGCCGTACTCACCTGTGTGACCCCCCTTGTTGGTGCCCGCGGCGGCGGACGATTCGCGGATGCGCATGCTGCGCGCGCCACCCTACCGGGCCAATGCCCGACTGTCGGCAAGTAGGATCACCGTCGCGTGGAGGAGAACCCCCTTCGCGCCCGGGACTTGGGGGCGCCGGTAACGACGTCCCGTCCGTTTTCGAGGGATTGATGCTCCGGTGAGCCAGATCGTCGTCAAACGCCCGCCGCGGTCCCTGCCGCCCGAAGTGCCTTCGGACGAGCTGAGGCTGGAGGCTCCGCCGGAACTCCCGCGGGGGCAGCAGGAGGGCATGCTGATGCAGCTCCTGCCGATGCTCGGCATGGGCTCTTCCGTCGTCTTCTTCTTCATGACGCCGATGCCCATCATGCGCATCATGGGTGTGCTGATGCTGGCGTCCACGGTGGGAATGATCATCGCCCAGCTGGTCCGGCACCGCCGGGGTACGCAGGGGCAAATGGCCGATGTGCGCCGGGACTACCTCAAATACCTCGCGCAGACGCGGCGCCAGGTGCGCCGCACCGCCCGCGCCCAGCGTGACGCGCAGCTGTATCTGCACCCGGCTCCCGAGCAGTTGTGGTCGGTGGTGGCCGAGGGTTCGCGGCTGTGGGAGCGGCGGGTCGGCGACGCGGACTTCGGGCAGGCCCGGCTCGGGCTGGGTTCGCAGCGCCTGTCGACCGTGCTGGTGGCTCCGGACACGGCGCCGGTGGACGAGCTGGAACCGCTGACGGCGGGCGCGATGCAGCGCTTCCTGAAGGTGCACTCCTCGCTGGACGGGCTGCCGGTCGCGGTGTCGATCCGGGCGTTCTACCACGTGACGGTGTCGGGCGAGCCGGAATCGGCGCGCTCCACGGCGCGGGCGCTGGTGGCGCAGCTGGCGACACTGCACTCCCCCGAGGACCTGATGGTGGCCGTGGTGGCCGCGCCGGGTGCGGTGCCCTCGTGGGACTGGACGAAGTGGCTGCCGCACACGCAGGTCCCGGGGCAGGTCGACGGGGCCGGCACGAAGCGGCTGTTCGGCGACCACCTCTCCGAGCTGGAGGGGCTGCTGGGCCCCCGGCTGGAGGGGCGTCCGCGGTTCAGCCGCGAGGTGTCCCCGGTCCTGGACCAGCCGCACCTGGTGGTCGTGCTGGACGGCGGGATGGTGCCGCCGGACTCGGCGTTCGCGGCGGCCGAGGGCCTGCAGGGCGTGACCATCGTCGAGGTGGTCCCGGGCGAGCTGGACGAGCCGCGCGGCGGGCTGTCGGTCGTGGTGCGGCCGGGCCGGCTGCGCCTGGAGTCGGGCGCCGGGGTGGCGTACGAGGGCGTCCCGGACACGCTGTCGCTGCCCGCGGCGGAGGCCCTGGCGCGGCAGCTGGCGCCGCTGCGCACGGGCGGCGGGGACGACGACGAACCGCTGCTGGCCAACCTGGACTTCACGGACCTGCTGAACCTGGGCGACGCGGCCGCGGTGGACGTGGCGCGGACCTGGCGGCCGCGGTCGGCCGGTGAGCGGCTGCGCGTGCCGATCGGTGTCGGCGAGGACGGCGCGCCGGTCATGCTGGACCTCAAGGAGGCCGCGCAGGAGGGCATGGGCCCGCACGGCCTGTGCGTGGGCGCGACCGGTTCCGGCAAGTCGGAGCTGCTGCGCACGCTGGTGCTGGGCCTGGCGGTCACGCACACCTCGGAGACCCTGAACTTCGTACTGGCCGACTTCAAGGGCGGCGCGACCTTCACCGGCATGGGGCAGATGCCGCACGTCGCGGCGGTCATCACCAACCTGGCGGACGACCTCACGCTCGTGGACCGCATGGGCGACTCGATCCGCGGTGAGCTCCAGCGCCGGCAGGAGCTGCTGCGTTCGGCGGGCAACTACGCGAACATCCACGACTACGAGAAGGCCCGCGCGGCCGGCGCCCCGCTGGAGCCGCTGGCCTCGCTGGTGCTGGTCATCGACGAGTTCTCCGAGCTGCTGACGGCGAAGCCCGACTTCATCGACATGTTCATCCAGATCGGCCGCATCGGCCGTTCGCTGGGCGTGCACCTGCTGCTGGCCTCGCAGCGCCTGGAGGAGGGCAAGCTGCGCGGCCTGGACACCTACCTGTCGTACCGGATCGGTCTGCGGACCTTCTCGGCGGCCGAGTCGCGCACGGCGATCGGCGTGCCGGACGCCTACCACCTGCCGTCGGTGCCCGGTTCGGGCTACCTGAAGTTCGGCACGGACGAGATGACCCGCTTCAAGGCGGCGTACGTCTCGGGCACCTACCGCTCGGGCGGCCCGGACCTGTCGGTGGGCCTGTTCCCGGTGGAGCGGCGGCCCGCGCTGTTCACGGCGGCCCCGGTGCCGGTGGTGTACGCGGCCCCGGACCCGGCGTACCTGGCGTCGCAGTCGGCGCGGGAGGACGACGCGCTCGCCGACACGGTGCTGGACGTGATCGTGAGCCGGCTGGAGGGGCAGGGGGTGCCGGCGCACCAGGTGTGGCTGCCGCCGCTCGACCAGGCGCCGCCGCTGGACCAGTTGCTGCCGGCGCTCGCGCCGAGCGCGGAGCGCGGGCTGCACGCCGACGGGTACACGCGGCCCGGCGGACTCGTCGTACCGCTCGGCCTCATCGACAAGCCGTTCGAGCAGCGGCGCGAGGTGCTGTACCGGGACTTCTCCGGCGCGGCGGGCCACATGATGGTGGTCGGCGGTCCGCAGTCGGGCAAGTCGACGCTGATGCGCACGCTGATCTCCTCCTTCGCGCTCACGCACACCCCGCGCGAGGTGCAGTTCTACGGGCTGGACTTCGGTGGCGGCAGCCTGTCGGCGGTGGCCGAGCTGCCGCACGTGGGCGGGATCGCCTCGCGTCTGGACCCGGAGCGGGTGCGGCGTACGGTCGCGGAGGTGGGGGGCATCCTCAACCGCCGCGAGGAGTTCTTCCGCTCGAACGGCATCGACTCGATCGGCACCTACCGGCGCCGCCGGGCCGCGGGTGACCTGCCCGGTGAGCCGTGGGGCGACGTGTTCCTCGTCATCGACGGCTGGGGGAACTTCCGCGGCGAGTACGAGGGCCTGGAGCAGGTGGTCACGGACATCGCGGCCCGCGGTCTGGGCTACGGCATCCACGTGGTGATCACCGCTGCGCGCTACATGGAGGTGCGGGCGGCGCTCAAGGACCAGATGCTGAGCCGGCTGGAGCTGCGGCTCGGCGACGTCATGGACTCCGAGTTCGACCGGAAGGTGGCGGCGAACGTCCCCGCCGGGATGCCGGGCCGGGGCCAGGTGGCGGAGAAGCTGCACTTCCTGGGCGCGTTGCCGCGGATCGACGGCTCGCACGAGGCCGGGGACCTGTCGGAGGCCACGGCGGCCTTCGTGGAGGCCGTGAAGCAGAACTGGGCGGGGCCCGCGGCCCCCGGCGTCCGGCTGCTGCCGCGGCTGCTCCACGCCGACCAGCTGCCCAAGGGCGGGGAGCACCCCGGCCGCGGGATCGCGATCGGCATCGACGAGACCGATCTGGAGCCGGTGTTCGTCGACTTCGAGTCGGACCCGTTCCTGCTCGTCTTCGGCGAGAGCGAGTCGGGCAAGACGAACCTGCTGCGGCTCATCGCCCAGCAGATCTCGGAGCGCTACTCGCCGGACCAGGCGCGCCTGGTCGTGGGCGACTACCGGCGGAGCCTGCTCGGGGCGCTGCCGGAGGAGCACCTGCTGGAGTACGCGCCGATGGCGAGCTCCCTGCAGATGCACATGGAGGCGCTGGGCGGGGTGTTCTCGCGCCGGCAGCCGCCGACCGACGTCACTCCTCAGCAGCTGCGCGACCGCAGCTGGTGGACGGGCCCGGACGTGTTCATCATCATCGACGACTTCGACCTGGTGGCCACGAGCCAGGGCAATCCGCTGGCCCCGCTGGTGGAGTTCCTGCCCTTCGCCCGGGACACGGGCGTGCGCTTCATCATCGCGCGGAACTCGGCGGGTGCCTCGCGTTCGATGTACGAGCCGTTCATGCAGCGGATCAAGGAGCTGGGCGCACAGGGCGTCGTCCTGTCTGGCGACCCGTCCGAGGGCGACCTCGTCGGCAACGTGCGGCCGCGTCCGATGCCGCCGGGCCGGGCGTACTTCGCCTCGCGCAGGCGGGGTACCTCGCTGGTGCAGCTGGGGCGGATGCCGGGGATGTGAGGAAACCTGTTCCCTCCGGTGGCGCAGCACCGATAATCGGCGGTGAAGACCGCGCCACCGGAGGGAAAGGCCGCACATGGGCACCCAGCAGGAGAAGGACGAGCTGTACGCGCTCGACATCAGCGGCGTGGAATGGGAAGGCCCGCCCGGGACCAGCCCCGACGAGGAGCGGGTCGAGATCGCCCGGCTGCCCGAGGGCGCGGTGGCGATGCGTTCCTCGCTGGACCGGGACACCGTGCTGCGGTACACGGCGGCCGAGTGGGAGGCCTTCGTGCTCGGCGCCCGGGACGGCGAGTTCGACCTGGACCGCCACCAGCCCTGAGGCCCGTACGCTCACGGGCACACACACGCACACACGCCGAAGGGGCGCGCCCGGTGCGGGCGCGCCCCTTCGGCGCGGAAAGACCCCGTACGTGCGACCGTACGGACCGGGCTCAGAAAGCCTCGGTGAACAGGCGCGAGGCCTTCTGGTCGGTGGCGCGGTAGTCGTCCTTGCCGCGCTCGATGAGCTGGGCGACCTGCTCGAGCGTGTTCTTCATGTGCTCGGCCTTGCCCTTGTACTTGGCCTGGAGCTGGACGTACGAGTTGTGCGCCTCGCCGTCCCAGGTGTCCGTGACGACCTTCAGCGCCTGGTCCATGGAGGACAGGTCGTCGACGATCTTCTTGGAGACGGCGCGGATGCGGTTGGCCATCTGCTGGACGCTCTCGTACTGGACCTTGGTGTGGCCGTCAGTACCAGCCATGTTCTTCTCCTTCGCGCTGAGCGGGTTACCGGGAAACGGCGGGGGTCAGATGGAGTTGAGGCCGGAGCCGTTGCCGCCCGCGCTCGCCTGGACGGTCTTGAACGCCGCGCGCACGTCGTCGTCCTGGGCGTTGCTCAGGTTCTTGGTCTGCGCGACCGCGTTGTGCAGGACTCCGAGGAGGCGACGGATCTCGTCGTGGTCCTCGTTGACCACCGTCTGGGCGCTGATGAACCCCGAAGCACCCACACCGGTCCAGCCGGCGCTCACCGTGGCGAGGATGTCGGCCAGCTCACGGGCCTGGGTGGTGACGGCATCGGCCGTTTCGGAGATCTTGTTCTTGGCCTGGACGATCGGATCGTCTGCAAGTCCGAAATTGTTGCTCATCCGAAGCTCCTCACTTCTCAATTCGCCGGCAGAACCGGCGGATTGCGTTGCGGAGCGGACATGTGCCGGCGCGGTTTTGAGCCACGCGCCCGGCCATCCCCCTCCGCTTCACGCGAATCCCCCGATCACAGTCGTGAAGCCTGGTGCCACTCTAGCCAGTTCATCGTCCCGGCCCAACACCGGTGGTCTGCTTCTGTCGATGAACTGTGACCGTTCACTGCAAACGGCGTCGCCTGTTCCGGGCATCCCGGATGACGGTCGCGGCGCCCGCGATGACGGCGATGAGGACAGCTCCGATGCCGAGAGCGTACGTGCCGAACCGCTCCTCGCGCTCCTGGGCCGTCTCCGTGAGCCGCAGCGCCGCGGCCTGCGGGGCGGCCGCCGGGGGCGGGCCGGGGTCCGGCTCGGGGGCCTTGGGGGGCTCGTGGTCCTGGCTGAGCGCGGCCACCGGGTCGACGATGCCCCAACCGACGTAGTCATCACGGCCCTTGACCGAACGCTCGGCGGTGTTCTGGATCTGCCAGACGATCTGCTGGGGGGTCCAGTCCGGGTGTTTGGCGCGGATCAGGGCGGCGACCCCGGCGACGTACGGTGCGGAGAAACTGGTGCCGTTGTCGATGCACTGGCCGAAGCCGGGGACGGTGGAGACCATGTCGACGCCGGGCGCGGCCACCCCGATGAAGTCGCCGGGCTGGGAGAACGCGGCGCGCTCGTTGTTGCGGTCCGAGGCTCCCACCGCGAGCACTCCGGGGAAGGCGGCCGGGTAGGTCTTGCGCTTCTCGCCGCTCAGGCCGTCGTTGCCCGAGGAGGCCACGACCACGATCTTGGCGTCGATGGCCTTCTGGACTGACTTGCCGAGGTCGGAGTCGGCGGAGAGCGGTACGTCGGTGTCCTGGGAGATGTTGATCACTTGGGCGCCCTTGGACACGGCGTGGTCGATCGCGTCGGCCAGGGACTTGGCGTTGCCCTTGCCCTGCCCGTCGTTCTGCCGGATCGGGATGATCGTGGCCTCCGGCGCGAGGCCGACGAAGCCGGTGCCCTGCTGGGGGCGGGCCGCGATCAGCCCGGCGACCTTGGTGCCGTGGCCGACGGTGTCGTTGGTGCCGTCGCCGCCCTTGGGGTCGATGAAGTCCTTGCCGGCGCCGGTATCGAGGGCGCCGCTGAGCTGCGGGTTGGCCCGGTCCACGCCGGTGTCGATGACCGCGACCCGGACGCTGTTGCCGGCCTTGTCCTTGCCCTTGGTCTGCGCCCAGAGCTCGTCGAGGAGGAGCCGCTGGAGGGCCCAGGGGCGGTCCTCGATCTGCTTCTTCATGGGGAAGGTGCACTCACCGGCGCCGTCGAGCGGGAAGTCGTACGGGGCGTACGGGGCCTGCGGCGCGGCGGCGGCGGGCGCGGCCACGGCCGGCAGGGCGAGGGCCGGCGCGGCGAGGGTGAAGGCGGCGGCGAGCAGCGCGCGCCGCCGCCTCGGGAGCTGGGTCATCGGCGGCTTCCTCACGAACCCTGGGGCTGGCGGGCGGAGTTGGTGTCCAGGCGCGGCCCCTTGGAGAGGAAGTCCGACCACGCCTTGGGCACCATGGCCGGTGTGACCTTCCCGTAGCCGAGCCGGATCTGGGCCTGGCTCGGCTCGGGAGCACCGGGCGCGCCCCCCTTCGCCTGCTGGTCGGGGGCGCCGATCTTCGACTGCTCGGCGTCGCTGTCGCCGTTGGCCTGGACGGCGTACCGCAGGCCGGTGTCGGTGACCAGGAAGAGGGTGCCGCCGGCGGTGGTCTGCTTGCCCTGGAGCTGGGTGTAGAGCAGCCCGGAGCCGGGGGTCACGTACGCGCTGGTGCCGCTGGCGGTGATGTCGACGGGGAAACCGGTGCCGGCCCAGGTGCTCAGGGTCTGGCCGCCCTGGGCGTCGACCGAGCGCAGGACGTTGCAGACGGTGTCGCGGTCGCCGGACTCCTTCGCCTGCGTTCCGGCGGCCGGCGCGCCCTGGTTGATGCGGTCCGTCTTCTTCTGCGGCCACTTGCGGTCGCCGGCGAAGGGCGCCTGGTCGGTGTTGAGCGACTGGAGGTCGATCTCGCGGGCCTTGCCGTGCATGTTGAGGCCGTCGGTGGCGGGGGCCGAGATCAGCAGCCACGCGACGAAGTCGGAGACGGGCGCGACCTTTCCGGGCAGGACGACGTAGTACTGGGTGCCGGAGCCCGTCTGGGCGACGAGCACCATGCCGACCTTGTTGTCGTTGGTGACCAGGCCCTTGACGTTGGCGGGGTCGCCGGCCTTGCCGGGCAGCTGCGGGAAGGCCAGGTCGTCACCGGAGTTGAGGGTCGCCAGCCACTGCTCGGTGACCTGCTGCGGGGTGGCGCCGGTGCCGACGAGGGCGGTGGTCATCGTCCCGGCGGCCGGGGTGCCCTCGGGGAACTTGTACTTCGTGCCCGCCGCGTCGACCAGGTAGCGCTCCTTGCCCGGGCCGGTGCTCTGCACGTACAGCGACTGGGTCTCGGTGAGTTTGCGGCCGTCGTCCGTCAGGTGCATGTCGCGGTCGGCGAGGACGAAGGTGGCGGTCTGCACGCCGCGGCCGTTGCCGCCCGGCTGCTGGCAGACGGCCCAGCGCTTGGCCTTGGCCGCGTCCTTGTCGGCGGGGAGCCGGTCGGGGGCGTACGGGATGCCGATGATGGGGCCGCGCGGCGGAGTGCCCGCGTCGAGGATCTTGTCGTCGACCTGGATCACCTTGAACTTCGAGGGATCCAGGAGGAGTCGGGCGGAGGCGAGGTTCAGCACCGGGTGCAGCCGCGTCTGGTCCTTGCCGTCCACCTTGGTCGTCAGGACCACGTAGCGGGTCGTCGAGTCCTTGCCCACGATCACCTGGGTGCCCGGCGCCGCCCAGCCCTTGGGGGCCGTCGGCTTGAACATGCCCCAGGCGCCGAAGGCCGCCATCACGACCGCGGCGACGATCAGGCCCGGGAGGACCGCGCGCAGCGGGCGCGGGGCGCCCTCCTCGGTCCCCGTCGCCGACGGCTGGAGGAACGCGGCCACCGTGCGCCGCTTCGCAAAGGTGTACGCGTTGAGCTCATCACGTCGTGATGCCATGACCGCCTGCTTCTCCCCGCACGGCCCGGCCGGTGAGTACGGTCCCCGGGCCTCGATTGTCGGACCGGGCACCTACTATGCCTCTTGACGGACGGTACGCAGGGGCCGGGTAGGGTGAGGGTGCCGCTCAGCGCCTCCCGGACCGCAGTATTCCGGGGCATCAGGGCTTGTTGGGGTGGATTTGGTGGTTCCGGGGCCATGCGGCAGGTGTCGCGCGGTACCGGAACCCACGGGGTCCGCCCCCTGAAAGGGGAGGTGTGCGAGTGATGGCCACCGCGACGCAGCCGCAGACGGGCGCGGCCGCACCCGCACGGGGCGGGGTGACCCCGCATCCGGAGTCGAGCCCCGGCCGCTTCGGGCCGTTCCGATTGCAACAGCTCGTACTGCTCCAGGTCGCCGCGGCCGTGCTGCTGGTGGCCTGGGTGGTCGATCCGCTGCTGCTGGTTCCCGCCGGTGTCCTGGCACTCGTCCTGCTGGTCCTCGCGGTCGTACGGCGGCACCAGCGCTCCCTGCCCGAGTGGATCGGCGGCGCCCTCGCCCTGCGTGCGCGCCGGCGCCGGGCCGCCTCGCTGACCGTGCCCGCGGGCACCGAGCCGGGGCTGGCCCCGCTGGTCGAGGCCGATCCGGCGCTGCGCACCCTCACGTTCAGCGACCGGGACCGGCGCCCGGTCGGGATGATCGGCGACGGGACCTTCCTGACGGCGGTCGTCCAGGTGGACACGGACGCCACCGCGCTGCGTCCCGACCGGGGGGCGCGGCCGCTGCCGCTGGCCGTCGTACGGGACATCCTCGAAGTGGACGGCATCCGGCTGGAGTCCGCGCAGCTGGTGCAGCACACCCAGCCGGCGCCCGCCCCGCACCTGCCGGCGCAGTCCATGGCCACGCGCAACTACGCGCCGCTGCAGGCCCGGACGGGCACCCCGGCGGTGCGGCTGACCTGGATCGCCCTCAAGCTCGACCCGGAGCTGTGCCCCGAGGCGGTCACCGCGCGCGGTGGCGGGCTGGCGGGTGCCCAGCGGTGTGTGGTGCGTGCGGCGGACCAGTTGGCGAGCCGGCTCACCGGGGCCGGGTTCAAGGCCACGGTGCTGACCGAGCAGGAGCTCACGGCGGCCCTGGCCACCTCCTCGTGCGCGAACCCGATGGCGATCACCCAGGCCGGGCGGTCGGCCAGCACGGGGCGGCGCACGGAGGAGACCCCGCGGACCTGGCGCTGCGACGACCGGCGGCACACCACGTACTGGATAGGCCGCTGGCCCCAGTTGGGCGGCGCGGGGGCGGCGCTGCCGCAGTTCGTGGCACTGCT
This sequence comes from Streptomyces sp. NPDC057010, assembly GCF_042673805.1. Classification (NCBI taxonomy): domain Bacteria; kingdom Bacillati; phylum Actinomycetota; class Actinomycetes; order Kitasatosporales; family Streptomycetaceae; genus Streptomyces; species Streptomyces sp. NPDC057010. The sequence goes on along the minus strand of NZ_JBHUSC010000070.1, from coordinate 7,020 downwards.
GACCTCGCTGCCCGCGCTCGCGACGAACTTCAGCCTCACGATGGCCCCGGCGGACCGTCAGGGCGTGACCCTGACCGGACACGTCCGGGTGACCGGCCGCAGCGACGAGGAACTGGTCGCGGCCCGGCGCGAGTTGGAGCGGACGGCGCGCGGCGTGAAGACCGGGCTGGTCCGGCTCGACCGTGAACAGGTACCGGGGCTGCTGGCCTCGCTGCCGCTGGGAGGAGCGCGATGAGGGGCGGTTTCGGGCTGGTCGGCCCGCGCCGGGAACGGCACGTGGTGCCCGCCGCGGACCTGGACGTGCTCGCGCTGCCCGTGGGGGACGACGGGGTCGTCATCGGCGTGGACGCCGAGGGCCGGCCGGCGGTGCTCGGCATCAACCGGCCGACGCCGTACGAGGTGACGCTGATCGGCGGTCTGTGGACGGCGCAGGTGCTGGCGCTGCGCGCGGCGGCCACGGGTGCGCGGGTGGCGGTGGAGACCGGGCGCGCGCACGTGTGGTCCGGGCTGGCGCAGGCCGCGGGCGGCGGGCAGCAGTGCGTGACCCTGCACGAGGTGGGCCGGGTGCCGCCGCAGGGCGCGTCGGCCGGCAGCCCCGTGCTGGTGATCCGCGACTGCGGGATGCGGCCGCCGCGCGGGCGCGTGGTGGCCGGGCCCTGGCAGTCGGTGCTGACGCTGCTGCCGTATCTGAGCCCGACGGCGCCGCGGCTGCTGCAGCAGTCCTCGCTCGTGGGTGTGCAGCGGGTGTCCCCGGACGAGGCGGAGCAGATCGGGCGGCTGATGAACCTTTCGCGGCGGGCCGTGGATTCACTGCCGACGCTGGGCGACGGGGTGACCATGTGGTGCACGCCGCGGGACCGGCAGTTCGTGATGACGCAGGGCACGGAAGCGGAATCGGGGCTGCTCGGCCCGGCCCGGCGCATCGACTGACCGCCGGACGCCGTGGCGCGGCCCGCCGTCGCGGGAGGGCAGTATGGGGGTGGGCCGTACCTCGTGGAGCCGAGCGCACGGGGGCCGGGCCGACGGGGGCGGACACGGGTGCCGGGGCGCGATTAGGCTGAGCGTGGCCGCGGCGTCGAGGTGGGCGCCGGACCAGTGTTCGACAGACCAGGAGGACCAGTGAGCGGCGATCGGAACGAGAGGCGCGGCGGGACGTGGGACGTCCCGACGGACGATCAGTCCGACGCGGAGCCCGAGCTGACGGGCGAGTTCACCATCGACTACACCCCGCCGGCCTGGTACACGCAGGGCGCCGCTCCGGCCGCCCAGGTGCCGGGGCTGCCCGAGGGCAGCGGCTTCGAGCCCCACCGCCCGTCGGACGTGGCCTCGCCCCCGACGATGCGGATCGCTCCGCCGGCCCCGCGGACCCCGTCCGACGGCGCGGGCCTGCCCACCCCTGTGACGTCACCCGCACCGGCGCCGCTGCACAAGGCCCCCACCCCGCCCGAGGCCCCGACACCCTTCGAGGCCCCGGCGTACCAGACCCCGGCCCCGGCGGACGCTCCGGCCCCCGCTTACCAGGCCCCGGCACCGGCCGACGCGCCGGCACCGACACCGTTCGAGGCCCCCGCGTACCAGGCCCCGGCTCCCGCCGACGCGCCCGCGCCCTTCGAGGCACCGGCCCCGGCGGACGCTCCGGCCCCCGCTTACCGGGCCCCGGCCCCCGCTCCGGCCGACGCGCCCGCGCCCTTCGAGGCACCGGCCCCGGCGTACCAGGCCTCGGCTCCGGCGGACGCACCCGCGCCCTTCGAAGCTCCGGCCCCAGCGCACCAAGCTCCCGCCCCGGCGGACGCTCCGGCCCCCGCTTACCAGGCCCCGGCTCCCGCCGACGCACCCGCGCCCATCGAGGCACCGGCACCGGCGCACCAGGCTCCCGCCCCGGCCCCCGCTTATCAGGCCCCGGCACCGGCCGACGCGCCCCAGCCCCTCGAAGCGCCCTCCCCCGCGCATCAGGCCCCGGCCGAGGCTCCGTTCCCCGCCGCGGTGGACGCGCCCTCGCCCTACGAGACCCCTGCCACGGGGCTCCCGTACCAGGCCCAGGCTCCCGCCGACGCACCCGCGTCCCTGGAGGGCCCGGCCCCAACCCCCGCCTACCCGGCACCGGCACCGGCACCGGTCGACGCGCCGGCGCCTTTCGGGGTACCGGCCCCCGCCACGGGGCTCCCGTACCAGGCCCAGGGGCCGGCCGACGCGCCCGCCGAAGTGGCTCCGGCCGGTCCGGTCGATGCCGGGCCTGCGTTCCAGCCCCCGGCGCTGGAAGGGGTGCCGGCGCGGGCCGAGCTGCCCGCTTCCGTCGAGGACGCGGCTCCGGCGCTGGTTCCCGTCCCGCTCCCGGTTCCGGGCCCCGGGCCGGTGAGCGGGCCGCACGACACCCCCGCCGAGGGGATCGCCGTGCTGCCGCCCGCCGAGGTCAGCCCCACGGAGGTACCGCCCGCCGGCGCGGAGGCCCCGTTCGGGGGACCCGCCGGCGAACTGCCGCCGCTGCCGCCCGCGTTCGCGTCCCAGGACCCGTACGCCTTCCAGCCGCCGGCTCCCGCCCCGGCTCAGCCGCAGCCCCCGCAGCACGACCCGCGCTCCGCCGGGCAGTGGCCCGTAGGAGCCCAGCAGCACCAGCCACAGCCGCAGCCGCACCCCCAGTACCAGCAGCAGCCGCCCCAGCCGCACGACCCCCGCTACTCGGCCGGCCAGACCGCCGGCGGGGCGCCGCTCGGCTACACGGCCGCCGTCGAGCTGTCCTCGGACCGCCTGCTGCGCAACAAGCAGAAGCCCAAGAACAACAACAACGCCGGCGGCGGCCTCTTCCGCTTCGGCGGCAAGGCGGCCGAAGCGGAGCGCCAGCGCAAGCTGGAGCTGATCCGCACCCCGGTCATGTCCTGCTACCGCATCGCCGTCATCAGCCTCAAGGGCGGCGTCGGCAAGACCACGACCACCACCGCCCTCGGCGCCACCCTCGCCACGGAGCGCCAGGACAAGATCCTGGCGATCGACGCGAACCCCGACGCCGGCACCCTCGGCCGCCGCGTCCGCCGCGAGACCGGTGCCACGATCCGGGACCTGGTCCAGGCGATCCCGTACCTGAACTCGTACATGGACATCCGCCGGTTCACCTCGCAGGCGCCCTCCGGTCTGGAGATCATCGCCAACGACGTGGACCCGGCCGTCTCGACGACCTTCAACGACGAGGACTACCGCCGCGTCATCGACGTGCTGGGCCGCCAGTACCCGATCATCCTCACCGACTCGGGCACGGGCCTCCTCTACTCCGCCATGCGCGGCGTCCTCGACCTGGCCGACCAGCTGATCATCATCTCGACCCCGTCCGTGGACGGCGCCAGCAGCGCCAGCACCACCCTCGACTGGCTCTCCGCCCACGGCTACGCGGACCTCGTCTCCCGCTCCCTCACCGTCATCTCGGGGGTCCGCGAGACCAGCAAGATGATCAAGATCGAGGACATCGTGCAGCACTTCGAGACCCGCTGCCGCGGGGTCGTCGTGGTGCCGTTCGACGAGCACCTCGCGGCGGGCGCGGAGGTGGACCTCGACATGATGCGTCCCAAGACGCGCGAGGCGTACTTCAACCTCTCCGCCCTGGTGGCCGAGGACTTCGTACGGGCCCAGCAGCAGGCCGCTCAGGGCCACTGGGGAGCACCACAGCAGCCTCAGCAGCACCAGCCGCACCAGCAGCCGTACGGGCAGCAGGGCCAGCCCCAGTACCAGCCACAGCCGCACCAGCAGCCGCAGCCCCCGCAGCAGCCCTACGGTCAGCCCTACCCGCAGCCCGGCCAGCCCTGGCAGCAGCCCCAACAGCCGCAGCAGCCCCAGGCGCTGCAGCAGCCCCAGCAGCCCCCGCGCGACCCGCGCCTCGGCTGACCGGGCGCCACGTAAGGCCAAGGGCAACGAGAAGGGCCCGTACCACCCCGGATCCCCGGGCGGTACGGGCCCTCGCTCGTCGCGCGTCAGCGGTGCATGTCGTAGGCGTCCGTCAGGATCCGCGCCCGCTTCACGTCGTCCGCGATCGCCTCCAGCAGCCCGTCCAGCGACTCGAACTTCGCCATCCCCCGCACGTAGGCGAGGAAGTCGACGGCCACGTGCATGCCGTACAGGTCCAGCCCGATCCGGTCGATCGCGTACGCCTCCACGGTCCGCTCGGTGGCGTCGAACTGCACGTTCGTCCCCACCGAGATCGCGGCGGGCATCCGCTCGCCGCCGGCCGTCAGCCAGCCCGCGTACACCCCGTCCGCCGGGATCGCGGTGTGCGGCTGCGTCTCGACGTTCGCCGTGGGGTAGCCGAGCTCCCGCCCGCGTTGCGCACCGCGCACCACCACGCCCTCGACCCGGTGCGGCCGCCCCAGGATCTCGGCCGCGCCGTCCATGTCGCCCTCGGCCACCAGCCTGCGCGCCAGCGTCGAGGAGAACGGCACTCCGCCGCCCGCCTCGCCCCGCTCGACCAGGTCCACGACCTCGACCTCGTAGTCGTAGGTGGAGCCCAGTTCGCGCAGGAAGTCGACGTTCCCGGCGGCCCGGTGGCCGAAGCGGAAGTTCGGGCCCTCGATGACGGCCTTCGCGTGCAGCTTGTCCACGAGCACCTTGACGATGAAGTCGGCCGGGGACAGCTGCGAGAACTCCGCCGTGAACGGCAGGATCAGCAGCGCGTCGACGCCCAGCCCGGTCATCAGCTCGGCGCGGCGGTCGTACGGGGCCAGGATCGGCGGGTGGCTGCCGGGGCGGACGACCTCGCTCGGGTGCGGGTCGAAGGTGACGACGACGGAGGGGACGCCGAGTGCGCGCGCCTTCGCCACGGCCCTTCCGATGATCAGCTGATGGCCCCGGTGCACGCCGTCGTAGGAGCCGATGGTGACGACGCTGCGTCCCCAGTCCTGGGGGATGTCCTCCAAGCCACGCCAGCGCTGCACTGTGACCGCTCCTCGCCCGAACCCGTGTAGGCCTTGTACTGATTGCCGATTACAGGTCTAAGACTGCCATGCCGGTGCCCGCGGCCCCGCATCGGCATCGACGTCACGTCACATCCGCCGTGCCGTCCAGCCGGAGCCCGGCGGCCCCGGCCGAGCCGGCCCGGTGGAAGGCCGCGAGCACCAGGGGATCCGTCTCCTCCCGCAGCAGTACGTCGGCCAGCTCGGCCCGCAGCGCGTACGAGGGCTCCCCGCCGGGTGCGCCCAGTACGTCGGCCAGCGCGGCCCGCACCGCCGCCGGGGCGGACCGCAGCAGGTCCAGGACCAGCGGGCGCAGCACGGGCGCGGCGGCCGGGCCCTGCTCCAGGCGCCGGGCGACGAAGGCGGCGGCGTGCGGTGCGTCCTCGGGACGGTTCACCAGGTGCTCCCGTACGAGGTCGGCCGCGCGGCGGGCCAGTCCGGGGGTGGTCAGCGCGGCCAGGGCCCGCACGACCTCCCCGTCGGCCCGCTCCCGCAGGGCGGCGAAGACCGCGTCGGGGTCGGGCAGTACGGGCAGAGCCGCGACCAGCGCGTCGGCGGGCAGCCGGGAGCCGTGTTCGGGGTCGCGGAAGCAGGCGAGGGCGTCGGGCAGGTAGCGGCCGCGCACCTGCGGGTCGCGGAGCAGCATCGCGAGGGCGCTGCCGTGCAGGGTGGCGTCGGCGGGGCGGGCGAGCAGCGCCTGCGCGGCGTAGCGCAGCAGCTCGCGGTCGGCGGGGGTGCGCACGTGCGGGGCGGTGGCGAGCCCGTAGGCGGCGGCCGCGACCCGCCGCCCGGGCCGCTGGTCGTGGGCCCAGCGGTCCACGGCCCGGCACAGGGCGGAGGGCTCCTCCTCGGCGAGGACGGCGAGGAGCTCGTCGGCGCGCGGGTGGGCGGCGCTCACGAGGGCCTCGGTGAGGTCGTCCAGGGCGAGGTGGCGGTGGGTGTGCAGGAGGGCCTGGGCGGCGGTGGCGACGGTGGCTCCGGGGCGCCCGCGCAGCCGCCGCCCGTCGGTGAACCAGGTGCAGAGCAGGGGCTGCGCGCGCTGCGGGTCGCGGGCGAGGCGGCGGGCGGCGGCGTCGAGGTAGCGGTCGCCGGGGGGCGCCTCGGCGGGGTCGGCGGGCAGCAGGCGGCGCAGCAGTTCGAGGCGGTCGGGTTCGGGCAGCCGGAGCCGGTTCCAGAACCAGCCGCCGAACTCGCCCGGGCCACAGCGGGCCACGTGCTCGGCGAGGGCGTGCAGGACGGGGAGGTGGGGGTGGGCGTCGGGCACGCGGAGCAGGGTTTCGCGCAGCAGCCGGGCGGCCCACCAGGCGCGGTCGGGGCCGGGCTGCTCAGGGTCCTCGGCGAAGGCGTTGAGGCGGTGGACGAGGGCCGTGAGCTCGCCGGCCAGCCGGTCGGGGGGCAGTCGGCGCAGGGCCTCCAGGACGGGCCCGATCCGGTGCCGGGGCACGGGCAGGCCGGGCGCGGCGGGGCGGTGGACGAGGGAGGCGAGGGCGGTCGGGACGTCGAGGTGGCCGCCCTGGATCCAGTCGGAGAGCTCCTCGTGCGCGAAGCGGTAGCCGGGGCCGGCGGGCACCAGGAGCCGCTCGGTGAGCACGGCGGAGGCCCAGCCGGTGCGCCAGGGGAACAGCTCCTCGAAGGAGGCGCGGTCCAGTCCGCCCTGGCCGGGGCCCAGGCAGCGGCGGGCGGCCTCGTGGACGCGGCCGGCCACCCGTGCCGCGAGCCGTCGGACGCCGGGCCCGTGCACGCCCGCGGGCCCGGCGCCGTCGGCGGCGATGCGGACGGCCGCGCGGAGGCAGAGCAGGTCGAGGTGGGCCGCGAAGACCTCCTCGCGGCCGGGGCGCCCGGCGGTGACCTCGGCGGCGCGGACCCCGGCGAGCAGGCTCAGGGTGAGGGGGTGGCGGGCGTCGGCCTCCCGGAGGGCGTCGGCGGGGATCCCGAGGCGGGCCCGGGCGGTCTCGGCCTCGGCGGGGGTGAGGTCGCCGAGCGGGAGGGCGGGCGGCCGGAGGACCTGGGCGTGTACATGGGCGGGCTGGAGGCCGAGGCCGCCCAGTTCGACGAGCGGCTCGCCGCGCGCAAGGCGCGCTTGCAGGCC
>NZ_JBHUSC010000069.1:0-29461 GCF_042673805.1 Streptomyces sp. NPDC057010 | reverse complement strand
GGCTTGTTTTGGCCCCGGCTTGCGCTGCAGGCTGAGGTCGGGCAGATCCAGCCTCGCCGGCGTTTGAGGCGCGGGGTGCGGGGCGGAGCCCCGGTTTTTGACCCGCACCGGGGTGCACATTCAGCCTCGCCGGCGTTTGAGGCGCGGGTCCGGGCGGAGCCCGGGGGAGCCGACCGCAGGGCCCCCTGTCCGGCTCAGGCGGTCGCTCGGCGCGAGAGCGCAAGGGTGCGGCGCGCGGCAGCGACGACGGCCGGGTCGACGAAGCGGCCGTCCGGGAGGGCCAGGGCGCCCGGGGTGGCCCGGGCCGCCGTGAGGATCTCCTCCGCGGCGGCCACCTCCGCGGGAGCGGGGAGGTAGGCCCGCTCGATCACCGGCAGCTGCCGGGGGTGGATCGCCGCCCGGCCGAGGAAGCCCAGCGAGCGCCCCCGCGCGCAGGACACCGCCAGCGCCTCCAGGTCCCGGATGTCCGGGAAGACCGACTGGGCCGGCGGGGCCAGCCCCGCCGCCCGGGCCGCCACCACCACCCGCGACCGGCACCAGTCCAGGCCCGCCTCCGCACTGACCGCCAGGTCGGCCCGCAGGTCCGCCTCCCCGAGCGACAGCCCGCGCAGCGCCGGGTGCGCGCGGGCGATCTCGTACGCGCGCTCCACCCCCACCGCCGACTCCAGCAGCGCGTGCAGGCACACCCCGCCCGTGCGGTCCGCGGCGGCGACCACCTGCTCCGGCGCGCTGATCTTGGGCAGCCGCAGCCCGGCGAGACCGTGCAGCCCCCCGAGGGCGGTGAGGTCGGCGCCGCCCCACGGCGAGTCGAGCGCGTTGACGCGTACGTGGACGGGTACCGGCGGCCGGTCCCCGAGCAGTTCGGCGGTGGCGGCGCGGGCGTACTCCTTCCGGGAGGCCGGAACCGCGTCCTCCAGGTCCACGATGACGGCGTCCGCCCCGCAGCCGATGGCCTTGGCGACCACCGCCGGACGGTCGCCCGGTGCGTACAGCCAGGTCAGGATCACAGCGCCCCCTCCCGCCGTAGGGCGGTGATCTCGGCGCCGGTCAGGCCGAGTTCGGTCAGGACCTCGTCGGTGTCCGCGCCGTGCGGGCGGCCCGCCCAGCGGATCCCGCCGGGCGTCTCGGACAGCCGGAAGAGGATGTTCTGCATCCGGAGCGGGCCGAGCTCCGGGTCCTCGACCTCGGTGACCGTGTCCAGGGCCGCGAACTGGGGGTCGGCCATCACGTCCCGCACGTCGTAGACCTGGGCCACGGCGGCCTCGGCGTCCTCGAAGGCGGCGACGACCTCCTCCGCCTTGTGGCGGCCGATCCAGCCGCCGACGGCCTCGTCCAGGAGGTGCGCGTGGGCCGCACGCCCGGATCCCGTCGCGAACCACGGCTCCGCGATCAGCTCGGGCCGGCCCACCAGCCGCATGACGCGCTCGGCGACGGACTGGGCGGAGGTGGACACCGCCAGCCAGCGGTCGTCGGCGCTGCGGTAGGTGTTGCGGGGGGCGTTGTTGGTGGAGCGGTTGCCGGTACGGGGCTGCACGTAGCCGAGCTGGTCGTACCAGAGCGGGTGGGGGCCGAGCACGGTGAGGATCGGCTCGATGATGGCCAGGTCCACGACCTGGCCGTGCCCGGTGCGGTCGCGGCCGGCAAGCGCGGTCATCACCGCGTAGGCGGTGGTCAGGGCGGCGATGGAGTCCGCGAGTCCGAAGGGCGGCAGGGTCGGCGGGCCGTCCGGCTCGCCGGTGATCGCGGCGAAGCCGCTCATCGCCTCGGCGAGGGTGCCGAAGCCGGGGCGGTGGGCGTACGGGCCGTGCTGGCCGAAGGCCGTGACGCGGGCCAGCACCAGCCGAGGGTTGGCGGCGGACAGCTCGGGCCAGCCCAGACCCCACTTCTCCAGGGTGCCGGGGCGGAAGTTCTCGATGACCACGTCGGCGGTGGCGGCGAGGCGCAGCAGGGTGTCCCGGCCGCCGGGGGTGGACAGATCGAGGGTCATCGTCCGCTTGTTCCGCCCGAGCAGCTTCCACCACAGGCCGACGCCGTCCTTGGCGGGCCCGTGCCCGCGCGAGGGGTCGGGGCGCCCCGGGTGCTCGACCTTGACCACCTCGGCGCCGAAGTCCCCGAGGAGGGTGGCGGCCAACGGCCCGGCGAACAGCGTGGCGAGGTCGAGGACGCGGAGCCCTTGCAGGGGCCCTGACCCTGGCCGGGCGCCGGCGGGCAGCCCCTTCCCCTCGCCGGAGCCGGAGCCGGGTCCGGGTCCGGGGCCCGGGGCAGCGGCGGAGGAGGGGCCGTTTCCCGGGGCGGCGTCCTGGACCACGGGCCGGTGCCCGTCGGCCCGACCGGTGGTCCCCTGTGGCCGGGGCGCCGTGCCCGGCACGGAGGGCCTCACGGGGTGGCTCCCGGCGCGGCCTCGGGCCTGTCACCGGGGGTACGGCCCGGGTCGCCGGGCCCGGCGGCCCGTCCGGGTTCCGTGTCCCGCCCGGCCAGGGCCAGGGCGTCGGTTTCGGGGCGGGTCGGCATCGAGTCCTGGGCGCCCGGGCGCTGGACGGAGAGGGCGGCCGCCGCCTGGGCCCAGCGCAGCGCCGCCGGCATCGGGCGGCCCTCTCCCAGGGCCACCGCGAGCGCGCCGACGAACGTGTCCCCGGCCGCGGTGGTGTCCACGGCCCGGACCCGGGGTGCGGGCACCGTCAGCGGATCCCGGCCCCGGGCCGCGTACAGGGCTCCGGCCGCGCCGAGGGTGATCACCACCTCGGGGACGTCCTGGAGCAGGGCCTCGGCCGCCTGGCGGGGGTCGGTGAGCCCGGTGAGGGCGGCGGCCTCGTGCTCGTTCGGCACCAACAGGTCGGTGGCGGCGAGGAGTTCGGCCGGCAGCGGCTGCGCGGGGGCCGGGGTGAGGACCGTACGGACACCGTGCGCACGGGCGGCCACGGCTCCGGCGAGGACGGCCTCCAGGGGCAGTTCGAGCTGGAGGAGCAGGGCCCCGCAGGCGGCGATCCGGGACTCGTCGCCCGCCTCCAGACCGGTGACGCGGGCGTTGGCACCGGGGATGACGATGATGCTGTTGGCGCCCTCGTCGTCCACGGTGATGTGGGCGGTGCCGCTGGGGCCCTCCACGGTGCGCAGGGCCGCCGTCTCGACCCCGGCCGCGGTGAGCGCGGAGCGCAGCCGTACGCCGAACTCGTCGGCGCCGACCGCGCCGATCATCACCACCTCCCCGCCGAGGCGGGCCGCGGCGACGGCCTGGTTGGCGCCCTTGCCGCCGGGGACCGTGCGGAAGGCGCGGCCGGTGACGGTCTCCCCGAGGCGGGGGGCCTTGGGGACGTAGGCGACGAGGTCCATGTTCGTACTGCCGAGCACGGCGATGGCCGTCATGAGCGTGCTGCCTCCTGTGCGGTGAGCCGGGCGAGGGTGTCGAAGCCGACGCCGTCGAAGCCCGGGATGGTGGTGGCGAGGCGGTTCTTGAGGGGTGCGGTCCAGCGGTGCGGGATGCCCTGCGGCGAGCCGGCCAGGAGACCGGCGAGGGCGCCGGCGGTGGCCCCGTTGGAGTCGGTGTCCCAACCGCCGGACACCGCACGGCAGATGGAGCCGGTGAAGTCCCCGTCCGCGTGGGTGAGGGCCGCGGCGATCAGGGCGGTGTTGGGGAGGGCGTGGACCCAGTGGTGGTGGCCGTAGCGGGCGTGCAGCCGGTCCGCGACGCGGTCGAAGGCGGCCTCGCGCTCCGCCGTCGCGATCCCGAAGCGGACGGCCTCGGCGAGGCGGGAGCGGGGCGGTACTACGGCCAGCCCGGCCCGCAGCGCGGTGTGGACGTCGGCCCGGCCGGTGGCGGCCTCGGCGGTGGCGGCGGCGACGAAGAGCGCGGCGTACACGCCGTTGGCGGTGTGGGTGAGGACGGCGTCGCGGTGGGCCTGGGCCGCGGCGGCGGCCGGGTCGCCCGGGTTGGTCCAGCCGTGGACGTCGGCCCGGATGAGGGCGCCGATCCACTCGCGGAAGGGGTTGTGGCGGGTGGCGGTGAGCGGGGGCTCCAGGCCTTGGAGGAGGTTGCGGTAGGCGACGCGTTCCGCGGTGAAGGTCCGGCCGGCGGGGAGTTCGTCGAGCCAAAGCCGGCCGACGTCGGCGGTGGTGAAGCGTTTGCCGTGCCGCTGGAGGAGGAGCAGGCCGAGGAGGGGGTAGTTGAGGTCGTCGTCCTCGGGCATGCCGTCGATGTTCTCGGCGAGGGAGGTGGAGGCCGAGCGGCGGTTCCAGGGGTGCGCGGCCAGTACCTCCGGCGGGACGCCGCGCTCGGTGAACCAGTCGTCCAGCGGCCAGTTCCCGGCGGCTCGGGCCAGCGCCCGGATCCCGTGGAGCGGCAGCTTCTCGACGGGCTTGCCGAGCAGACACCCGACGGCCCGCCCCAGCCAGGCGGCCTCCAGCCGGGTCGGCAGACCGGGGTCGGGCCCGGGCCCGGCGGTGCGGGGTGTGCCGCCTGGCCCCGGGCCGGGGTCGGACCGGGTGCCCTCCAGCCGGCTGGGCTCCCGCTGCGCGGGCCGGGCCGGGTGCCGGCCGGGGCCCGGCTCGGGCCAGGTGGCGCGGATGGACTCCCATGACTCCGGCTCGTCGGCGGCCAACGGGGAGGGAAGCAGGGCCAGGTCGTCCAGGAGGCGGGTCGCGAGGGTGCGGAGTTCCGGGGAGGCCGGGGTGGGGGAGGCGCCGGCCCGTTCCGGGGCCGGGTGGCCGCCCGCCGCCAGCCAGGCCCGCCGGACGGCCTCCGCGTCCCGGCCCTCCTCGACCGCCTGCCGCAGCTCGTGCCCGATCAGGTCCTCGGGCTGCACCCAGGTGACCCGCACCCGGTCGCCCCGGGCCGGGACCGGGTTCTCCGGCCGGGAACCGGCGGACCGGGCGGGGGACCCCGTTGTCGCGGCGGCCGGACGCGTGCGGGCCGAGGGCTCCGGGGCCGGGAGAGCCGCGCCGCCGGGCGACGGCGGGGCCGCCGACGGGGGAGGTGGCCCCGGCCGGGGCTGCGGCGGGGTCATCGGGGGTCCGCGAGGGCGGTGAAGGCGGTCTCGTGGGTGCGGCGGCGGGAGAGGTCGAGGGCGAAGACCTCGCGGGCCACCGCGGCCAGCGCGGCGGCCGGGGCGTGCAGGTCCAGGCGGCTGGCCTCGGCGACCTGCTTCGCCCAGGCGGGCGGGACCGCCGCTTCGCCGCCCAGGGCTCCGGCGATCGCGCCCGCCATGGTGGCGATGGAGTCGCAGTCCCGGCCGTAGTTGACGGCACCGAGCACGGAGGTCTCGTAGGAGCCGTCCGCGATCAGCAGCATGCCGAGGGCGATCGGGAGTTCCTCGATGGAGTGCAGGCGCGAGGGGCGGCGGGCGCCCAGCGAAGGGGCGCGGTAGTCCGGGCCGACCGAGTCGTACGGGGCCACCGCGGCCCGCAGCGGGACGAGGGCCGACTCGAAGTCCCGGTGGCGGGCGGCTGCTTCGCGTACCGCGGCGATGGCCGCGCGGGTGCCGTCCTTGGCCAGGGACAGGGCCGTGTCCACCACCGAGGCGGCCGTCGCACCCGGCACGCACGCCGCCGCGACCGCCGCCGCGAACACGCCCGCGGCCTCCCGCCCGTAGGAGGACTGGTGCGCGCCGGCGACGTCCAGCGCCTCCGCGTACGCGCCCGCCGGATTGCCCGCGTTGACGATCCCGACCGGCGCCATGTACATCGCCGCACCGCAGTTGACGATGTTGCCGCTGCCCGCCTCGCGCGGGTCCGCGTGCGCGTAGTGGAGGCGGGTCACGATCCACTTCTCGGCGAGGAAGATCCGCTGCAAGGGGAGCGCCTCGGCCTCGAGTTCCGGGATCCAGCGCGGGTTCGTCATCAGGTCGGGGACCAGGTGGTCGGCGACGGCGTAGGCGTCGAGATGGTCCCGTACGGCCTCGTAGACCCGTACCAGCGCGTGCGTCATGAGGGTGTCGTCCGTGACGTGCCCGTCGCCCTTGTGGTACGGGGCGATGGGGCGGGCGGTGCGCCAGTCCTCGTGCCAGGGGCCGACGATGCCGTGTACGCGGCCGCCGTGCCGCTCCACGATCTGGTCCGGGGTCCAGCCCTCGACCGGGCCGCCGAGCGCGTCGCCGACGGCGGCTCCGACGAGGGCGCCGCAGGCCCGGTCCTCCAACGTGAGCGTGAACGTCATGTCCGAATCATCCCTTGGGTGAGGTGAGTTCCGTGCGAGCGAGGAGCGTGGCGAGCTCGACGAGATCGGTCCCGGCGAGGCGGGGGAGGGCGCAGCCGGAGAGGGTGCGGCAGGCCTCGCGCCAGGCGGCGGGGATCGAGTCGCCGCCGCCGAGGGCGCCGGTGAGCGCGCCGGCGAGGGCGGGGGCGGAGTCCGCGACGCGCGACAGGCAGGCGGCGGCGGGCACGGCCTCGGTCACCCGGCCGCGGGCGGCGGTCGCGAGGGCGAGGGCCACGGGGACGGTCTCGGCGGCGGCGATCCCGTAGCTGTAGACGTGGTCCACGATCTCGTGTTCGAGGGTGGGGACGATGGCGAAGGCGCCGCCGCCCTCGGGGTGGGAACGGGCGAGCCTGACGGCGTGGCGGGCGTTGCGGCCGATCTCGGTGGCCTCGGGGAGCTGGTCCAGGGCGGCGTCGACGGCGGCGTCCACGGCGGTGTCCGTGTCGGGGGCGGCGAGGGCGGTGGCGATGGCGGCGGCCATGGCGCGCGCGCCGTGGACGCCGTCGCCGTCCTGGGTGTAGCGGGCGTCGAACTCGGCGAGGTCCGCCGCCGCGTGCGGGTCGCCGGGGTGGACGACGGCGAGGAGGCAGGCGCGGACGCAGGCGGCGTCGTCGAAGTAGTGCGGGTTGTCGTGGCCGGTGGCGGGCGGGCGCAGGCCGGCGGCCAGGTTGCCGAGGCCGGCGCGGACGGAGATGCGGGCGCGCAGGGGCAGGACGGCGGACTCCACCTCGGGCGCGCGCTCAGCCGCGGCGGCGATCTCGGAGGCGAGCGCGTTCCAGGCGAGATCGATGGCGGCGCGCATGCGGCGGGAGCGGGAGAGGTCGCTGAGCAGGACCCCGGCGGCGGTGAGGACGGACTCGGCTGCGAAGGCCGCCCACTCGGCGTCGTCACTGGGGCCGAGGCGCAGCGGTTCGGGCGGCTGGTTGAGGGCGATGGGGACGGGGAGGGTGGTGGTGGCGTTCTGCTCGGCGAAGGTGTCGAGCTCGCGGGTGAGGCGGCGGGTCCACTCGGGCATGCGGCTCGCGCGGTGGCGGGCGGCGGGCCACCCGGCCGCGTCGCCCGCGGCGAGCCCGAGCAGCAGCCCCTCGATCCGCCGCCCTCCTGCGCCACCGGGGAGGGCCGGGGCCGCGAGGGCGGCCGGGCTGCCCCCGACGCCGGCGGCGGCCGCGCCGATCCGGATGCTCCCGGTTCCCGTGGCCGTACGGGCCGTCGCGCCCACCCCGGTGAAGACGCCGGTCCCGGACACGGTCGCCGTAGGGGCCCGGAGCGTGGAGGGCTCCGCGTGCGCGGCGCCGAGCGGCGCGGCGGCCGGGGGCTGGAGCGGGCCGGGGGCGGGGGGTGCGGCGGGATCCGCGGGGGTCATCGGGGGGCCTCGTATTCCGGGGTGAGGAGGTCCGCGATGTCCAGGACGTGGTAGCCCCGCATCGAGGGGAGGCAGCTGCCGCGGACCGGGCCGATGGCCGAGGACCAGGGGAGGGGGATGGCGGCCGCTCCCGAGAGGGCTCCCGAGAGGGCGCCTGCCACGGCCGCCGTGGTGTCGGCGTCGCGGCCCATGTTCACCGCGGTCAGCACCGAGGTGGGGAAGTCGCCCCGGCACGCCGCGAAGGCGCCGAAGGCCAGACCGACCGCCTCGGGCGCGAGGTCCGTCCACGGGTAGCCGCCGATGACCACCGCCGAGCGCACCGCCCGCTCCCCGCGCGGGGCGGCGGTGACGGCTCGGCGCAGGGAACGGGCGGTCCAGGAGTCGGAGGGGATGACCGACAGGGCGGCCGAGATCACCGACGCGGGGCTGCCGCCGGCCATGGCCGCGGCGACGCCGGCCGCCACCGCCTGGCCGCCGTAGATGCCCTCGCCGTCGTGGCTGACGCAGCCGTCGATGGCGACCAGCCGGGCCGCTTCCGCCGGGCGGCCCGCCGCGAACACCCCGAAGGGGGCCGCCCGCATCGCGAGGCCGTCCGACCAGGCGTGGCGGTGCTGCGCCGAGATGGGGGCTGCGAGGCCGCGGCGGAGGTTCTCCAGGGTGCCGCGCTCGCTGAAGCCCGCCCCGCGGAACGGGCCCTCGTCGAGGTCCGCGATCCAGTGGTGCCAGGCCCGCTCCACGTGCGCGACGGTGAGTGCCGAGCCGTGGCGGGCGAGCAGCAGTCCCGAGAAGATCGCGTACTCCGTGTCGTCCGTGCCCGCCGGGTCCTCCGAGACGAAGCCCTCGATGCGGCCCCACTTCGCGCGGATCTCCGACGGCTTCATGTTCTCGGCGGGGGCGCCCAGCGCGTCACCCACCGCGAGGCCCAGAAGAGCGCCCCTGGCCCGTTCCAGGAGGACCTGCGGATTGCATGCAATCTGCTCCATGGCGCGCCTCTCCACTTGGTGGGACTCATCTTGAGCCCTTGGGGGATTTGTGCCATGGCATGTGGTTTGTCGCTCGTCGCGAAACACCCCGCGAACGCTGCCGTCACCCGGTCGCCGACCCGTAAAACCGCAGGTAAGTACGGCCTACCTTGCTGGCGGGCAACGGAAATCGTGCGTAGTTTCGAGGTGTTCAGGGGGAGCGGGGCGTCTCGCGGCGCCCGTTCGCACAAATGGGGAGATATCCGTATGTCCATCATCGACATCGAAGCACCGCTGCACACCGCGCACCGGGACAACCACACCCACCGCGACGTCAACGGCGGATGGCTGCGCCCGGCCGTCTTCGGTGCCATGGACGGACTCGTCTCCAACCTCGCCCTCATGACCGGTGTGGCCGGCGGCGCCGTCGCCCCGCACACCATCGTGATCACCGGGCTCGCGGGCCTCGCCGCCGGCGCCTTCTCGATGGCGGCCGGCGAGTACACCTCCGTCGCCTCGCAGCGCGAGCTGGTCCTCGCCGAACTGGACATAGAGCGGCAGCAGCTGCGCAAGCACCCCGTCGACGAGATGGAGGAGCTGGCCGAGCTCTACGTCTCGCGCGGCGTCGAGCCGGCGCTCGCCCGCGAGGTCGCCATGCAGCTGTCCCGCGACCCGGAGCAGGCCCTGGAGATCCACGCCCGCGAGGAGCTCGGGATCGACCCCGACGACCTGCCCTCGCCGCTCGTCGCCGCCGTCTCGTCCTTCGGCTCGTTCGCGCTGGGCGCGCTGCTGCCCGTACTGCCGTACCTGCTCGGCGCCACGTCCCTGTGGCCGGCGGTGCTGCTGGCGCTGGTGGGGCTCTTCGCCTGCGGCGCGGTCGTCTCCCGGGTCACCGCCCGGTCCTGGTGGTACAGCGGCCTGCGCCAGCTGGTGCTGGGTGGCGCGGCCGCCGGTGTGACGTACATCCTGGGAACCTGGATCGGCGGAGCCGTAGGCTGACCGGGCATGGAGTGAGACACTATGCAGAGCACAACATAAGTAGTCCGTTACCTGGCGGTTTCGATCCCGTGTCCGCCGGGCATCAGACCAGGGCGCCCGGGCAATGATGCCCGCCCCGCGCCGGGACCTTCGTCCCCGTGAAGCTTTCTGAGACGTCCCCGAAGGTCCCCTCTTTTCTGCCTCGTGCAGTGTCCGCATGCTGGAATGCAATATCCGGTTCTCGGGATTGCCGTCATCATGTAACCTGCACGAAATTTCGCAGAGGGCCAACGTCGTCCCTCGGCTATGCACATATGCCACGACGACGACGGGAGAGCCGATGCGTTCCGCATCCACGCACTCCGCGACCGGCCCCAGCAGCACGGCCTGGTCGCCCATGGACGGTCGCCCCGCCCAGCAGGGCATGTACGACCCGCGCAACGAGAAGGACGCCTGCGGCGTCGGTTTCGTGGCGAACCTCACCGGCGAGGCGACCCACACCCTCGTTGAGCAGGCCCTGACCGTACTGCGGAACCTCGAGCACCGCGGCGCCACCGGCTCCGAGCCGGACTCCGGCGACGGCGCCGGAATCCTCTCCCAGGTGCCGGACGCGTTCCTGCGCGAGGTGGCCGGCTTCGAGCTCCCCGAGGCCGGCGCGTACGCCGTCGGCATCGCCTTTCTCCCCGCCGACGGCTCCGCACAGGCCGTCGCCGTGGAGCAGATCGAGGCCATCGCCGCCGAGGAGAACCTGACGGTCCTGGGCTGGCGCGAGGTTCCGGTCACGCCGGACCTGCTCGGCAACGGCGCCCGCGCCACCATGCCGGCCTTCTCCCAGCTGTTCGTTTCCAACGGGACGACCGGCATCGAGCTGGACCGCAAGGCCTTCGTCCTGCGCAAGCGCGCCGAGCGCGAGGCCGGCGTGTACTTCCCGTCGCTCTCCGCCCGCACCATCGTCTACAAGGGCATGCTGACCACCGGCCAGCTGGAGCCCTTCTTCCCGGACCTCTCCGACCGCCGCTTCGCCTCGACGCTCGCCCTGGTCCACTCGCGGTTCTCGACGAACACCTTCCCGTCCTGGCCGCTCGCCCACCCGTACCGCTTCGTCGCGCACAACGGCGAGATCAACACGGTCAAGGGCAACCGCAACTGGATGAAGGCCCGCGAGTCCCAGCTGGCGTCCGACGTCTTCGGCGACGGCGCGCTGGACCGCATCTTCCCGATCTGCACCCCCGACGCCTCCGACTCGGCCTCCTTCGACGAGGTCCTGGAGCTGCTCCACCTCGGCGGCCGGTCGCTCCCGCACAGCGTGCTGATGATGATCCCGGAGGCGTGGGAGAACCACACCTCCATGGACCCGGCCCGCCGCGCGTTCTACCAGTACCACTCCACGATGATGGAGCCCTGGGACGGCCCGGCCTGCGTCACCTTCACCGACGGCACCCAGGTCGGCGCGGTCCTCGACCGCAACGGTCTGCGCCCCGGCCGCTACTGGGTCACCGACGACGGCCTCGTCGTCCTCGGCTCCGAGGTCGGCGTGCTCGACATCGACCCGGCCAAGGTCGTCCGCAAGGGCCGCCTCCAGCCCGGCAAGATGTTCCTCGTCGACACCGCCCAGAAGCGGATCATCGAGGACGACGAGATCAAGAACGAGCTCGCCGCCGCCGCTCCGTACGCCGAATGGCTGGAGACCGGCGAGATCGAGCTGTCGGACCTGCCCGAGCGCGAGCACATCGTGCACACCCACGCCTCGGTCACCCGCCGCCAGCAGACCTTCGGCTACACCGAGGAAGAGCTCCGCGTCATCCTCGCGCCGATGGCCCGCACCGGCGGCGAGCCGCTCGGCTCCATGGGCACGGACTCCCCGATCGCCGCCCTGTCCGAGCGCCCCCGGCTGCTCTTCGACTACTTCACGCAGCTCTTCGCGCAGGTCACCAACCCGCCGCTGGACGCCATCCGCGAGGAGCTCGTCACCTCGCTGCTGTCCTCGGTGGGCCCGGAGGGCAACCTCCTGGCGCCGACCGCCGCGTCCTGCCGCAGCGTCACCCTGCCCTTCCCGGTGATCGACAACGACGAGCTGGCCAAGCTCATCCACGTCAACGCCGACGGCGACATGCCCGGCATGAAGGCCGCCACCCTCTCGGGCCTCTACCGGGTCTCGGGCGGCGCCGACGCGCTGGCCGACCGGATCGCCGAGATCCGCGCCGAGGCCGACGCGGCCATCGAGGCCGGCGCCCGCCTGATCGTCCTCTCGGACCGCCACTCGGACGCCGAGCACGCGCCGATCCCGTCGCTGCTGCTCACCTCCGCCGTGCACCACCACCTCATCGCCACCAAGCAGCGCACCCAGGTGGGCCTGCTGGTCGAGGCCGGTGACGTCCGCGAGGTCCACCACGTCGCGCTGCTCATCGGCTACGGCGCCGCCGCGGTCAACCCGTACCTCGCCATGGAGTCCGTCGAGGACCTGCTGCGCGCCGGTACGTTCATCGAGGGCATCGAGCCCGAGAAGGCCATCAAGAACCTGATCTACGCCCTCGGCAAGGGCGTCCTGAAGGTCATGTCCAAGATGGGCATCTCGACGGTCGCCTCCTACCGCGGCGCCCAGGTCTTCGAGGCCGTCGGCCTGAACCAGGAGTTCGTCGACACCTACTTCGGCGGCACCGCCACCAAGATCGGCGGCGCCGGCCTGGACGTCGTCGCCAAGGAGGTGGCCGCCCGCCACGCCAAGGCGTACCCGGCCTCCGGCATCTCCGCCTCGCACCGCGCGCTGGAGATCGGCGGCGAGTACCAGTGGCGCCGCGAGGGCGAGCCGCACCTGTTCGACCCGGAGACGGTCTTCCGCCTCCAGCACGCCACCCGCAACCGCCGGTACGACATCTTCCGGCAGTACACGGACCGCGTGAACGAGCAGTCCGAGCGCCTGATGACGCTCCGCGGCCTGTTCGGCTTCAAGTCCGACCGCCCTTCGATCTCCATCGACGAGGTCGAGCCGGTCTCCGAGATCGTCAAGCGCTTCTCCACCGGCGCCATGTCGTACGGCTCCATCTCCAAGGAGGCGCACGAGACCCTCGCCATCGCCATGAACCAGCTGGGCGGCAAGTCCAACACCGGTGAGGGCGGCGAGGACCCGGAGCGCCTGTACGACCCGGCGCGGCGTTCGTCGATCAAGCAGGTCGCCTCCGGCCGCTTCGGCGTCACCTCCGAGTACCTGGTCAACGCGGACGACATCCAGATCAAGATGGCGCAGGGCGCCAAGCCCGGCGAGGGCGGCCAGCTGCCCGGCCACAAGGTCTACCCGTGGGTCGCCAAGACGCGTCACTCGACGCCCGGCGTCGGCCTGATCTCCCCGCCGCCGCACCACGACATCTACTCCATCGAGGACCTGGCTCAGCTGATCCACGACCTCAAGAACGCCAACCCGGTCGCGCGCATCCACGTGAAGCTCGTCTCCGAGGTCGGCGTGGGTACGGTCGCCGCGGGTGTCTCCAAGGCCCACGCGGACGTCGTCCTGATCTCCGGCCACGACGGCGGAACGGGCGCCTCCCCGCTCACCTCGCTGAAGCACGCGGGCGGTCCCTGGGAGCTCGGCCTCGCCGAGACCCAGCAGACCCTGCTGCTCAACGGGCTGCGCGACCGGATCGTCGTCCAGACGGACGGCCAGCTCAAGACCGGCCGCGACGTCATCATCGCCGCGCTGCTCGGCGCCGAGGAGTTCGGTTTCGCGACCGCGCCGCTCGTCGTCTCCGGCTGCGTCATGATGCGCGTCTGCCACCTGGACACCTGCCCGGTCGGCATCGCCACGCAGAACCCGGTCCTGCGCGACCGCTTCTCCGGCAAGCCGGAGTTCGTCGTCAACTTCTTCGAGTTCATCGCGGAGGAGGTGCGCGAGCTCCTCGCCGAGCTGGGCTTCCGCACGATCGAGGAGGCCGTCGGCCACGCCGAGCTCCTCGACACGACGAAGGCCGTCACGCACTGGAAGGCCCAGGGCCTCGACCTCGAGCCCCTCTTCTACGTGCCCGAGCTGCCCGAGGGCGCGGTCCGCCACGCCCTGATCGAGCAGGACCACGGTCTGGAGAAGGCCCTCGACAACGAGCTGATCGAGCTCGCGGCCGACGCGCTGAACGCCGACACCGCGGAGGCGGCCCTGCCGGTCCGCGCCCAGGTCGCGATCCGCAACATCAACCGGACCGTCGGCACCATGCTCGGCCACCAGGTCACCAAGAAGTTCGGTGGCGCGGGCCTGCCCGACAACACCATCGACCTGACCTTCACCGGCAGCGCCGGCCAGTCCTTCGGCGCCTTCGTGCCCAAGGGCATCACCCTCCGCCTGGAGGGCGACGCCAACGACTACGTCGGCAAGGGCCTGTCGGGCGGCCGCGTGATCGTCCGTCCCGACCGGGGCGCCGACCACCTCGCCGAGTACTCCACCATCGCCGGCAACACCATCGGCTACGGCGCCACCGGCGGCGAGATGTTCCTGCGCGGCCGCACCGGCGAGCGCTTCTGCGTCCGCAACTCCGGCGCCCTGGTCGTCTCGGAGGGCGTGGGCGACCACGGCTGCGAGTACATGACCGGCGGCCAGGCGGTCGTCCTGGGCGAGACGGGCCGCAACTTCGCGGCCGGCATGTCGGGCGGCGTCGCGTACGTCATCGACCTCGACCGGAACAACGTCAACGTCGGCAACGTTGAGGCCATCGAGACCGACCTCTCCGACGCCGACAAGCAGTGGCTGCACGATGTGGTGCGCCGCCACGAGGAGGAGACCGGCTCGACCGTGGCCGCGAAGCTCCTGGCTGACTGGTCCGTCGCGGTGGACCGCTTCAGCAAGATCATCCCGACCACGTACAAGGCAGTGCTCGCCGCCAAGGACGCCGCTGAGCTGGCCGGACTCTCGGAGTCCGAGACCACCGAGAAGATGATGGAGGCGGCGACCAATGGCTGACCCGAAGGGCTTCCTCACCACCCCGCGCGAGACCGCCTGCTCCCGTCCCGTGGCCGAGCGCCTCAAGGACTGGAACGAGGTCTACGTTCCGGGCTCGCTGCTCCCGATCATCAGCAAGCAGGCCGGCCGCTGCATGGACTGCGGCATCCCGTTCTGTCACAACGGGTGCCCGCTCGGGAACCTGATCCCGGAGTGGAACGACTACGCGTACCGCGAGGACTGGACGGCGGCTTCCGAGCGCCTCCACGCCACGAACAACTTCCCGGAGTTCACGGGCCGCCTGTGCCCCGCTCCGTGCGAGTCGGCGTGCGTCCTCGGCATCAACCAGCCCGCCGTCACGATCAAGAACGTCGAAGTCTCGATCATCGACAAGGCGTGGGACAACGGTGACGTCACCCCGCAGGCGCCCGAGCGCCTGTCCGGCAAGACGGCCGCCGTCATCGGCTCCGGCCCGGCGGGTCTCGCCGCGGCCCAGCAGCTGACCCGGGCCGGCCACACCGTGGTCGTGTACGAGCGCGCCGACCGCGTCGGCGGCCTGCTGCGCTACGGCATCCCCGAGTTCAAGATGGAGAAGGTGCACATCAACCGCCGCATCGAGCAGATGCGCGCGGAGGGCACCAAGTTCCGTACGGGCATCGAGGTCGGCCGCGACATCACCGCCACCGACCTGCGCAAGCGGTTCGACGCGGTCGTCATCGCGGCGGGCGCCACCGTCTCCCGCGACCTGCCGGTCCCGGGCCGCGACCTCAAGGGCATCCACTTCGCGATGGAGTACCTGCCCCTCGCGAACAAGGTCCAGGAGGGCGACTTCCTGGCCCCGCCGATCACCGCCGAGGGCAAGCACGTCGTCGTCATCGGCGGCGGCGACACCGGCGCGGACTGCGTGGGCACCGCCCACCGCCAGGGCGCGGCCTCGGTCACGCAGCTGGAGATCATGCCGAAGCCCGGCGAGGACCGGAACGCCAACCAGCCGTGGCCGACCTTCCCGATGCTGTACAAGGTCACCTCGGCGCACGAGGAGGGCGGCGAGCGGGTCTACTCCGTCTCCACCACCCACTTCGAGGGCGACGAGGACGGCAACGTCAAGGCGCTGCACCTCGTCGAGGTGGAGTTCAAGGACGGCAAGCTGGAGCAGAAGCCGGGCACCGAGCGCGTCCTCCCCGCGCAGCTGGTCACCCTGGCGATGGGCTTCACCGGCACCGACCAGGCCAACGGCCTGGTGGACCAGTTCGGCCTGGAGCTGGACGGCCGCGGCAACGTCGCCCGCGACGCGTCCTACGCGACCAACGTCGACGGCGTCTTCGTCGCCGGCGACGCCGGCCGCGGCCAGTCGCTGATCGTCTGGGCCATCGCGGAAGGCCGCTCGGCCGCCCGCGGCGTGGACCGCTTCCTGACCGGCAGCAGCACCCTCCCGTACCCGGTCAAGCCGACCGACCGCTCGCTGACCGTCTGACACGGACAGCAGCACCGGTAGTACCAGCAGTACCCCCGCCCCGCGAAGGGCGGGACCCCTCATACGGCCCGTACAACGGCGTACGGAAACCCGACACAGCGCCCGCCATGTCCCCGACCAGGGATGGCGGGCGCTGTGGCGTTTTCGGGGCGGGGTGTCTTGACGGCGGCCACATGCGCATAGTCCTATAGTGCTAGGAAGCTAGATGAATAGAGGTGGGCAGTGATCGAGTTTCACCTCGATGCCCGGTCCGGTGTCGCGCCGTACATGCAGCTCATCCACCAGGTGCGTCAGGCCCTGCGGCTGGGGCTGCTGTCGGAGGGGGACCGGCTTCCCACGGTCAAGGACGTCGCCGCCTCCGTGGCGATCAACCCGAACACCGTGCTCAAGGCGTACCGGGAGCTCGAGTACGAGGGGCTGGTCGCCAAGAAGCCCGGAGTCGGGACCTTCATCTCCGGGACGCTCCGCGACGACGCATCGCTGTCCGAACACGAGCCGCTGCGGCAGGAGTTGCAGCGGTGGCTGGAGAAGGCGCGGAGCGCCGGACTGGACGAGGAGAGCATCGAGGCGCTGTTCCAGAGCACCTTCCGTAATCGCAGTACGCACACGCACGCGAAGACCGAAGAGGGGAAATGACGGCGATATTGGAAGCCCACGCGCTGGGCAAGCGGTACGGCCGCAAACAGGCGCTGAGCGAGTGCACCCTGAGCCTGCCGGCCGGGAGGGTCATCGGCCTGGTCGGGCCCAACGGGGCCGGCAAGTCCACCCTGTTGCAGCTGGCCTGCGGGCTGATCGGCCCGACCTCCGGCAGCATCGAAGTACTCGGCGGACGGCCCGCGTCCGGGCCCGGGCAGCTCGCCAGGGTCGGGTTCGTCGCCCAGGACACGCCCACCTACGCGGGGCTGTCCATCGCCGACCACCTGAAGCTGGGGGCGCGGCTCAACCCGGGATGGGACGCCGCCCTGGCGCAGGAGCGGATCCGGCAGCTCGGGCTCGACCCCGCCGCGAAGACCGGAAAGCTGTCCGGCGGGCAGCGCGCCCAGGTCGCCCTGACCCTCGCCGTCGCCAAACGCCCCGAACTGCTGCTCCTCGACGAGCCGGTCGCCGCCCTCGATCCGCTGGCGCGGCGGGAGTTCCTGCAGAGCCTGATGGAGTACGTCGCCGAACACGGCACCACCGTCGTGCTCTCGTCCCACCTGGTGTCCGACCTGGAACGGGTCTGCGACCACCTGGTGTCCCTCGTCGCCTCCCGCGTCCAGCTGGCGGGCGACGTCGACGACCTGATCGCCACGCACTTCCGGCTCACCACCGCCCGCCGCGACTCCGGCACGCTGCCCGACGGCATGCGGGTCATCCAGGAGACCCACACCCAGCGGCAGAGCACCTTCATCGTGCGGGCCGAGAAGCCGGTCCAGGATCCCTCCTGGGTCCTGGACCCGATCGGCCTGGAAGACCTGGTCCTCACCTACATGACCCTGGAGAACCAGCGATGATCTGGCTTACCTGGCGCCAGTACCGCGTCCAGACGCTCGCGGCCCTCGCCGTCCTCGCCGCCTTCGCGATATTCCTCGTGATCACCGGCCTCCAGATGCGCGATCTCTACGACAGCACCGTCGGCGCCTGCCGGGGCGACTGCGGGCGGGCCAAGAACGCGCTGGTCGCCGAATACCAGACCCTGAACTACTACGTCACCAGCGCCCTGCTCGCGGCGCCCGGCATCATCGGCGTCTTCTGGGGCGCCCCGCTGATCGCCCGCGAACTGGAGACCGGCACCCACCGGCTCGTCTGGAACCAGAGCATCACCCGCAGCCACTGGCTCCTGGTCAAACTCGGGGCCGTCGGCCTGATCGCCGTCGCCGTCACGGGGGTGCTCAGCCTCCTGGTGACCTGGTGGGCGAGCCCCATCGACGAGGTGAACCTGGACCGGTTCACCGCCCTCATGTTCAGCGGCCGCGCGATCGTCCCCCTCGGCTACGCGGCGTTCGCCTTCTCCCTCGGCGCCTGTGCCGGGCTCCTGGTCCGGCGTACCGTGCCCGCCATGGCGGTGACCCTCGTCGCGTTCGTCGCGGTCCAGACCCTCGTGCCCTTCGCGATCCGCCCGCACTTCGTGACGCCGGAGCGTGCCGATGTCGTGCTCAGCTCCCTCGTCCTGGCGCCGACCACCAGCGACGGGGAATCCGGGGCGCCGGCGGACGGCTGGAACGTGAACCACGTCCAGCTGATGGGCTACGGCGACGACGCCCGCCTGGAGGTCGGGGTCCTCCGGCCGGGTGCGTGGGTCGTGTCCGACCCCGGCCCGGTGCTCGACGGGTCCGGCCGGGAGGTCCGAGGTGCCCGCGGCTGCGCGGACCGCGATGCGGACCCCTTCAAGTGCTTCGCCACCTCCGACCTCCACACGGAGGTCGCCTATCAGCCCGCCGACCGCTACTGGACCTTCCAGTGGGTCGAGACCGGGATCTTCCTGGCGCTCTCCGGGCTGCTGTCCTGGTTCTGCGCCCGGTCGCTGCGCCGCCGGGCGGCCTGACGGCCTGACGGCCGGGTGACGGGAAGGGGCGGCCGAAGCCAACGCAACTGGCTTCGGCCGCTTCCCCGACTCTACGGCTGCCGCGCGCCCGCCCGGGCGGTGGCCCGGTACGCGGACGGGGTGAGTCCCGTCCGGCGCGGCAGGTGGATGCGCAGGGAGTCCACCATGACCCTACCCGCGAGTATTGACTAAAAGTCAAATCGGGTCCACGCTCGGGGCGAGCCGTCGTCACCTGTGGGAGGTCGCCCGTGAGTACGGAAGAACTGGCCCGGTTGCGAGCGGAGTTGGGGGCGGGTGAGCTGCCCGGGTCCTTCGGGGCGCTCACGCCGCAGGACGTGGCACGGCTCGCCGACGCGCTGCGCGCCGAGCGCGCACGGCAGGCCGACGGCCTGAACGAAGCCGCCGAGGAGGCTCTCAAGCTGGTGCCCGCCCTCGCGCGCGGCGCCGTACGCAAGGTGCTGTTCCGGTGAGCGCCGCGCGCCGCGCCGAGGTGGAGAAGGCCGCCCGGCTGCTGGGACTCGATGCCGACGACCTCGGATTCCTGGCGGGCCTCCCGAACGAGGACGTACGGGCCTTCCGGGAGCGGGCCACCGCCGCGCTGTTCGACGGCGCCCCCGAGATGCTCGACCGGATCGCCGCCGCCACCCGGCTGGTGCCCGCCGCAGTCGCCGCCGCCATCTCGCAGAAGGCGCTCGGCCCCCGCCTGGCGGCCGCCGTCGCCGGGCGGCTGGAGGCCGGCCGGGCCGCCGACATCATCGACAAGCTGCCCGTCTCGTTCACGGCCGAGGCCTGCGCCCACCTGGACCCGCGGAAGATCGCCGCGATCGTGGACCGGCTCGACGAAGGGCTCGTCGTACGGATCGCCGTCGTCCTCGCCGAGAACCGCGACCACCTCACCATGGGCCGCTTCGTCGGCCACATGCGGGACCAGGTGCTCGGGCGGATCCTGGAGCAGGTCGGCGACGCGGACGTCCTGAAGGCCGGGTTCTACGTCGACCTGCCCGAGCGGCTGCCCCGGATCCTGGAGCTCATGGGCGACGAGCGGCTCGCCTCGCTGGTGCGCACCGCATCGGCCGCCGGGCTCTGGGAGGAGGCCCTCGCCGTCGCCGCCGTGGTCGGCGGGGACCAGCGGCTGCGGATCGCCCAGCTCACCGCCCGCCTCGACGGGGCCGAGCTCGACTCACTCGTGCGGGTGACGCACGATCAGGGGCTGTGGGAGACGCTGCTGCCGCTCGTCGCCCTCCTCGGCGAGGACGACCGGCGCGCCGTGGCCCGGCTGGACTCCCTGCGGGACCCCCAGGTGCTGGCCGGAGTGGTCCGTGCCGTCGTGGCGACCGGGCTGTGGGGCGAGTTCCTGCCCCTGGTCGGCGTCCTGCCCGGGGAGGCGCGCAAGGTGGTGGCGGACGCCGCCGCCACGCTCGGCGACCCGGAACTGGACGCGCTCGTCCGGGAGGTCGACAAGCAGGACCTGTGGGAGCTGGTCCTGCCCCTCGTCGAGCTCATGGACGAGACGGGCAAGCAGCGGATCTTCGACCTCCCCGCCTTCCAGGACCAGCCGGCACCCCCGCGGGACGGGCCGGCCGAATAGGCCGTACGGACCATCTGCGGGGCTCCTCACCGAAGTTGAGGGGCCCCGCAGTCTGGTAACTATCCGGATCATGGCCCCCATCCGAACCCTGCTGAGCGGCCTCCTCGGCGCCGCCCTGCTGGTCCCCGTACTCCCCGCGGCGACGACCGCCGCCGCCGACGCGCGCACCATCGACTACGCCGGTCTGCGCCTCACCGTCCCCGCCGACTGGCGGATCGTCGACCTCGACCTCGACCCCGACGCCTGCCTGCGCCTGGACCTCCCCACCCTCTACCTCGGCCGCGCCGGCACCCAGAGCCGGTGCACCGGCCGGGCCGCCGTCAGCCGCGCCGACACCCTCCACCTCGAACCCCTCGACGGGGCCCCCGAACGCGCCGACGTCCCCACCATCACCGTCGACTCCGGGGCCGCGCTGCCCGAGGGCCCGCCCCGGACCGACAGCAACGAGCTGCGGTACGCCCTGACCCGGCCCGGGGTCATGGCCACCGTCTCCTACGGGGCCGCGCCCGACGCCGTACGCCGGGTCCTGGCGCGCGCCCGCGCCATCACCCCCACCGCCCCCGGCCCCCGGCGCCCCGCCGAGCCCGCGCTGGCCGACGGCGGCGACACGCCCCGTACCGCACAGGCACCCTTCACCGGCGAGGGCTTCGACGCCTGCACCGCCCCGGCGCAGCGGTCCATGGACACCTGGCGGGCCGATTCCCCCTTCGGCGCCATCGGCATCTACATCGGCGGCCGCGCCCGGGCCTGCGCCCAGCCGCAGCTCACCGCCGACTGGGTCCGCCGGCAGGCCGACGCGGGCTGGCACCTCATGCCGATCTGGGTGGGCCCCCAGCCCTGGCACAGCTCCAGCACCGGCCTGTCCACCGACCCCTCCGAAGCCGACGCGCAGGGCCGGTCCGCCGCCGACGGCGCGGCCGCAGCCGCGGAATCCCTGGGGCTGCCCCGGGACACCGTGCTCTACAACGACCTGGAGGGCTACACCGACCGCGACACCTGGGACGCCCCCGTCGTCGCCTACCTGACCGCCTGGACGGTGCGGCTGCACGAGCTGGGCCACCGCTCCGCCGCCTACGTCTCGGCGGGCTCCGGGGCCAAGGCGCTCAGCGCCCACTACCACCAGGCCCCCGAGGCCATGCCGGACGTGCTGTGGGTCGCCCGCTGGAACGACTCGCCCACCGTGGGCGACGCCGACATGGGCCTGCCCGAGGGCACCCCCCAGTGGGCCGGCCGCCGCCGCGCCCACCAGTTCCGCGGCGACCACAACGCCACCTACGGCGGGGTCACCATCAACATCGACCGCAACTGGGTCGACATCGACCCCTCCGCCATCGGGGCCGGCCCCCTCCTCCCGCTCAGCTAGCGGGCGCGTCCGGCGCGGATTCGGCCGGCGGGTCCTCCCGCGGCGGCTCGTCGTCATTGCCCCGGCGGATCGTGCGCAGGCCGCGCGCCGGGGTCCACGACCGCACCACCAGGTCGTCGCCCTCCACGCCGATGTGCACCACCTCCGTCAGATCGGCGTGGAAGAGGTGGAACGGGTGCGGGGTGTCCGTCTCCTCCGCGTACCGGTGCAGCTCGGGCGGGTCCACCTGTTCCACCGCGCGCCCCGAGATCCGCACGTCCCCGTCCGGCATCTCGTCGCCCGCGCCCGGATTGGTGTGCAGGGCGAAACGCGGGTCGTGCTGGAGGTCCCGTGCCTTCATCGAGCCCGGCATCATGCCCAGCCACAGCTCCCCGCCGCGGATGTCGACATTCAGCCCGGCCAGCCGCGGTGAGCCGTCCTTGCGGAGGGTGGCCAGGACGTGGTGCGGGTACTGCGCGAAGCGGGCTTTGACGGCCGCCGCGAACTCCGGCTCCGCCTTCTCGAACGCTGCCCAGTTGTTCGTCGTCATAGCCCCATCAAAGCGCGCGTCCCTGACGGTCGCCGGTCAGGCGCGCACGATGCCCGCGCGGCGCGCTGCCTTCAGCCAGTCGGGGAACTCGCTGATCAGGCGGTCGTACAGCTCCGAGTCCGGGACGGCGCTCGGCTCCAGGCCCGCATGGAAGTAGCCCGCGTTGTCCACCACGCGGTGGGCGGGGACGGGCAGTTCGTCCAGCCGCCGCAGGAAGTCGAACTGCGAGCTGCGCGTGTTGCCGAAGCCGACGAACTGCCAGAACAGCGGCAGCCGGGCCGCCTTGCACAGGTACTTCTCCGCCGCGAACTTGCTGAGCGGCCCCCCGTCGGTCTGGAAGACGACCAGGGCCGGGTCCGCGGCCCCCGAATCCAGGTAGTGGTCGATTACCGCTTCCATCGCCGCGTCGTAGGACGTCTTGCCCATGTGGCCGAGCCCCGCGGCTATCTCGGTGACCCGCCCCTCGTGCCCGGCGAGGGAGATCTCCTCCACCGCGTCGACCTCGGTGGAGAAGAACACCACCGGCACCACCCCGTCGTCGTCGAGGTGCGCGGACAGGCCCAGCACCCGGTCCGCGAGGGCCTGGACGCTGCCGTCCCTGTAGTACGGGCGCATGGACCCGGAGTAGTCCAGCACCAGGTAGACCGCGGCGCGTCCGCCCTCCAGGCCGTACTTGCGCAGGGAGACCCCGGCGCTCTTGTAGAGGCTCACGAGCGCCGGAGCCGTTTCCTCGACCTTGCGGAGGCTGATCGCACTGCCCGTCATGGGGCCGAGGGTACGTCAGCCCGGTCCGCCCGCCGACAGGAACTCCAGTTCGGCGGCCAGCCGTTCCCGGTGTGCGGCGGGCGTGCCGAACAGGTGGGCGGAGCCGTGGGCGCGCTTGAAGAACTCGTGCGCCCCGTGCTCCCAGGTGATGCCGATCCCGCCGTGCAACTGGATCGTCTCCCCGGCGACGTACGCGAACGCCTCCGAGCAGGCCGCCTTGGCCGCGGCCGCGAGCTCCGGCCGCTCCGCCGCGCCGGCCGCGGCCGCGAGGGCCAGTGAACGGGCCGTCTCCACCGCCGTGTACATGTCCGCCAGCCGGTGCTTCACCGCCTGGAAGGAGCCGATCGGCCGCCCGAACTGGACCCGCTCCTTCGCGTAGCGGACCGTCACCTCCAGGGCCCGGCCGGCCGCCCCCGTCTGCTCGGCGGCCAGCGCCGTGCAGGCCGCGTCCCGGACCCGCGCCAGCACCCGGGCGCCGTCGGCGCAGAGCAGCCGGGCCGGGGTCCGGTCCAGGGTCAGCTCCGCGAGGGGACGGGTGCGGTCCATGGTGGACCGTACGGTGAAGGCCGCGGGCGGGGCGGTGAGTTCGAAGAGCCCCAGACCACCGTCGCCGGTCCCGGCGAAGGCCAGCAGCAGCCCGGGCTCCACCGGCCCGGCCAGGACGTACCGCTTGGCCCCGGTGAGGAGCCAGCCGGAACCGGCCGTGGGTTCGGCCCGCGCGGCCAGGTCGCCGGCCTCCCAGCTCCCGCGCCCGGCGGCGGAGGTCTCCGCCCAGGCCAGCGCGCCCACCAGCGTGCCCTCCGCCAGCCCGGGCAGGTGCCGCGCGCACGCCTCCCCGTCGCCCGATTCCAGCAGCGCCCGTACGGTCAGCACCGCCGAGCCCAGGTACGGTACGGGGCTCAGCGCGCGGCCCAGCTCCGCCATGACCACGCCGACCTCGGCGGCCCCGCAGCCCAGGCCCCCGTACTCCTCCGGCACCGCCAGCGCGGCCGCGCCCACCTGCGCCGTCAGGGGGGCCCAGGCCGCGTGGCCGGGGTGCCGCGCGAGGACGGCCCGGACGGCCGCGCCCAGTTCTTCCTGCTCGGGGGTCGGCCCCAGGCCGGTCACGCGCCCTCCCCTCGCGCCGCGCGCCGCAGCTCCGTCTTCAGCAGCTTCCCGCCCGCGTTGCGCGGGAGCTCCGCCAGCCGCGTGAACCGCCGCGGCACCTTGAAGTTGGCCAGCCGCTCCCGGGACCAGGCGGTCAGCTCCGCGGCGGTGACCGGGCCGGTGGTGACCACGTAGGCCACCCCGACCTCGCCGAGCCGTTCGTCGGGGGCGCCGACCACCGCCGCGTCGGTGACGGCCGGGTGGGTCAGCAGGACGTTCTCCACCTCGGCGGGGTAGGCGTTGAACCCGCCGACCACGTACATGTCCTTCAGCCGGTCGGTGATGGAGAGGTAGCCGCGCCCGTCCAGCACGCCGATGTCCCCGGTGCGCAGCCAGCCGCCGGGCAGGACGGCCTCGGCGGTGGCCGCCGGGTCGTCCAGGTAGCCGGGGGTGACGTGGTAGCCGCGCACCTGCACCTCCCCGGGCTCCCCGGCGGGCAGCACCTCGCCGAGCGGGGAGGCGATCCGTACCTCGGTGCCGGGCAGCGGCGGGCCGACGGTGTGGGCGAGGGTCCAGGCGTCGGCGTCGGTGGGGCAGACGGTGACGACGCCGCCGGACTCCGTCAGCCCGTACGCGGTGAACACGTCGGGGGCGCCCAGCACGCCGCGGATCTCCTCGACGAGGGCGGTGGGCACGGAGGCCGCGCCGGTGCCGGCCAGCCGCAGCGCGGACAGGTCGTGGGCGGCGCGGCCGGGGTGGCGGATCAGGCCGTGGAAGACGGTCGGCGGGCCCATCAGGCAGGTCACCCGCTCGGCGGCCATGCGCGCCAGGATGCGGTCGGTGTCGTAGACGGCCTCGGGGAGCATGGTGACCCCGCGCAGCAGGCAGGCCAGCACGCCGGCCTTGTAGCCGAAGGTGTGGAAGAAGGGGTTGACCAGCAGGTACCGGTCGCCGGGGCGCAGGGTGACCAGCTCGGACCAGGAGCTGTAGAGCCGGATCGTCTGGCCGTGGGTGGTCGTGACGCCCTTGGAGCGGCCGGTGGTTCCGGAGGTGTAGAGGATGTCGCACAGGTCGTCCGGGCGTATCCGTTCCGCGCGGGCGAGGCGTTCGGCCTCGGTGACGGACTCCCCGGCCGCCAGGTACGCCTCCCAGGTCTCGGCGCCGGCGCCGCCCCGCAGGACGACGGTGGAGGCGAGCGCGCCGAGGTCCTCGCCCGAGGTGTGCAGGGCCTCGGCGTAGTCGGTGCCGAGGAAGCCGCGCTCGGTGAAGAGCACGCGCGCTCCGCTGCGCCGGATGATGTCGGCCGCCTCGGCGGGCTTGTAGCGGGTGTTGACCGGTGCGAGGACCGCTCCCGCGCAGACCGCGCCGAGGGCGGCGGTGATCCACCGGCGGCTGTTGGGGGCCCAGACCGCGACCCGGTCGCCGGGCCGGATCCCGTGGGCGATCGCGGCGCGGGCGGCCGCGGCGGTCTCGGCGGCCAGCCGGGTGAAGCTCCAGCGGACCTCGCCGTCGGCGAGCGCCTCCGACTCCCCGTAGGCGGCGGCCGCGTACTCCGGGAGCCGGGCGAGCGTGGCGGGTGGTGCGGGCGGTGGTGGCATCGGACCCTCCCTGTGCGACGAGCGAGCGAGCGTGAGCCGTATCCAACCACAGCTATTTCTGTTAGGCATATACCTAGTAGGAATAATCGACTCGGGAGGATCCATGCCGGACCTCAAGTCCGCCCTGTCCAGCTTCTGCACCGGCGTCGCCGTCATCACGGCACGCGGAAGCGACGGCCACCCCGTCGGAATGGCCGTGCAGTCCTTCTCGTCCGTCTCCCTGGACCCGCCGCTCGTCTGCTTCTGCCCCGCCCGTACGTCGACCACCTGGCCGCGGATCCGCGCCGCCGGCGCCTTCGCCGTCAACATCCTGGCCGCGGACCAGCGGGAGCTGTGCCGCCGGTTCGCGGTGACCGGGGGAGACAAGTTCGCGGGCGTCCCGTGGCGGGCCGGCGGGAACGGCGCGCCCCTGCTCGACGGGGTCCTGGCGACCGTCGAGTGCGCGCTGGAGGGCGTTCTCGACGGCGGCGACCACGCCATCGTGCTCGGCCGCGTCACCGACCTGACCGCGCACCGCGCCGACGAGCCGCCGCTGCTCTACTTCCGGCGCGCCTACGGGCGCTTGCCGAGCTCCTCGATGTCGGAGAGCATGGCGGCGGCCAGGTCGCGCTCGGAGGCGTAGTACCGCTCGGCCCACTTGAGGGTGAGCGTCGGGTACGCCCACGCCGCCTCGTCCTTCGCACCCTCCACGTCGGCCACCGCGCGGCGCCGCATCTTCTCCGCGAACTCCTGGTGCTGTACGAGGACTTCGCGCATCTGCTCGGGCTCCAGCAGGTGGCCCAGCCACAGCCGCAGCATCGGCCCGTGCTTGAGGACCGGCGGGTCGACCGGGGCCTCGCGCGCCCAGTTCCGGACGGCCTCCATGCCCTCGCCGGTGATCCGGTACACCCGCTTGTCGCGGGTGCCGCTCTCCGGGGCGACCAGTCGCGAGGAGGCGTAACCGGCCTTCTCCAGCCGCTTGAGCTCCCCGTAGATCTGGCTGAAGGACGGGCTCCAGTAGAAGAAGCGCAGCGACCAGTCCGACCACTTCTTCAGGTCGTAGCCGGAGAGCTCCTCCCCGAAGGAGAGCAGGCCGAGCACCGCCCAGCTGGTCGCGGGGAGGGTCTGCCCCTTCGCCCCGCCCGCCGCTTGGCCCGCCGTCTCTTCTGCCGTCTCGTCTGCCACGCAGCGCAGTCTACGACCGGTCCCCGCGGCGCCCTTCCCCCTGAGGGGTATGACTGCTAGAAGTATTCCTATTCGAAATAACTCCTGCACGGAGGGACCTCACGTGAAGTTCTCGATGATCTTCGAGGCGCAGCTCGTCGACCCCACCCCCGAACGCGAGCGCCAGGTCATCCACGACTGCGTCGAACAGGCCGTCTTCGCCGAGGAGATGGGCTTCGACCGGATCTGGGCCGTCGAACACCACTCCCTGACCCAGTACGCCCACATGAGCGCCTCCGAGATCTTCCTGACCTGGGTCGCCGCCCGGACGAAGAAGATCCGGATCGGCCACGGCGTCGTCACCATGCCCTTCGCCTACCAGCACCCGGTGCGCGTCGCCGAGCGGGCCGCCATGCTCGACGTCCTCTCGGGCGGCCGCGTCGACATCGGCGCCGGGCGCGGTGCCACCCGCCAGGAGATGTCCATGTACGGGGTGCGCCCCGAGGACACCTACCCGCAGATGGAGGAGGCGCTGCGGATCTTCTCCGCCGCCTGGCGGGAACCGCGGTTCGAGTGGCACGGCTCCCTCGACATCGGCCCCGGCGCGATCCTGCCCCGCCCCGTCCAGGAGCCGCACCCGCCGCTGTTCATGGCCTGCTCCAAGCACGACACCCTCAAGCTCGCCGCCGAACTCGGCATCGGAGCCCTCGTGATGGGCTTCGCCGGAGCCGACGACGTACGCGCCATGCGCAAGGTCTACGACGAGGCCATCGCGACCCGCAGCGGCGAGCGCCTCGTCACGGACCGGGTCAACGACCACCTCTCCGCCCTCTGCCCGACCATCGTCCTCGACGACGCCGAGCGGGCCCTGCGGCTCGGCACCCGGGGGCAGCGCTTCTTCGCCGAGTCCATCGCCCACTGGTACGGCAACGGCCCCGAACCCACCGGCCACGCCGAGGACGAGGACCACGTGGCCGCCCTGGCGCAGGGCCGCGAGGAACTCGTCGCCACGCTGCACGAGGCGAACATCCCGGCCCGCCCCGTCGACACCGGCACCTACAACGCGGAGCACGCGTACGGCAGCGCCGAGACCGCCATCGCCTACGTCGAGCAGCTGCGCGAGATCGGCGTCGACGAGGTGATGTGCCTGATCCAGATGGGCACCGTGCCGCAGGAGGCGTGCATGGAGACCATCCGCCAGTGGGGTGAGAAGGTCATCCCGCACTTCCGCGCGCTGGAGGGCTGAGCCGTGGGCGTCTCCCTCGACGGGAAGGTCGTCGTGATCACCGGCGCCGGACGCGGCCAGGGCGCGGCCGAGGCCCGGCTGTGCGCCGAGGTCGGTGCCCGGGTCGTCGTCACGGACGTACGGGAGGAGGAGGGCCGGGCGGTGGCGGCCTCGCTGGGCGATCAGGGGCTGTACGTACGGCACGACGTGGCCGACGCCGCGAGCTGGGCCGAGGTGGTGGAGGCGGCGGTCGCGGCCTTCGGCACGGTCTCCGCGCTGGTCAACAACGCGGCGCTGTGGCGCACGGCGCACGTGGAGGAGCAGAGCCTCGAAGGCTTCGAGGCCCTCCTGCGGGTCAACCTGCTGGGGCCGTTCCTCGGCATCCGGGCGGTGGCGCCCCTCCTGCGGGCGGGCGGCGGCGGCTCGGTCGTCAACATCTCCTCGACGGCCGGACTGGTCGGGATACCGGGCCACGCGGCCTACGGGTCCACCAAGTTCGGGCTGCGCGGCCTGACCCGGTCGGCGGCGCTCGACCTGGCCCGGGACCGGATCCGGGTCAACTCGGTGCACCCCGGCGCCATCGACACCCCGATGGTGGCCGAGGCGGTCGCGGGCCGGGACTGGTCGCACCTGCCACTGGGCCGGATGGGACGGCCGGAGGAGGTCGGGGAGCTGGTCCTCTTCCTCTGCTCGGACGCCTCCTCGTACGTGACGGGCACGGAGTTCACGGTCGACGGGGGGATGACCGCGGCATGAGCGACCTCCTGTCACCGGCGGCCCGGCAGCTGTGCGACGCGATGTCCGCCGCGTTCCCCGGCCCCGGGGATCCGGCGGCCCTGCGGGCGGCGGCCTCCGGCCCCCGGCCGCCCGGCGTGGACGTGGCCTCGGTGTACGACGCCGACGCCTCGGGCGTCCCCGTCCGCGTCTACGACCCGGCCCCCGGGGCCGCGGACCGCCCCCTGGTCGTCTACCTCCACGGCGGCGGCTGGGTGATGTGCGGCCTGGACACCCACGACGCGCTGTGCCGCAGGCTGGCGGCCGCCTCGGGCGCGGTACTGGTCTCGGCGGACTACCGGCTCGCCCCCGAACACCCCTGGCCGGCGGCCCCGGACGACGCCCTGACCGTGCTGCTGTGGGCACGCGAGCAGGCGCGGGCACTGGGCTGCGACCCGGCCCGGGTGGTGGTAGCGGGGGACTCCAGCGGCGGCAACCTCGCCGCGGTCACCGCGCTGCGGGCGCCCGGACTGGTCGCGGGCCAGCTGCTGTTCTATCCGCCTCTGGACGCCTCAATGGGCTTTGAATCGGTGACCGCGTTCGGGCGCGGCTACTTCCACACCGCCGCACACATGGCCTGGTACTGGGACCAGTACGGCGGCGACCCGGCCCACCCGCACGTCTCCCCGCTGCGCGCCCCCGACCTGTCGGGGCTCCCGCGCACCCTGATCGTCCTCGCGGACTGCGACGTGCTGCGCGACGAGGGTCTCGCGTACGCCCGCCGGCTCGCGGCGGCGGGCACCGACTGCACGGTGCAGCTCCACCCGGGCGTCTTCCACGGCTTCCTCGGGCTCCCGCTGCCGGCCGCGGCGACCGCCCTGGCGGGGGCCGCGGCCTGGGTGGCGGCGGTGGAGTAGGGGAGCGGGGCGGCTGTTCAGTGTGCCTGTTCGGCGGGGGCCGGGGTCTGGGTGTGGGGGGCGGCGGCCTGGAGCATCCGGGCGCGGGTGTCGCCTCCCTTCATGCGGTGCAGGCCGTACCCGCCGG
>NZ_JBHUSC010000068.1:0-31363 GCF_042673805.1 Streptomyces sp. NPDC057010 | reverse complement strand
CAGGTACGACAAACTCGCCGTCCGCTACGAAGCGACCGTGCTGGTCGCAGCCATCAACGAATGGCTGTGACCAGCATTTTCACAACAGGCCCTAGCCCTCCCACCCGCCGAAAGTGGGCGCCAGGCCCACCGCCGTGCCGGGGCGCGGGGCGGCCAACCACGGCCCCGCACGCCAGTTTCACCGGCTCGGCCTCGGCCGGGAGTCGCTTGTTGAACACGAAATCGAGCTGGCACGGCGTCCTCCGCCACGTCACCGGAGATCTCCCACCTCGATCCAGCCGTCGTCCAAAGACAGGTCACTGTCGTACAGCACGAACCTCCGCTCCTCCGAGCCGATTTCGTACCCGGCCGAGGCGAGGGCGGTGACCAGGGCGTCGCACGCCGCCCCCGCCTCCGCCGCCGTGCCGCGCCATCGCTGGGTCACGAAGCGCGTCTGGTAGCCCCCGGGCAGGGGCCGGCGGGCGTTCCGGGAGAGGTGTGCGCCGCGCGGGACGACCAGGGCCTCCAGGGCCGCCCGGTCGAAGTCCGCCTCCAGCAGCAGTTCCAGGTGGTGCTCGAAGTAGCCGCCGCCCGGGCCCGGGCGGTCCGTCGTCCACGGGACCGTCTCCACCTTGACCCGCACCGGGTCGAAGCCCGCCTCGCGCAGCGCCGGCACCAGGGTCTCGTGGCCGGTGCGGTCGCGCAGGGTCAGCATCGGCTGGGACACCATGCGGCCCCGCGCCAGCACGATGTGCGTCACCTTCAACTCCCGCGCCGCGGCCCACGCGTCGAGGCGGTCCAGCGCCTCCGCGTCCGCGCACCGCACCGTGATGTGCGTTTCGTCCTCGTACATGGAGCCGATCTTCTCGGACATGCTTCCGGTCCGCATCGGGGTCGCCGCCGGGGGGTAACCATCCGGTCACGCACCGAGTGCAGAAAGTGCTCGCACGCCCCTCGTGGCAGCGATGTGTCGTACCCCACACTGAGTTGCGGTGCCTGAGTCCTCGGACCCCTGGAGGTCGCCCCCGTGCAGACCCAGACCCAGCCCCTGACCGTGACCGATGAGCCCGAGCGCGAGGCCGAGGCCATGGACGACGAGCCAGAGCCCCTCGAGCTGATCGAGCAGCTGCCCACCCAGCGCAGGCGCAGCGGCGCCGGCGGCAGCGGCGACCGTGCGGGCGGAGCGGGTCCGTCCGCCGATCTGTTCCGGCAATACCTGCGCGAGATAGGCAGGATCCCGCTGCTCACCGCCGCCGAGGAGGTCGACCTCGCGCGCCGCGTCGAAGCCGGGCTGTTCGCCGAGGAGAAGCTCGGCAACACCCCCGACCTCGACTCCCAGCTCGCGGTGGACCTCGACCGGCTCGTCGTCATGGGCCGGATGGCCAAACGCCGCCTCATCGAGTCGAACCTGCGGCTCGTGGTCTCCGTCGCGAAGCGCTACGTGGGCCGCGGGCTCACCATGCTCGACCTCGTGCAGGAGGGGAACCTCGGGCTCATACGGGCCGTTGAGAAGTTCGACTACGCCCGCGGGTACAAGTTCTCCACCTACGCCACCTGGTGGATCCGCCAGGCCATGTCCCGGGCCCTCGCCGACCAGGCCCGGACCATCCGTGTGCCCGTCCACGTGGTGGAGCTGATCAACCGCGTCGTGCGCGTCCAGCGCCGCATGCTCCAGGAGCGCGGATACGAGCCCACCGCCGAAGAGGTCGCCGTCCACCTGGAGCTGACCCCCGAGCGCGTCATGGAAGTGCTCCGCCTCGCCCAGGAGCCCGTCTCCCTGCACGCCCCGGTCGGCGAGGAGGACGACGTCGCGCTCGGCGACCTCATCGAGGACGGCGACGCCGCCTCGCCCGTGGAGTCCGCCGCCTTCTTCCTGCTGCGCGAGCACCTCGAAGCGGTGCTGTCGACCCTCGGCGAGCGCGAGCGGAAGGTCGTCCAGCTGCGGTACGGGCTCGACGACGGGCGCCCCCGCACCCTGGAGGAGATCGGCCGGATCTTCGGCGTCACGCGCGAACGGATCCGCCAGATCGAGTCCAAGACCCTCAACAAGCTGCGCGACCACGCCTTCGCCGACCAGCTGAGGGGCTACCTGGACTGAAACGGGAACGGGGCGCCCCGAAGGACGCCCCCACCCGCCGGCCGCCGCGATCAGTCGACCTCGGCCACCGCCTGCGCGAACTGCGCCGCGTACAGCCGCGCGTACGCACCCTCCGAGGCCAGCAGCTCCTCGTGCGTGCCCTGCTCCACGATCGAGCCGCTCTCCATCACCAGGATCACGTCCGCGTCGCGGATCGTGGACAGCCGGTGCGCGATCACGAAGGACGTACGGCCGTGCGCCAGGCGCGCCATCGCCTTCTGGATCAGCACCTCGGTACGGGTGTCCACCGAGCTCGTCGCCTCGTCGAGCACCAGGATCACCGGGTCCGACAGGAACGCCCGGGCGATGGTGATCAGCTGCTTCTCGCCGGCGCTGACGCCCGCGCCCTCGTCGTCCAGCACGGTGTCGTAGCCGTCCGGCAGGGTGCGGATGAACCGGTCCGCGTGGGCCGCCCGTGCGGCCTCCTCGATCTCGGCGCGCGTGACCTCGCGCGAAGCCCCGTAGGCGATGTTCTCCGCGATGGTGCCGCCGAACAGCCAGGTGTCCTGGAGCACCATGCCGATCCCGCCGCGCAGTTCCTCGCGGGTCATCTTCGAGATGTCGACGCCGTCGAGGGCGATCTCCCCGCCCGTCACCTCGTAGAACCGCATCAGCAGGTTTACGAGCGTGGTCTTGCCGGCGCCCGTCGGGCCGACGATCGCGACCGTGTGGCCGGGCTCGACGTGCAGCGAGAGGTTCTCGATCAGCGGCTTGTCCGCCTCGTAGCGGAAGGCCACCTTGTCGAGGGTGACCTGGCCGCGCAGGGTCTCCGGACGCTCCGGAACCTCGGCGTCCGGTTCCTGCTCCTCCGCGTCCAGCAGCTCGTACACCCGCTCCGCCGAGGCGACGCCGGACTGTACGAGGTTCGCCATCGAGGCGACCTGCGTGAGCGGCATCGAGAACTGCCGCGAGTACTGGATGAAGGCCTGCACGTCACCGATCGACAGGGTGCCCGAGGCGACCCGGAGCCCGCCGACCACCGCGATCAGCACGTAGTTGATGTTCGAGATGAAGAACATCACCGGCTGCATGATCCCGCTGACCAGCTGCGCCTTGAAGGAGGCCCGGTAGAGCGCCTCGTTCTGCTCGGCGAAGACCGCCGCGGACTCCCGCTGCCGGCCGAAGACCTTGACCAGGTTGTGGCCCGAGTACATCTCCTCGATGTGCGCGTTGAGCGCGCCGGTGGTCTTCCACTGCGCCACGAACTGCGGCTGCGACTTCTTGCCGATCTTCGCCGCGACGAAGATCGAGAGCGGCACGGTCAGCAGCGCGACCAGCGCCAGCAGCGGCGAGATCCAGAACATCATCGCCAGCACGCCGACGATGGTCAGCAGCGAGTTCATCAGCTGCCCCATCGTCTGCTGGAGCGTCTGGCCGATGTTGTCGATGTCGTTCGTGGCCCGGCTGAGCACCTCGCCGCGCTTCTGCTGGTCGAAGTACGACAGCGGCAGCCGCGACAGCTTCGCCTGGAGCTCCTCGCGCATCCGGTAGACGGTGCCGTTCATGATGTGGTTCGACAGGCGCGTCGCGACCAGCATCAGCAGGCCCGCCAGCGTGAAGACCACCAGCGCCCAGATCGCCACGACCCCGACGGCACCGAAGTCGATGCCCTCGCCGGGGATGAAGTCCGTGCCGGAGAGCATGTCCGCCATGCCGCCGTGGCCTTGGGCGCGCATGCCGTCCAGCGCCTGCTGCTTCGTCAGGCCCGCCGGCAGCTCCCGGCCGACGATCCCCGCGAAGACCAGGTCGGTGGCCTCGCCGAGGATCTTCGGCCCGACGACCGCGCAGGCGACCGAGCCGACCACGGCCAGCACCATGCCCCAGATCTTGGTCCGGTCGTGGGCGAGCTGGGCCAGCAGCCGCTTGCCCGAGCCCTTGAAGTCCAGGGACCGCTGGGCCGGCCCCATCATCATCCGTCCTCCGGGCCCGCTCATGCGGCCTCCGCCTCCGTCAGCTGGGAGAGCACGATCTCCCGGTAGGTCTCGTTGCCGGCCATCAGCTCGTGGTGTCGGCCCTCGCCGACCACCTGGCCCTCGTCGAGGACGATGATCCGGTCGGCGTCGCGGATCGTGGAGACCCGCTGGGCGACGATCACCACGGTCGCGTCCTCGGTCTCGCGGGCGAGCGCCGCGCGCAGCGCCGCGTCCGTCGCGTAGTCCAGGGCCGAGAAGGAGTCGTCGAAGAGGTAGATCTCCGGGCGCTGCACCAGCGTGCGGGCGATGGCCAGCCGCTGGCGCTGGCCGCCGGAGACATTGGTTCCGCCCTGGGTGATCGGGGCCTCCAGGCCGCCCTCCAGCTCGGATACGAAGCCCTTGGCCTGGGCCACTTCCAGTGCCTGCCAGAGCTCTTCGTCGGTCGCGTCGGGGCGCCCGTAGCGAAGGTTGGAGGCGACGGTTCCGGAGAACAGGTACGGCTTCTGCGGGACCATGCCGACCGTCCTGGCCAGCAGCTGCGGGTCGAGGCGGCGTACGTCCTCGCCGTCGACCAGCACCTCGCCGCCGGTCGCGTCGAACAGACGCGGGACCAGGCCCAGCAGGGTGGACTTGCCGCTTCCGGTGGAGCCGATCACCGCCGTGGTCTCGCCGGGGCGGGCCACCAGGTCCACCCCGCGCAGCACCGGGGCCTCGGCCCCCGGGTAGCGGAAGTCGGCGCCGCGCAGCTCGAGCCGGCCGCGCGAGGGCAGCTTGCTCACGGGGTCGGCCGGCGGGATCACGCTCGACTCGGTGTCCAGGACCTCCTGGATGCGCTCGGCGCAGACCTCGGCGCGCGGCACCATCATGAACATGAAGGTGGCCATCATCACGGACATGACGATCTGCATCAGGTAGGCGAGGAAGGCCGTCAGCTGGCCGATCTCCATGCCGTTGCTGTCGACGCGCATCGCGCCGAACCAGATGACGGCGACGCTGGAGATGTTCACGACCACGATGACGGTGGGGAACATCAGGGCGAGCAGCTTGCCGGCGGCGAGGGACACACCGGTGAGGTCCGCGTTGGCCTCCCGGAAACGGTCCTTCTCGTAGTCGTCGCGGACGAAGGCGCGGATCACCCGGTTGCCGGTGATCTGCTCGCGCAGCACCCGGTTGACGGTGTCCAGGCGCTCCTGCATCTGACGGAACAGCGGCCGCGTCTTGAGGACGATCGCGCCGACCGCCAGGCCGAGCACGGGGACGACCGCGAGCAGGACGCCCGACAGCTTCACGTCGAGCGACAGCGCCATCGCGATGCCGCCGACGCACATGATCGGCGCCGAGACCATCAGGGTGAAGGTCATCAGCACCAGCATCTGGACCTGCTGGACGTCGTTCGTCGTACGGGTGATCAGGGACGGGGCGCCGAACTGGCCGAGCTCCCGGGCGGAGAAGCTCTGCACGCGGTCGAAGACGGCGGCGCGGACGTCCCGGCCGAAGGCCGCCGCCGTACGGGCGCCGTAGTAGACGGCCCCGACGTTGCAGACGAGCTGGACCAGCGAGACGCCGAGCATCAGTGCGCCGAAGCGCAGGATGTAGCCGGTGTCCCCGTTGACGACACCGTTGTCAATGATGTCGGCGTTGAGCGTGGGCAGGTAGAGGCTCGCACTGGTCTGGAGCAGTTGCAGCAGGACCAGCAGGGCGATGGGTTTCCGGTACGGACTCAGATGGGTCCGCAGAAGTCGTATGAGCACGCGCAGGCTCCGGTCGGCAAGATCGAGGGGTTCACCCCATCTTCGGCCAACCGGCCGCCCGATCCCCACCGCTTTTCGCAAAGCCCGGTCAAAAGGAGTAGACCGCCCTACGCCTGCGGTCCCGGCGGCGCCCGCCTAGAAGGCCCCGGCACCCGGCTGGAAGGCCCCGGGGTGGATCTGCTCCCGCGTGGCGATGTACTGCTGGCGCACCGCCTGCCAGGCCGGGAACTCCTCGCCCGGCTCGAACACCTGCGCCGCGGGGGCCGGCCAGACCGGCGGGGTGTGCGGGGCCAGTGTGCCCTGCGCCACACCGAGCGCCCAGGCCGCCTGGCGCGCGGCGCCCAGCGCCGCGTAGTCGGCCGGAGCCGGTACGACGACCTGCGTCCCGAACAGCCCCGGGGCCGCGGCCTGTACGGCGGGCAGCTCGGCCGCCGCGCCCAGCAGGAACACCCGGCGGATCTCGACCCCGCGCGTGCGCAGCACGTCCAGGGCGTCCACCAGCCCGCACAGCATGCCCTCGAAGGCGGCCCGCGCCAGGTGCTCCGGCTTCATCGAGTCCCGGCGCAGCCCGGACAGGGTCCCGGCGGTGTGCGGCAGGTTCGGCGTCCGCTCGCCCTCCAGGTACGGCAGGAGGACGAGGCCGTGCGCGCCCGGCGTCGACTTCAGCGCGAGCTCGGACAGCCCCTCCAGATCGGTGCCCAGCAGCTCGGCGGTGCCGCGCAGCGCCCGTACGGCATTGGAGGTGTTGACCACCGGCAGGTGCAGACCGGCGGCGTCGGCCAGGGAGGTGATCAGGCCGCCCGGCTCCGACAGCGCCTCGTGGTGCACCGCCATCACCGAACCGGAGGCGCCCAGCGACACCACCGCGTCGCCGGGGCCGAGCCCCAGCCCGAGCGCGGCGGCCATCGTCTCGCCGGTGCCGGCGGATATGAGCAGGCCCTCGGGTGTGGTCCCGGCGGCCTCGGCCGGACCGAGCACCTCGGGCAGCAGGGCCCGGTGCCCGAGCGCGAGCTCGACCAGGTCGGGGCGCCAGGAACCGGTGGCCGCCGACCAGTAGCCGGTGCCGGAGGCGCCGCCGCGGTCGGTGGTCCGCCGGGCGGGGCGGCCCAGCAGCTGCCAGACCAGCCAGTCGTGCGGGGACATCAGCACCGCCACCCGGCGGGCCGCCTCGGGCTCGGTGCGCGCCAGCCAGGCCAGCTTCGCCAGGGGCTGCGCCGAGTGCGGGACCGAGCCCACGGCCTCGGCCCACGCGTGCCGGCCGCCGAGGCCGTCGACGAGATCGGCGGCGGCCACCTGGCCGCGCTTGTCGTTGCCGACGAGGGCCGGCCGTACGAGCCCGCCCTGGGCGTCGAGCGGCAGCAGGCCGTGCTGCTGCGCGGAGACCCCGATGGCCTGGACCCCTTCGAGGAGCCCGCCGCCGGCGGCCTCGCCGAGCGAGAGGAGCCAGGCCTGCGGATCGGTCTCGTGCGGATTGGCGCCGTCCGGTTCCGCCGCGGGCTGTGGATGGGGTGCGTACCCCTGGCGCAGCACGGCACCGGTCTCGGTGTCGCAGACGACGATGCGTGTGAACGCGGAAGAGCTGTCCAGCCCGGCGACTATCCCCATGCGGAGAATTCTGCCGCACGCCGGGCCGGTATCGGCCGTCGCGGAGCCCTCGGAAACCCCACGGGTCCCGCAGGCCCCGGGAGTCTCACGTGTTGCTGGTGCCCCAGTCGTCCTCGGTACCGGCACCGCCCCGGTCGCGCAGTGAGCGCACCCGCCCGGCGAGCGCGCTCGGCACGGCGGCGCCGACCTTGTCGCTCACCGCGGCGAAGGCCTTCCCCGCGAACCCGCGCCCGGTCTGACCGGCCGTCTCGGCGGCGTTGCGCACCACGGGGTTCTGCGCGAGCTCCCGCGCGGACTTCTTCATCGCCTCGTACCGCTCGCGCCCGGCCCGGGTTCCGAGCACGTACCCGAGGGCCAGTCCGGCCGCGAACGTGACCTTGTACCGCATGCCTGTCACCCTTCGTCGTGTGGTGCCCGGCCTGCTGTCGATACCGATTGGCGGAGCACCCCCCTGCTTGCGCTAATCTATGACTCGCAACGGGCGCTCGCCCCCCGGCAAGGCCGGAGGTGGGCTGTTCGATGCACCGCAGCAATCCCCTGTAGCTCAATTGGCAGAGCAGCCGGCTGTTAACCGGCAGGTTACTGGTTCGAGTCCAGTCGGGGGAGCGCGATCCCCTGTAGCTCAATTGGCAGAGCATTCGGCTGTTAACCGGAGG
This sequence comes from Streptomyces sp. NPDC057010, assembly GCF_042673805.1. NCBI lineage: Bacteria > Bacillati > Actinomycetota > Actinomycetes > Kitasatosporales > Streptomycetaceae > Streptomyces > Streptomyces sp. NPDC057010. Next base: position 23,322 of record NZ_JBHUSC010000068.1, on the reverse strand, counting down.
GTTGCTGGTTCGAGTCCAGCCGGGGGAGCAAGGAAGAAGAGGACCCCCTGGGTCCTCTTCTTTTTTGCCCTGGCGGGGAACCGGGCAGCCCTCAGCGCGGTCTCTCTGAACAGGCGAAGCCGATCATGCGAGGCATCCGAGGCAGGAGATCGTATGAGCGGCTATGCTGCGGCAGACGGCGCGCACACGTGTACGCGCCACGCCGTGAAGGGGCGGTAGCTCAGCCGGTTAGAGCAGCGGACTCATAATCCGTCGGCCGTGGGTTCGAGTCCCACCCGCCCCACTGCGAGCCGCAGGTGCAGAAACGATTGCACCTGCGGCTTTGGCGTATTCGGAGCGGGTGCCGGGATATCGGGCCCCGATGCTCCCGGGAGCCGGGGCTCCGATACGCCGGGACTGAGGGGCTAGAAGTTCTCCGTTTCGTCCACGAGGTGGCGCAGTACGTCCGTCAGGTCCTGGCGGCGCGCGAACGCCACGCGTTGGCGGTGGGCGCCCGAGCCGTCGCGGAGGAGCCCGCCCAGTGTCTTGGCCGCGTGGTCGAGGTCACCGGTGGCGGCCAGTTCCGGAGCCACCAGGTCCAGCAGGGCCTCCGCGAGGTCGGCCGCCGGCAGTTCGGCGCCCGTGTACGGGTCGAGCCCGAACCCCTCCAGGCCGTCGTGGGCCGCCCGCCAGCGCGCGAGGCGCAGTACGTCGTCCCGCAGGGCCGGGTCGGGGCGCCGCTCCGCGATCTCGCGCAGCGCCGTGGCCACGAGCGCGCGGACCAGCTCCGCCTGGAGGATGGCCGTGTCGATGTACGGGGACATGTCGGGCGCCCGGATCTCGAGCGTGGGCCAGTTCCCGGACGGGCGGAGGTCCCAATAGACCATCTTCGTGTCCAGGGCCGCCCCGGAGCCGAGCAGGGTCTGCACCGAGCGCCGGAAGTGGGCCGTGGACGTGAAGTGCGGGGGCAGGCCCGCCGAGGGCCAGCCCGACCAGGCCATCGCCCGCCAGCTGGCGTGACCGGTGTCACGGCCACCCCAGAACGGCGAGTTGGCGGCCAGCGCGATCAGCGTGGGCAGCCAGGGTCTGACCCGGTTGGACACCGCGACCGCCGTGTCCACGTCGAGCGTGCCGACGTGGATGTGCCGGCCGCAGCTCACCAGGGTGTCGGTGAGCGCGCCGAAGCGGCGGTGCTGCTCGCGCTGGCGCGGCTCGTCGTCGGTCAGGTGCAGGGGCCCCTCCACGGCCACGACCGGCGAGGGGGCGGCCAGCAGACGGCAGCCGTGGGCGCGGGCGGCCCGCCCGAGGGTACGCCGCCGGGCGGCGAGCTCCTCGCGCAGCGAAGCCGCCGAGTGGGCGATCGGGGTGGAGATCTCCACTTGGTAGCGGGTGCCTTCGGCATGCAGCTCGCCCGGCAGCCCGCCCGCCGTGGCGAGGACGAGCGGGGCGGCGGGGACCACCCGGAAGGTGCGGGCGTCGACGAGCAGGAATTCCTCCTCGACTCCGACGGTGAGGGGGACGGTGGGGCGCACCGTGTTCTGCGCGGTGCCGGTGCTCGTGGTGCTGTTGCCAGGTTCGATCACTACGCCTCCCTGGACATACGAGTCTTTTCATCATGAGCTGAACACGTGGCGAGCAGCGCACGCCGATTCAGTCAAATGTCCGGTGATAGTGGCGAGTTACCGGCAAAATTCGCCCGCGTCGGGGCCGGGGGGCTGGGTGGGGCGAATGTTGCGGGTGGGTGAAAGGGGCGGATCGGAACCCCTGGTGCCGGGCGGCCGGCGGTTACCATCCGTTGTGACCAGTACGACCGCGCCTACCCGGACCCGACGGCGAATATTCGCCGACATCACGCCCCTGCGCACCTCGCCGGACTACCGGCGGCTGTGGATCGGCGGCACGATCTCCTGGCTCGGCCAGGCGATGACCGCGCTCGCGATCTCGCTCCAGGTCTACGACATCACCCGCTCCAGCTTCTCCGTCGGACTCGTCGGGCTCTTCACGCTGGTCCCGCTCATCGCCTTCGGGCTCTACGGCGGCGCCATCGCCGACACCGTGGACCGGCGCAAGCTCGGCCTCTACAGCTCCCTGGCCGCGGCCGGGCTGTCGGTGGCACTGGCCGCCGCCGCGCTCCTCGACTACCACCGGGTCTGGTTCCTGTACGCCGTCGTCGCGCTCCAGGCGGTGTGCGGGGCGCTCACCAACCCGGCCCGGTCCGCGATGATCCCGCGGCTGCTGCCGGCCGAGCAGCTGCCGGCCGCCAACGCGCTGAACTCCGTGACCATGACCTCCGGGATGATGGCCGGCCCGATGCTGGGCGGGCTGATCGTCGGCTGGTGGGGCTACCAGGCCGCCTACCTGATCGACGCCGTGACCTTCGGCGCCGCCCTCTACGCCATGTGGCGGCTGCCGTCGATGAAGCCCGACCGGGAGAGCGGCGCGCGGGGCAGGGCCTCCGTCGTCGACGGCCTGCGGTTCCTCGGGACCCGGCCCAACATCCGCATGACCTTCTTCTCCGACATGGCGGCCATGGTGCTGGCCCACCCCCGGGCGCTGTTCCCGGCCATCGCCGGGCTCTGGTTCGGCGGCGACGCCAAGACCGTGGGCCTGCTGGCCGCCGCGCCCGCCGTCGGGGCGCTGCTGGGCGGGCTGTTCTCCGGCTGGCAGGGACGCATCCGCCGGCACGGGGTGGCGATCCTGCTCTCCGTCGCCGCCTGGGGGCTGGCCGTCGCCGTCTTCGGGCTCACCCGGAACCTGTGGCTCGGGCTGTTCTTCCTCGCCTTGGCCGGCTGCGCGGACACCATTTCGATGGTGTTCCGCACCACGATGCTGCAGGCGGCCACGCCGGACGAGATGCGGGGGCGTCTTCAGGGCGTGTTCATCGTGGTCGTCGCGGGCGGGCCGCGGCTCGGGGACTTCCTGGCCGGGACGGTCGCCGATCTGACGTCTCCCGCGGTGGCGGTCACGGGTGGGGGGCTCGCGTGCGTTCTCGTGCTCGGGTTGCTCGCGCTGCGGTGGCGGGGGTTCGCCCGTTACGACGCCCGTACGCCCCAGGCTTAGCCCCGGCCGCCGGGTCCCGCCCCCGGGTGGTGGCCCCGGTGTGCCGCTGCGCGGAGCGGGTCCCCTACGCGCCCTTCCACCGTTCCCCGGGGCGCTGCCCCGGACCCCCGCGCCTCAAACGCCGGCGGGGCCGGGTCGGCTACGCGTCCACCGGTTCCCGGGTGCGGTCGCCGCCCGCCGAGCCGGTGTTGGTGGTGCCGGTCGGCTCGAAGAGGAGGATCGCCGTCTCCTCGTCCGCCGCCGGGCAGTGCTCCACCCCGCGCGGGACGACGTACAGCTCGCCGGGCCGCAGGACGACGTCGCCGTCGCGGAGGCGGATCGTCAGGGTGCCGCTGATCACGAGGAAGAGCTCGTCGGTGTCCTCGTGGGAGTGCCAGACGAACTCGCCCTGGATCTTGGCGGCCTTGACCTCGTAGTCGTTGACGCGGGCCAGGCGGCGCGGGGCCCACTGCTCGTCGAAGGCGGACAGCTTGCGCGCGATGTTCACGGGGGTGTTCGGTGTCATGGGAGCAGGCTGCCGGGCCGGGCGCGGGCGGTCTTGTACGTTCCTGACATGGCCGCGATACGTCCGCGCAGCACCGTCTCCGCCTGGCAGCCGCCGGTCCCCGGGATCGCCGAGGTCTTCCACGCCCGGTTCACCGACCACGCCTACCCGGCGCACGTGCACGACACCTGGGCGCTGATGATCCTGGACGGCGGGCGGGTCGACTTCGCGCTGGACCGCGAGCGGCACGGCGTCGGGGTCCGGGACGCCGTGGTCCTGCTGCCTCCCGGGGTCGTCCACGACGGGCGGACCGTCACCGAGGCCGGCTTCCGCAAGCGCGTGCTGTACCTCGACGCCTCCGTTCTGCCCGAGGGACTCACCGGCGCCGCCGTCGACGCCCCGCTGCTGCTCGACCCGGTCCTGCGGGAGCGCGTCCACGGCCTGCACCGGGCGCTCGGCACGCGGGCGCTGCCCGCCGGGGCGGTCGAGCGGCTGGAGGCCGAGTCGCGGCTGGCCTTCGTACGGGAACGGCTGCACCGGTGGCTCGCGGGGCGCGTGCCGGCGGCGTACGGGGCGCCGGGTGCGGGGCTCGCGGTACGGCTGCGCGAGCTGATCGACGCGCGGGTGACCGAGGGGATCGGCCTGGAGGAGGCCTCGGCGGAGCTGGGGAACGTCCATCCCACGCACCTGATCCGGAGCTTCCGGACGGCGTACGGGCTGCCGCCCCACGCGTACCTCACGGGACGTCGGGTGGCGCTGGCGCGGCGGCTGCTGCTGGCGGGGATGCGGCCGGCCGAGGCGGCCGTGGCGGCGGGCTTCTACGACCAGGCGCACCTGGCGCGGCACTTCGGGCGGCACGTCGGGACCAGTCCGGCGAGGTTCGCCCGATCCGGCCGGATGTGAAGGGGAGTTGGCCGGTTCGTTGCCATCGTGTTGCGCGGTCTTCCGCTTTCTTTCGATTCGGCATATGACAGTTCGGTAGTTCTGAAATCGAATCGTGTCCGTCGAATCAGGAGGAAGGCCTTCATGCGCCTTCGTACGCTCGCCACCACCGCGGCAGCCGCCGCGGCGCTCTCCGGCATGCTCGTGCCGCCCGCCGTCGCGGCCCCGAAGGAGGACCGGTCCTGCTCGCCGTACCTCTCCGTCGCGGGCTACTCCGACGCGCTCGACAAGACCACCCTCGACGGGCGCCTCGTCGGCGGCATTTCCGGGCTCGCGGTCGACCGGGACGGCACGGTCGCCGGGATCTCCGACAAGTCGGCGCTGTACTCGCTGGAGGTGGGCCGCGGCGACACCCCGGCCGCCCGGGCCACCGCGCGGCTCCCGCTGACGGACGGCGCCGGGAAGGCGGTCGACTCCGAGGGGATCGTCGTCGACCGCGACGGGACGTACCTGGTCACCGACGAGTTCGCGCCCGCCATCCGGCGCTACGGCCGCGGCGGGGAGGTGCTGGGCACGCTGCCGATCCCGGACGCCCTCCGCCTCGCGCCGCAGGGGCGGGCCACCGCGAACCAGACCTTCGAGTCGCTGACGCTGCTGCCCGGCGGGCGCACGCTGGTCGCGGGCGTCGAGGGGGCGCTGGCCGGAGACGGGAAGGACGCGCAGGGGCGGACCCTGCAGCGGATCCAGACCTGGGAGCGGCGCGGGAACGGGGAGTTCACGCCGGGACGGCAGTACGCGTACCCGGTGGATGCCGGGCACGGCCTCGTCGAGCTCGCCCCGACCCTCGACGGCCGGCTGATCGTCCTGGAGCGGGGCTTCACGCAGCAGTTCAAGATCACCGCACGGCTGTACGTGGCCGACCCGCTGGGCGCGACGGACACCTCGGCGGTGGAGACCCTGGCGGAGGGGCCGGGGCTGCGGGTCGCGCGCAAGACGCCGCTCGGGGACTTCGACGACTGCCCGACGCTGGGGGCGCCCTCGAAGCTGCCGCAGAACCACCCCCTGGTGGACAACATCGAGGGCATGGCCGTGACCGGCCACGACGGGCTCGGCCGGGTGCGGCTGCTGCTGGTCAGCGACGACAACGAGCTTGCGCAGCAGGTGACGCGGCTGTACCGGATGGACGTCCGGCTGCCGGCGCGCGGCCGCTAGGGGACGTCCGGGGTGACGATGCCGCGGGCGACGCCCAGGGCGACCAGGTCCTGGGGGCGGATGCGGAGTTGGCCGGCGGTGGCGGGGGCGGCCTCCGGGGGGCGCTTGAGGATGGCGGCCGCCAGTTCCGGGGCGATCACCGAGAAGTAGCTGTCCGGGGTGACCCAGGTGTTGCCCGGTGCGGCCAGGGCGAGGGCGCCGCCGGAACCGCCCTCGCCGATCAGGAGGGTGGTGACGGGGACTGCCGCTGCGGCCAGCGCCGCGAAGGTGTCCGCGATGGCGGCGCCGGCGCCCGCGTGTTCGGCGGCGGCGTCGTTGGCCGCGCCGGGGGTGTCCACCAGGGTGAGTACGGGGATGCCGAGCCGGTCCGCGAGGCGGATGACGCGGGCGGCCGTACGGTACCCCGCCGGGCGGGTGGCGGTGCCGCACTGGGCGGCGTACGCCACGGCCCGGCCCTCGCGCAGCCCGAGTCCGCACAGCATGCCGGGGTCGGTGCCGCCCGCGCGGTCCCCGGAGAGGGGGAGGCGGAGGGCGAAGTACGCGTCCAGGTAGGCCTCGGCGTGCGGCCGGTCCGGATGGCGGGCCTGTCGGACGGCGTCCCAGCCGGTGGCGGGTTCCGCTACTCCCCCGGCTACCACCGGGAGGTGCCCCCAGGCCAGTGCGGCCGGGGGCTCGACGGGTTCGGTGGCGCGGGGCGCGGCCAGGACGCGCAGCCAGTCGGAGAGGGTGCCGGGCAGGTCGGCCGGGGGGACGACGGCGTCCACGTGCCCGGCGGCGTACTGCCCCTCGGCGGAGTACGCCGCCGGGTCCGCGTCCGCCGGGCGGACGCGGGAGCCGGCGAAGCCGACCTGGGCTCCGGGGAGCGCGAGGACCACGTCGGCCCCGGCTCCGAGGGTGGCCCAGCCGCCGCCGGTGGTGGGATCGCGCAGGACGGCGATTTGGGGGAGCCCGGCGGCCCGGGTCAGGACGCTCTGGCGCGCCACGCGCTGGAGCTGGGTCAGCGCGAGCATGCCCTCCTGCATGCGGGAGCCGCCGGTGGCGATCAGGGAGACGAGGGGGAGGCGGTGCTCGCGGGCGTGCGTGTAGGCGGCTTCGAGGCGGTCTCCGGTGCGCTGGCCGAGCGAGCCGCCGAGGAAGCCGAACTCGAAGGAGATCACGGTGGCTTCGTGGCCGCCGATGAGGGCGGTGCCGGTGACGACGGACTCCTGCTCGCCGGTCCGCTGCGCGGCGCGGGCGCGGGAGTCGTCGTAGCCGGTCCAGGCCAGGGGGCCGTCGGCGGGGGACTCCCGGTGGGGGGCGGGGAGTTCGGCGAAGCTGCCGGGGTCGGTCACGGAGGCGATGGCTGCGCGGGCCGAGAGGCGGGTCGTCGTCACGGGCCCACCCTAGGCGCTGCGCGCGCCCGCCCCCACGGGGCTCCGCCCCGGACCCCGCGCCTCAATCGCCGGCGGGGCTGGATTTGGCCGGCCGAGTGTGCGGGTGCGACTCAAAGATCGGGGCTCTGCCCCGGACCCCGTGCCTCAAGCGCCGGCGGGGCTGGATTTGGCCGGCCGAGTGTGCGGGTGCGGCTTCAGGATCGGGGCTCCGCCCCGGACCCCGTGCCTCAAGCGCCGGCGGGGTTGGATTTGGCCCCCCGAGCGTGCGGGTGCGGCTCAAAGATCGGGGCTCCGCCCCGGACCCCGCGCCTCAATCGCCGGCGGGGCTTGGTGTGCCTGGCCCGAGTACGCCGGTGCGGCTCAAAGAGTGGGGCTTCGCCCCGGACCCCGTGCCTCAAGCGCCGGCGGGGTTGGATTTCGGTTACAGCGGGGACTCCCACGTCAGCGTCGTTCCGTGGGCTCCCGACTCCGTGCGGCCGTCGTCCGAGACCGTCAGGCGGACGCGGGAGGGGACGGCGTCGACCTCGACCTCGATGGAGGTGACCTCCGGGCGGCGGTGGGCCGCGGCCAGGGCGGTGCGGAGGGCGGAGAGGAGGTCGGCCGTCACCTGGTCCGGGAGCATCGCGTCCACCGCCCCCGCGAAGTGCACCGACGGCTGGAAGCCGAACAGGACCGCCGCCCCGCCCGTTTCGCGCAGGACCCGCCCCCGGAAGGTCGTCGGGGCGTCCGTCGGCGGCTGCTGGAGGGCGAAGATGGCCGTCCGGACCTCCTGGATGGTGGAGTCCAGCTCGTCGACGGCCCGGCCCAGCTCCTCGCCCACCGTGTCCCCGGCGGCCGCGGCCGCCGACCGCTTCTTCGTGCTCTCCAGCATCATCTCCGTCGCGAACAGCCGCTGGACCACCAGGTCGTGCAGGTCCCGGGCGATCCGGTCGCGGTCCTCGTAGACGGCCAGCTGCTCGCGGTCGTGCTGCGCGTCCGCCAGGACGAGCGCCAGCGCCGCCTGTGAGGCGAACTGCGAGGCCAGCAGCCGGTCCACCGCGTCGTACGGGCGCCCGCCCCGGGCGCGCGGCAGGGCCAGGGTGCCGATCAGCTGGCCGCCGCTCTGGAGCGGGAGCATCATGCTGGGCCCGAACCGCTTCCGTACGCGGGTGGTCATCCGAGGGTCCGTGGCCGAGTCCTCTATGAAGACCGGCTCGCCGCCCAGGAGCTGTTCCAGTACCGGCGATCCGGGGGCGATGGTCGTCCCCACGAGGTTCCCGGGGTCCCCGTGCGTGGAGGCGGCGACGATCTCCATGCCGCCCTCGGGGGTCGGCTGGAGGATCACCCCGGCCGCCGCGTCCGCCAGCAGCCGGGCCCGTTCCGCCACGCACATCAGCGCGTCCGCGGCGGGCCGGCCGGCCAGCAGGGTCGTCGTCACGGCGGCGGCGCCCTCGATCCAGCGCTCCCGGCGGCGCGCGGTCTCGTACAGCCGGGCGTTGCCGATCGCTATGCCCGCCTGCGAGGCGAGGACGCGTACGAGGGCGAGATCGTCCTCGGTGAACGGGCCGCCGCCCGCCTTCTCGGTGAGGTAGAGGTTGCCGAAGACCTCCGTGTGCACCCGGATCGGGACGCCCAGGAAGCTGCGCATCGGCGGGTGGCCGGGCGGGAACCCGGCGGACCTGGGGTCCTGGGTGAGGTCGTCGAGCAGGAGCGGGCGCGGATCGCTGATGAGGGCCCCGAGCAGGCCGGAGCGCCCGTCCGGCAGGCGCGGGATGGCGGCGCGCTGCTCTTCGGTCATCCCGGCCGTGAAGAGCTCGGTCAGCCGGACGCGCTCGGGGTCGACGACCCCGAGCGCTCCGTAGCGTGCCGCGCAGACCTCGACGGCCGAGTCCACGATGTGCTGGAGGGTGGCGTGCAGTTCCAGCTCGGAGCCGACGCTGAGGACCGCCTCCAGCAGGACCGGGAGGCGCGCCGGCTCCTGCCCGGCGTCGGTCATTCGGCCAGTGGGTTCAGAACCATGGGGGCGATCTTCCCTTCGAGCATCGCGCCGAGACCCAGTACGGCGCACACGTCCGGGCGTTCGGCGATGGCGACGGGCATGCCGGTGGCGTCGTGCAGCATCTGGTCCAGGCCGGGCAGCAGGGCGCTGCCTCCCACCATCATGATCCCCCGGTCCGTCAGGTCGGCGACCAGGTCCGGCGGGCAGTCCCGGAGCACCTTGCCGATGCCGTCGAGGACGGCGGTCAGCGGGGTGTGGATGGCGTCCCGTACGGCCGCGGTGTCCACGTGGACGGAGCGGGCCAGCCCGGTGGCCACGTCGCGGCCGTGGATCAGGGTGGAGGCCGGCCCTTCCGGGGTGATGCCGTTGCCGTGCAGGGCCAGCTGGAGCGGCCGGACGGCCTGGCTGGGCAGCATCAGCTCGTGCGCGTGGCGCAGGTGCTGGACGACGGCGTGGTCGATGGCCTCGCCGCCGACGGGGATCCGCTCGGCGGTGACGATCGAGCCGAGGGAGAGGACGGCCACCTGGGTGGCCGCGGCCCCGCACACCATGATCATCGTCGCGGTCGGCTGCTCCACGGGCAGTCCGCAGCCGACGGCGGCCGCGATCAGGGTGTCGACGAGTTCGACGTGCCGGGCGCCGAGCCCGACCAGGGTCTCGACGGCCGCCCGCTGGGCGAGCGGGTCGGCGTCGTACGGGGTGCAGGCGGCGGCCCGCAGTCGCGGCTTGCGGCGCAGGGCGCGCCGCAGCTTCTCGCCGAGGAGGTGGCGCAGCATCCGCTGGGCCATCTCGATGTCGACGACGGTGCCGCCGGAGACGGGGCGCACGACCCGGATGTAGTCGGGCGTACGGCCCGTCATCCGCTCGGCGAAGGTTCCGACGGCGATGAGGGCGCCGGTGCGGGTGTTGACGGCGGCCACGCTGGGCTCGTCGACGACGAGGCCCGCGCCCTTGACGTACACGCGGGTCCTGGCCGCGCCCAGGTCGACGGCGACGTGGCAGCGGCGCAACTGCTCAAGACTGACGGTCACGGCAGATCCTCCCGAGAGCGCTGACGCAAGATGACCGGCGGAATGCCGGTTGGTTTTCATATCATCTCGGGCATTTCGGACTTATCGCCCGTTGAGCTGCTCCGGCCGGGGGGTGCGTCGCGCCTGCATGGGGGTGGATTTCTGTACCGACAGGCAGCACGATGCCCGCACCGCACGCGCTACCCACGCGTAACAAGGTAAAGGGGACTCGATGCTGACGACCCGCCAGAGGTTACTGGCGCTCCTGACGCTCTGCCCGGTGCTGCTCGCGCCTCTCTCGGCCCATGCCGCCGACCGGGTCCCGGCCGGGGTCTCCGGCGTGGCGGCCGCGCCGCGCAATCCGGTGGTCTTCGTCCACGGTTACAACGCCGATCCGGGTGTCTGGGGCTCCCTGCGCGGGGACCTGCGGGCGGCCGGGTACGCGGATTCGGAGCTCTTCTCCTGGGGTTACGACACGCACCAGTCGGTCAACGAGGTCCTCTCCGGCCGGCTCGCCGCCTACGTCGAGGACGTCCGCCGGCAGACCGGCGCGGCCAGGGTCGACGTGGTCTCGCACTCCTTCGGCTCCCTCGTGAGCCGCTGGTACGTCAAGTTCGGCGGCGGCACGGCCACCGTGGGCCACTGGGCCTCGCTGGCCGGGCCCAACCGCGGCACCTCCACCGCGTGGGCCTGCGCCCTGTGGGACCAGGCCTGCCGGGACATGACCCCCGGCTCGTACGTGGTGCGGAACCTGAACGCCGGGGACGAGACCCCGGGCGCGGTGAAGTACGCGACCTTCTGGTCGAACTGCGACGAGGTGGTCAACCCTGACGACAGCGTTCCGCTCACCGGGGCGGTCAACACGCCGGTCGGCTGCCTCAAGCACAACGACCTGCTCGGCGACGACGGGACCTCGGCGGGCGTCCGCGCCTTCCTGGCCTCGTAGGACTCAGGCCCCGGGCTCCCCGAAGGACACCCGCTGGAGCAGGCCGTACGTGAACTCCGCCACGCAGGAACCGCCCCGCGCGGCGAACGCCAGCCGCCAGCGGGTCGGCGCGGTGCCCTCCATCGGCCGCACCGGGGCGAAGGCCCGCGCCACCTCGTCCACCGTCGCCGACCAGGGCCGCAGATCGTCCGCCGACTCCAGTACGGGCCCCGGCGCGCCCGGGGCCCGTACCAGCCACTCGTTCCACACCGCCCCGTCCGGCGCGGCCAGCACCTCGAAACGCAGGTCCGGCCAGAGCGGCACCGGCCACAGCAGGGCCTCGCACTCCAGATCGCCGATCGTGCGACGTTCGGCGGACTCCGGCGGGCCCAGCACCGAGCGGTAGCGGGCCAGGGCCCCGCGGGAGCGGGGTGAGCGGACCATGGCCTGCCAGCGCTTGTTCGCCTCGCGCTGGTCCGCGAGCGAGGCCCCCAGCCTGCGGCGGGCCTCCTCGGCCAGGTCCGGCTGGAAGTCCGCCATCCGCCGCAATAGCACGAGCTGGAAGGCCATCGGCCCGAACGATGTCATGCACGCCACGATTCCACACAGGATCCTTACGTTCCCGGGATACGGATGTGCCCTTCGACCGCGTAGCCTGCGGGCGCCATGAACTACTGCCCTGCATGCCGGAGGCACCTCAACGGCGCACTGGCGTGCGCCGGGTGCGGTACCCCGGCCGAGTACCTCGTAGCCGTCGCGCCCGGCGGCCCGCCCGTGCCCACGGCTCCCGTGGCCGAGCCCGGACCGCCGACGGCGCTCGCCGACGTGTTCGCCGACTCGCTCGTCGTGCTGTCCGCGCCGAACGAGCGCCGCACCGGCGCGCGCCGCCGCGCCGCGCACCGGCGCCGCCGCCGCACGATGCTGACCATCGCGCTCGGCATGCTGATCGCGGCGGGCGGCTCGCTGGTCGTCGCCCGGATGGTCGACGACGGGGACCGCTCCGACCGGGCCGCCACGGTGGTGCTGACCGACGACGCGGGGCCCAAGGCGCCCGATCCGCTGCCGAGCCTGACGGGAGCCCCGGCCGCGCCCTCGGCCCTGCCGTCGCGGCAGGGCGGGACGGCGAAGGCCACCGCGAGCGGGGCGAAGACGGCCGGGCCCGGCGTCTCCGCCGCGGCGGTGACGCAGTCGGCACCGGCGTCGTCCGCCCCCGCGCCCGCGACATCGGCGGCGGCCTCCCCGACCCCCGGCCCGGGGTCCACCGTAAAACCGAAGGGGAAGCCCTCGCCGAGCGCCACCGGCGGCACGCAGCCGCCCTCCCCGACGCAGCCGGCGCCCACGAAGACGCCGAAGCCGAAGCCGAGCGACGACTGCTGGTTCTTCTGCGGCTGGTTCTGAACCGCCCGGTCAGCCCAGCATCCGCTTGAGCAGGTCCCGCAGGACCGCCCGCTCGGCCGTGGACAGCCCGGCCAGCGGCTCGCGCGCGAAGTCGAGCGACTCGCGCAACCGGTCCGCGGTCTGCACGCCCTCCTCGGTGGGGGCGGCGAGCTTGACCCGGCGGTCGGCCGGGTCGGGGCGGCGCTCGACCAGGCCGCGGCTCTCCAGGCGGTCGATGATGCCGGTCACGTTCGACGGCTCGCAGCGGAGCTTCTGCGCGATCCGGCGCATCGGCAGCGGCTCCAGTGACAGCAGGTTCAGCACGCGGGCCTGGGCGCCGGTGAGCTGGTGGCTGGCGGCCGCGTGCTCGTACTCCATGTGGTAGCGGGCCACGACGTCGCCGATGAGCTCGACGACCTCGACGGTCACTGGGTCTACTACGCGACGACTGGGCATGGATCCAGAGTACCCATTTACTTGACAACATGAAATATCCAGGCGCATGGTTGTTTCACCTAGTGAAGCAATTTCGTTCTTACCAGGAGCGCCGCATGTCCGAGATTCCCGCCATCAGCCGCGAGTGGCACCTCGTCCGTCGCCCGCAGGGCTGGCCCGTCGCCGAGGACTTCGCCCTGCGCGAGGTGCCCGTGTCCGCCGAGCCCGCCCCCGGCCGGATCCTCGTGCGCAACCTCCACATGTCGGTGGACCCGTACATGCGCGGCCGGATGAACGACGTGAAGTCGTACATACCGCCCTTCCAGCTGGACCAGCCGATGGACGGCGGCGCGGTCGGCGAGGTCGTCGCCTCCGCCGCCGAGGGCTTCGAGGTCGGCGACCACGTCCTGCACGGTCTGGGCTGGCGCGAGTACGCGGAGTTCGAGGCGAAGCACGCCACCAAGGTCGACGCCTCGCTCGCCCCGCTCTCCGCCTACCTCGGCGTACTGGGCATGCCGGGCCTCACCGCCTACGCCGGCCTCTTCGAGGTGGCCTCCTTCAAGGAGGGCGACTCCGTCTTCGTCTCCGGCGCGGCCGGTGCGGTCGGCAGCCTCGTCGGTCAGTTCGCCAAGATCAAGGGCGCCTCGCGCGTGATCGGCTCCGCCGGCTCGGACGAAAAGGTGACGCTCCTCACGGAGAAGTACGGCTTCGACGCCGCCTTCAACTACAAGAACGGCCCCGTCGGCGAGCAGCTGCGCGGCTCCGCCCCCGAGGGCGTCGACGTCTACTTCGACAACGTCGGCGGCGACCACCTGGAGGCGGCCATCTCCGCCATGAACGTGAACGGCCGGGCCACCCTCTGCGGCGCGATCGCCCAGTACAACGACACCGAAGCCGCCCCCGGCCCGCGCAACCTCGTGCAGGTCATCGGCAAGCGGCTGCGCCTCCAGGGCATCCTCGTCAACGACCACGCCCACCTCCAGCAGCAGTTCGTCAAGGACGTGGCCGGCTGGCTGCGCTCCGGCGAGCTGCGCTACGACGAGACGGTCGTCGAGGGCGTCGAAAACGCGGCCTCCGCCTTCCTCGGACTGATGCGGGGCGAGAACACCGGAAAGATGATCGTTTCTTTCACCGGTTAGGCTCATCCCACGCCGTCGTGACCGTGGGCGCGAGTCGCGGCGATTACCAGGAGGATCTTCTTACATGTCCATCCAGCAGTCCGACGTCGCGTACACCGCTGTTGCCACCGCGGAGAACGGCCGCGACGGCCGCGTCGCCACCAACGACGGCAAGCTCGACGTCGTCGTGAACCCGCCGAAGGAGCTCGGTGGCAGCGGCGCCGGCACCAACCCGGAGCAGCTCTTCGCCGCCGGCTACAGCGCCTGCTTCCAGGGCGCCCTGGGCGTCGTCGCCAAGAACGAGAACGCCGACATCTCCGGCTCCACCGTCACCGCCGAGGTCGGCATCGGCAAGAACGACGAGGGCTTCGGCCTGATCGTCAAGATCTCCGCCTCGATCCCGAACGTGGACGCCGCCACCGCCAAGGACCTCATCGAGAAGGCCCACCAGGTCTGCCCGTACTCCAAGGCCACCCGCGGCAACATCACCGTCGAGCTCGCCGTCTGATCCGGCCGCAGCTCAGCGAAGGCCGCACCCCGGACCGGGGTGCGGCCTTCGCCGTAAACTGGCGCCATGCGTGATCTTGCGGGGGGTTTCCGGTATCTGCTGGCCGGACAGCGATGGGTGTTCGGCCACGGCCGCTGGCTCGGCTTCGGCCTGCTGCCCGGGCTGGTGTCCCTCGTCCTGTACGCGGGCGCACTGATCGGGCTCGGCTACGGCGCCGACGACCTGACCGCCTGGGCCACGCCCTTCGCCGACGACTGGTCCTCGCCGTGGCTCGGGCTCTTCCGCGGCTTCCTGACCGCGCTCGTCTTCTGCCTCGGGCTCTTCCTCGCCGTCATCACCTTCACCGCCGTGACCCTGCTCATCGGCCAGCCGTTCTACGAGTCCCTCTCGGAGCAGGTCGACCGCAGCGAGGGCGGCGAGGTCCCCGAGTCCGGGCTGCCGCTCTGGCGGGAGCTGTGGATCTCGGCCCGGGACAGCCTGAAGGTGCTCGGCCGGGTGCTGCTGTACGGGATCCTGCTGTTCGCCCTCGGGTTCATCCCGGTGGTGGGGCAGACGGTGGTCCCGGTGCTCGGGTTCTGCGTCTCCGGATACTTCCTGACCCAGGAGCTCACCTCCGTCGCCCTCCAGCGCCGCAAGGTGGAGCTGGACGAGCAGCTGGCGCTGATGCGCTCGCGGCGGCTGCTGGTACTGGGCTTCGGGGTGCCGCTGGTGCTGGCGTTCCTGGTCCCGCTCGTCGCGGTGTTCCTGATGCCGGGCGCGGTGGCCGGGGCCACGCTGATGGTGCGCGACCTGCTCCGGTCCGAGGAGCCCCCGGCGGCCGAAACCGAGCCCGCGGCCGGCGGCTTCGGCCCGCCACCTCCCGCGTACACCTGACCAAGTCCACGGTGCGTTCTCGGCCGTTCCGTCTAGCCTGGTGAAGAGCGAGCAGGTGGGAGGGGTGCGCGATGGCGGTGGCACAGAGGCCCGGAGCGGATCACTGCGGGGTCGCCGCGGCGATGGGCGTGATCGACGGGAAGTGGAAGGTCTCGGTCCTGTGGGAGCTGGAGCAGCGCCCGCGCCGCTTCGGTGAACTGCGCCGGCTGGTCCCGGGAGTCTCGGAGAAGGTGCTCGCCGCCCAACTGCGCGAGCTGGAGACGGACGGCATCGTCCACCGGGAGGTGTACGAGGAGGTTCCGCCGCGCGTCGAGTACTCGCTGACCCCCCTGGGCGAGGAGCTGAACATCGCCCTGGGAGCCCTGGGGGAGTGGGGCACCAAGCACCTCCTGCCCGACTCGGCCTGACGGCCGGCGCCCGGCCCGCCCGCCGGCTACGCGCGCGGCTCCACCCACAGGGCCTCGCCGACCGCGCACAGCTCCCCGCCGGCGGTGGCCAGCGCCGTGCCCACGCCGTACTTGCGGCCCGAGGCGGAGAGCAGCCAGGAGTACGAGACGAGCCCCTCACCCACCGGCACCGGCCGCAGCAGCCGTGCGGTCAGCGCGGCCGTGACCGCACCGGCCTTCCGGCCGTCGAGGAACCGGCCGGCCGCGTTGCCGGGGCAGTCCAGCGCGCCCCACACCAGCTCGGGCGGCAGCAGCCCGTCCGCGCCCGCGAGTTCGGCCCCCGGGGTCCAGGCGGTGGCGACCAGCCCGCGGCCGTCCGGCACCGGACCGCAGTGCAGGCGCAGGCCGGTGGCGGGGGTCCGGTCCAGGCCGCAGCCGAAGCAGTCGGTCTGGCCGTCCGGCGGAGCCGCGCGGTAGGCCGCGGCCGCAGCCTCGGCCTGCGCCCAGGAGGGGGCCGCGGGAGCCTCGCCGGCGAAGGCCGCGGGGACCGCGGCGGCCAGCAGCAGCTCGCCGTCGCTCAGCGCGCAGCCGCCGTCCGGTGTCGCGGCGATCCGGACCGCGCTGCCGGTGGGCACGGGCCGCCGGAAGTCCACCCGTACGCTCTGCGCGGCGGACCGAGCCGCCAGCACGCCCGCCACGTAGCCGCCGAAGGCCACCCCGGGATAGCCGTGCAGGCGTTCCGGAACCGTGATCGTCTCGAAGTCGCTCATGCCCGCCACCCCATCACACGGGGGCCGTCACCACACAGGGCGTACGGTCGTCCGCCTCGGCGAGCAGGTCGCCGCCCGGAGCCCAGAGGGCCGCGCCCCCGCAGCCGGTCCACGGGCCCGCCGGGCCGACGTGGTTGGCGAGGACCACGTACAGGCCGTGCCCCTTCGCGATCCCCGGGTACACGGTGGCGCGCTCGCCGATCCCGTCGCCCGTGCCGTACAGGGAACTCGCGAGGTGGACCCGGCAGCCGTCGGCCGCGGCCCGGGCGGCGAGCTCCGGGAAGTGGTTGTCGTAGCAGACGCCCAGCGAGAAGCGGATCCCGCCGAGTTCGAACCGCCCGTCGGCCGTGCCGGGCTCGAAGAGGTCCTGCTCGTGCCGGAAGAGGTGCTGCTTCGCGTAGGTGGTCACGTGCGCGCCGTCCGCGTCGTACACCAGTGTGGCGATGAAGGGCCGGGGTCCCTCGGCGGGCGGCAGCGCGACGTTGACCGCGGTGGCGATGCCCGCGGAGCGCAGCGGATCCAGGCGCGGGTCGTCGGCGCCGGTCCACAGCCCCGGGTCGGCGGCCAGCGCCGCCAACTCGTAGCCGGTGAGCGTGAACTCGGGGAACACCACCAGCCCGGCACCCTCCGCGCGGGCCGAGGCGGCGAGTGCGGCGGCCCGGGCGGCGTTGGCGGGCACGTCGGCGGGGACACAGGTCAGTTGCGCTGCGGCGATCTTCACGAGGCCAGGATGTCAGCCTGCCCGTTCCGCGATCCGGGCAGCTCCCCGCGACGGCGTACGAAGCCCAGCTCCACCAGGTTGAGGGCGGTCACCACCGCCGTCAGCAGCGCCAGCGCGGCGAGCGAGGGCAGCAGCGCGGCCACGGGCAGCAGGGCCAGTACGGCCGCGGCCGCCACCAGCCGGGTCACCGACCAGGACCGGAAGAGGTGCCAGCGGGTGTAGCCGAAGGTGGCGAGGAACAGGGCGCAGCCCCCGTAGAGGAGGGCGGCCACGCCCGGCGGGAGCCGGTCGCCGGGGTGGGTGGCGGCCTCGGCCATGCCGACGGCCATCGCGATGATCGAGGCGATCAGCGAGAGGTGCCCGTACGAGAGGACCTGCCGGGCCACGTCCGCCCGTACGTCAGCGGTCTCCAGCCCGTGCCGCACCGCCGTGGCGGCCAGGTGGAAGTAGACCCACCACAGGCTGCACACCAGGGCGAAGGCCATGGCGACCGCCGCCAGGGAACCGGTCGACAGGTGCGGGGAGGTGGCGGCCGGGGCGCCCACGGCAACGATCGACTCGCCCAGCGCGATCATCACGAACAGGCCGAACCGCTCGGCGAGGTGACCCGAGTCGAACTCCAGCCGCATCATGGCCCGCCGGGTCAGCCGGGGCGCGGCCAGGTCCACGGTGGCGGCCAGCGCCCACAGCCCCGTCCGGGCCCAGCCGTCGAGGAAGCCGCCGGCCAGCAGCAGGGGGCCGCTGAGCACCACCGACAGGGTGACCGGGGTCGGGCGCAGGCGCCGCGAGCGGCCGTGCGCCAGGGCGGCGAGGACCAGGCGGGCGCTGAAGTACGCGCCGGCGAAGAGCAGTCCGCGGTCCCCGTACGCCTCGGGCAGCGCGAGGGCCATCATCAGGGCGCACAGCCCGGCGGCGAAGAGGGCGAGCCGGTCCAACGGGTTGTCCGCGTCATGGGTGTTGGCGTGCACGGTGTTGCCGACCCACACCCAGTAGATCGGCACGAAGGCGATCAGGGCGCGCAGGGTGCCCTCCCACCCGTGGTCGTGGTGCAGCAGCGCCGACACCTGGGTCACGGCGAACACCAGCACCAGGTCGAAGAACAGCTCCGACCACGCGACCTTCTTCTCGGTTTCCATCCCCAGCCCCCCGCTGTAGAACTCCGGGGAACAGGATGCCGGGCCCGTTTCCGCGGCTACGCGGCGGGCCCCCGCAGCAGGGTCAGGAAGGAGCGGAACGCCGCCGGCATGTCCACCGACTCCGGGGCGAGCAGCCACTGGTACTGGAGGCCGTCCATGACCGCCGTCAGCAGCGGGGCGGCCTGCTCCGGGGTAAGGCCCGAGGGGAGGCGCTCGCCGAACTCGGCGCGCAGCACCGCCGCCATCTCCCCGCGGACCTGCGCGTAGCGCTCGGTGAAGAACTCCCGGGCCGGATGGCCGTCGGTGACGCTCTCGCCGAGCAGGGCCGAAAAGGTCTGCACGATCCCCGGGCGCATGGCGTTGTACTCCACCAGCGAGGCCAGGAGGTCCAGGCGCCAGGCGTCCGCCGAGGCGCGCGAGCCCCCGCCCGTGTCCCAGCGGTCGCGCTCCTCCAGCACGGCGACCAGCAGGGCCTCCTTGGTCGGGAAGTAGTGCAGCAGCCCCTGCTGGGTCAGGCCCACGCGTTCGGCGACCGTGCCCAGGGACGCGCCCCGGTAGCCGCGTTCCGCGATCACCTCGAGGGCCGCGCGGACGATCTCACCGCGCCGCTCCTCGCTCCTCGCCCTGGCCATCGCCCCGCACCCCTCTCGCTCGCACCTCAGCAGGACCGTACGACATCCGAGCATCACGAACAGATTACGAACCCTACCGCTCTACAGGTAACGGGTCCACGATGAGGGCACCGCACCGCTCAACCGCACCGCACTCAACGAGGAGGCACGGCCGTGACCGATGCCGATCAGGTCCGCAACACCCGCTGCGGCAGCAGCAAGATTGAAGAGCGTGTCGAAGTGGCGCTCGGGAAGCTCGATCTCGACACCAAGGCCCGGCTCCTGGCCGGCCAGGACATGTGGTCGCTGCCCGCGATCCCCGAGATCGGGCTGCAGTCCCTGGTCATGTCCGACGGCCCCATCGGGGTGCGCGGCGTGCGCTGGACCGCCGACGACCCGTCCATCGCCCTGCCCTCCCCGACCGCGCTCGCCGCCGCCTGGGACCCGGCCCTCGCCCGCCGCGCCGGGCGGCTGCTCGCCCAGGAGGCCCGCCGCAAGGGCGTCCACGTCCTCCTCGCGCCCACCGTCAACCTGCACCGCTCCCCGCTGGGTGGCCGGCACTTCGAGTGCTACTCCGAGGACCCCTGCCTGACGGGCGCCGTCGGCAGCGGCTACGTGAACGGCGTCCAGGACGGCGGGGTCGGCACCACGGTTAAGCACTTCGTCGGCAACGACGCCGAGACCGAGCGGTTCACCGTCGACAGCGTCATCGCCCCGCGCCCGCTGCGCGAGCTGTACCTGGCGCCCTTCGAGGCCATCGTCGCCAATGCCCACCCCTGGGGCATCATGACCGCCTACAACCAGGTCAACGGCACGACGATGACCGAGCACCGGTACCTGGTCAACGAAGTCCTGCGCGGCGAATGGGGCTTCGACGGCTACAACGTCTCCGACTGGATGGCCGCCCGCTCCACCACCGGCGACATCCAGGGCGGCCTCGACGTGGCCATGCCCGGCCCGCAGACCGTCTACGGGCCCGCCCTCGCCGAAGCCGTCCGCGCCGGCGAGGTCCCCGAGTCCGCCGTCGACGAAGCCGTGCGCAACGTCCTGCGCCTCGCCGCCCGCGTCGGCATCCTGGAGGGTGCGCCCGCCGTCGTCGGCGAGGTTCCGGCCCCCGTCGACGGGCAGGCGCTGGCCCGCGAGCTGGCCGCCCGCGGCTTCGTCCTGGTCCGCAACGAGAACGGCACCCTGCCCCTCGATGGCGCCGCCGGCGGCACCGTGGCCCTGATCGGCGCCGCCGCCCGCGATGCCCGCGTCCTCGGCGGCGGCTCCGCCACCGTCTTCCCCGAGCGGATCGTCTCTCCGCTCGACGGGCTCACCGCCGCGCTCCCGGACGGCGCCCTGACCTTCGCGGTCGGCGCCGACCCCTCCGACGAACTCACCCCCGCCGACAAGGGCTTCGAGCTGCGTGCCGTGTGCCGCGACGCCTCCGGCAACGTCCTCGGCGAGGGCAGCCTGCCGACCGGCCAGGTGCAGTGGATCGGCGATGACCTGCCCGCGGGTGCCTCGTACGAGACCATGGCGAGCATCGAGGTCACCGGAACGTTCCTGCCGCGCGAGAGCGGCGAGCACGCCTTCGGCACCCGGGGGCTGGGCGCCTTCGCCCTCGCCGTCGGCGGCGAGGGCCTGTGGGACGGCGTCCAGCAGATGGGCAACGAGGCCGACCCCTTCGAGGCCTTCTTCGGCGCCCCCAGCGAGCGCGCCCGGATCACCCTCACCGAGGGCGAGCCCGTCGAGGTGTCGCTGACCTTCCAGGTCCCGGACATGACCACGCTGCCGCTCAAGGCGATCATGTTCTCGCTGCTGCACCTCGGCCCGCGGCGCGACCCCGACGAGCTCATCGCCGAGGCCGTGGAGGCCGCCCGCGCCGCCGACACCGCCGTCGTGGTCGTCGCCACGACCGAGCGCGTGGAGTCCGAGGGCTTCGACCGGCGCGACCTCACCCTGCCGGGCCGTCAGGACGACCTGGTCCGCGCCGTCGCCGCCGTCAACCCGAACACCGTGGTCGTCGTCAACGCCGGCTCCCCCGTGGAGCTCCCGTGGCGCGAGGAGGTCGCCGCGGTGCTGCTGACCTGGTTCCCCGGGCAGGAGGGCGGGGCCGCGCTGGCCGACGTACTGCTCGGTGACGCGGAGCCGGGCGGGCGTCTGCCCACCACCTGGCCCGCGCGGTTCGCCGACGCGCCCGTCACCGAGGTCGTCCCGACCGAGGGGCGCCTGGAGTACCGCGAGGGGCTCTTCATCGGCTACCGGGCGTACGAGGCCCAGGGCATCGCGCCCGCCTTCCCCTTCGGGCACGGCCTCGGCTACACCGACTGGACCTACGACTCCCTGGAGGTCACCGGCACCACCGCCCGGGTCCGCCTCACCAACACCGGCACCCGGCCCGGCCGCGAGGTGGTCCAGGTCTACCTGGCCCCCGTGGCGGACAGCGTGGAGCGCCCGGCGAGCTGGCTGGCCGCCTTCGCGGGCGTCGAGGCCGGGCCCGGCGAGAGCGTCGAGGCCGAGATCGCCCTGCCCGCCCGGGCCTTCGAGATCTGGGACGAGGAAGCCCGCGGCTGGCAGCGGATCGGCGGCTCCTACGAGGTTCGCGCGAGCCACGCGCACGGGGACACGCGGCTGACGGCGACGCTCGACATCCCGTAACACACCGTAACCACAGGAATGGCCGGAAATCACCCCTCATCGGGGCCATAAAAAGACCGGGCAGGGGGCGGGCCCTGACACCCGCCCCCTGCCCACCGGCCGTCAACGCGGCGGCTGCGCCGCCGTCACCTGGCGGTGCGCCAGTTCCGCCAGCCGCGCCTGCCCGTCCTTGCCCGGATGGAACCAGTCCCAGCGGCTCAACTGATCGGCGGCGAACGGGTACTGGAAGACCGCGCCGCCGTCGTAGCGGCACAGCGCGTCCTTCGCGCACACCTCGCGGAGCGCCTCGTTGTACTCGACCACCCGCGCCCGCACCTGCTCGCGCCGGGCCGTCGCCCCCGTGGCCGCCGACAGCGGGTCGGCGAGCATCGACTGACAGATGCCCAGCTTCCAGACCTGGCGGACCATCGGGCTGTCCTTGCCCTGCTCCCACAGCCGCTGGAGGTCCGGGACGCTGGAGACGTACACCTGGGAGGTGGGCGAGGCGGTCCGCAGGTCCGCGAGCGCCTTCTCGAAACCGGACCGGAACTCCGCCACCGAGGTCATCGACGAAGCCGTGGGCCGGCAGGCGTCGTTCGAGCCCACCATCACCGTGACCAGGTCGGGTTTGTGCACGGCCGCCTCGGCCAGCTGCCCCGGCAGGTCCGCCATCCGCGAGCCGGTCGCCGCGAAGTTCCAGCTGCGGGCCGGGGCCTCGGCGTCCCCGAGCAGGCGCGTGGCGAGGGAGCGGACCGCCGGGTCGCTGCCGGTGGCCCAGGAGACCTCGGGGCAGTCGGCGAGCACCGAACAGGCGTCGAAACCCCGCGTGATGGAGTCACCCACGGCCGCGATCGAGGCGGGCGCCGTGTTCCAGCGCGGGGCGGCCTGCGCCCCGCGGTCGCCGCCCTCGGGCGACCCGCCCGGCCCGCATCCGGCCACCGTCGCCGCCAGCAGCACGGCCGCCGCAGCCGATCCCGCCCCCGTGAGGGTCCGGCGCGCGCGGCGGCGCGCAGCGGTGGTGCGCATCGGGATGGTCCCCTTCTTGACGCCCCCACACCATTCGGGGGGTCCTGCTGAGTGAAAGCTCTGTGTTTACCGGCCTTGGAGCGACCGTACGTCACACCATGACCCCTGACGCACGGTAGCTTTTTCCCGTGGCGTTTCGGCCGCAGGTCCCGTTGCGCAATGTCAAATAATTTCCGTTACATTACATCACGTCACATACTGTCCGTTTTCTGGAGTTTATTCCCGACCTCGTCCCACACTGGAGGTCCCGGTGACGACACGTGGAGTTCTGTACGTGCACTCCGCACCGCGCGCGCTCTGCCCGCACGTGGAATGGGCGGTTGCGGGCGTGCTCGGGGTGCGGGTGAACCTCGACTGGATCAGGCAGCCCGCCTCCCCGGGCACCTGGAGAGCCGAGTTCTCCTGGCAGGCCGAACCGGGCACCGCCTCGAAGCTCGCCTCCGCCCTGCGCGGCTGGCACCTCCTGCGCTTCGAGGTGACCGCCGAACCCTGCCCGACCGCCGAAGGGGAGCGCTACAGCTCCACTCCGGAACTCGGCATCTTCCACGCCGTCACCGGTATGCACGGCGACATCCTGATCCCGGAGGACCGGCTGCGGGCCGCCCTCGCCCGGTCCGCGCGCGGCGAGACCGACCTGGAGGCGGAGATCGCCAAGCTGCTCGGCAAGCCGTGGGACGACGAACTGGAGCCCTTCCGCTACGCGGGCGAGGGCGCCCCGGTCCGCTGGCTCCACCAGGTGGTCTAGGGTCTGTTGCGAAAGTGGATCTTGTTCGTTGATGATCACGTCTCGTGGGACGTGGAGATCTGACGAACGGCCAGTGGGCCCGGCTTGAGCC
>NZ_JBHUSC010000067.1:0-31493 GCF_042673805.1 Streptomyces sp. NPDC057010 | reverse complement strand
CCCCCGCAGGGCGCCGAACGCCGTCCCGCCGCCACTGTCCGACCCCTGGTCACGTTCGGCGCCCGAGGAGGTGCCCCGGCGCGCGCCCGGCCCCGCCGGAACCGCCCCGGCAGCCACCGCCCCGGCGTGGCCGGATGCTCCCGGAGCCGGGACCTCCGGGGCCACGTCCACCTGGCCCGAGACCTCGCCCGCCTCCTCGACGCCCCCGGCCGAGACCCCGCGCCGGGAACCCCAGGCCGAGGCGCCCCGCCGGGAGCCGGCGGCCCAAGTACCCCGCCGGGAGCCCCCGGTCGAAACCCCCCGCCGGGAGCCCCCGGTCGAAACCCCCCGCCGGGAGCCCCCGGTCGAAACCCCCCGCCGGGAGCCGGCGGCCGAGCCGTCCCGCTCCGAGCCGTGGGCGCCCCGTACCGCCGGCGCCCGCCCCTCGCTTCCGGCGGCGGAACGGCCGGCTGAGCGCCCGGCGGAACGGCCCGCGGACCGGGCCCCGCGCGGGAGCGCCGCGGCCCCCCGCCCCGGGGCGACCGTCACCCCCCGAGCCGTCTTCGAGCGGATGGCCGAGCGCGCGGTACGCCCCGCCGGGCTCGCGCGCCGGGCGCTCGCCCGCGCCCTGGACTCCCTCGTCCTCGCGGCGGTCGCGGCGGCCGCGGCCTGGCCCCAGCTCCCCGCCGCCACCGCCCACCTGGAGGCCAAGGTGGACGCCGCCCGCGCGAGCGGCCGCACCACCACCGTCTGGCTGTTCGACGGGACCATCGCCGGCCACCTGGGCCTGGTCCTGGGCACGGTCCTCCTCTTCGGAGTCCTCTACGAGGCCGTGCCCACCGCCCGTTGGGGCCGGACCCCGGGCAAGCGGCTCCTGGGCGTCCGCGTGCTGGCCACCGCCACCCTCCGCCCGCCCGCCTTCGGGGCCGCGCTGCGCCGCTGGCTGGTGTACGCCCTCCTCGGCCTCCCCGGCGCCCTCTGGTGCCTCGTGGACCGCCCGCGCCGTCAGGCCTGGCACGACAAGGCGGCGAAGACGTACGTGGCCCGCTGAGGCGGCGGCGGACCCGAACGGACGCGGTCCCGTTGCGCCCCCGCCGGAGCCGGGTTCGACTCGGGCCATGAGTACCGACCAGCCGCCGCCGGGCGAACGTCCCGAGGACGACCCGTTCCTCAAGAGGCCCCAGGAACCGACGCCACCGTCGGGCGGTTCGCCGTACGGCGGCGGCCCACCGCCGCCGCCCGGCGGCGGGACCCCGCCCCCCGGCGGCCCCTACGGCGGCTCCGGGGCGGGCGGCGGCTACCCGCCTCCGCCGCCCCCGTACGGCGGCGCGGGCGGCGGCTACGGCATGCCCGACCCGCTCGCCGGGATGCCCCCGCTCGCCGACTTCGGCAAGCGGCTCGCCGCCCGCATCATCGACGCGCTGATCGTGGCCGTCCCGCTGTTCCTCATCCAGCTCGCCTTCGGCACGAACCGCTACACGGTCGAGACCAACAAGGGCGAGGACGTCAGCGAGGTCATCACCAGGTCCTACAGCGGCAGCGGTCTGGCCATGACCCTGATCTCGATCGTCGCGTACGTCGGCTACGACTGGTGGTTCACCCACAAGAGCGGCCAGACCCTCGGCAAGAAGGCGATGGGCCTGCGCGTCGCGATGCTCAACGACGGCAGCGTCCCGCCCTCCGGCGCGTCCCTCGGCCGCGCCGCCGTCCTCTGGCTGCCGACGCTGATCTGCTGCTTCTGCCTGTGGCCGATCGCGCTGGTCATCTCGATCCTCGTCGACAAGCCGTACAAGCAGGGCCTGCACGACAAGGTCGCCAAGACGGTCGTCGTCCAGACCACCTGACGCCCACGCGGCGAAGCGCCGGCGCGGCGCACAGCGGGCGGTCTCCCTGCGGGGAGGCCGCCCGCACCGCGTCGTTCAGTGGTGGACGGGGTGTTCGGCGGGGGCCGGCCTGGACTCCGGCACCCGGACCGCCTCCGTGCGGGCGGTGCGGATGGTGCGGCCGGCGGCGGGGGCCGCGTGGCGGCCGCGGCGCTTGGGCAGGGGTACGGTCACGGCGACGAGCAGTCCGAGGGCGAGGGCGGCCGCACAGATGACGGCGATCCCGAGCCCCGTACTCGTCTGCGAGAGCAGCAGCATGGCGATCGTCGACGCGACGACGGTGGCGGACCCGTACGCGAGCTGTGCGGCAGTCGGACGCGGCATGGCGATATCCGTCCTCGGAGGGGGGAGGGGGAGTCGGCTCAACTGGGTCGCGCGTCAAGAGACTCTACGACGGTGGATGCCCGAGCGGAACGACCGGTAAGCGTGACCTAACCCACGGTGTCGGCGCACCGGGGGGCGCACAGGATCACATCGCGTATCGCGGCGCTGCCCTCATGCGGCGCGCATGCGGCCCAAATGCGGTCGAAAGACTGCCAAGAGGCGCTGGAGGAGGGGCGTGAAGCGGCCTTCGTCCCATATGGCAGAGGAACGTCCGATTACCGGAACTGACTGACCGCATAGTGCAGTTGTAAGGAACAAGTCAAGGTCTGTCTTTTCTCTCGACTCTCCGGTCAAATGTCGTCACTTGAGACGCGCGCCGCGCGGAACCCCCCGCTCCTATGGAGACGTTCCGACCGTCCATGCGGCCGCGGGAGGGGAACGACATCAAGTGACCAGCATTTCCGCCAGACGGCGTGCGCTCCGTGCTGCCGCCGTCACCGTGACCATGGCCGCGTGCGCGTCCAGTGCCACCTTCTTCGCCGTGACCGCGGCCCAGGCCGCCGAGGACCGCGGTGCGACCGCGCCCGCCTCCGACCGCCAGGACCCGACGGCTCCCTCGAAGGTCGTCGAGCACGACCTCAAGGGTCCGTTCAGCGACCAGCAGGCGAAGCAGAAGAAGGCCGCCCTCGAGCAGGTGCTCAGCGGCAAGAAGGGCGTCGAGCAGCGCGGCGCCTCCAAGGTCGTCAAGCTCGACGAGAACAAGTACGTCGAGCTCGGCCGCGAGAAGACCGACAAGATCTTCACGATCCTGGTGGAGTTCGGCGACCAGGTCGACAACACCACCATGTTCGACCCGGACGGCCCGGGCCCCAAGCCCTCGGTCCCGAAGTACGGCGGCACCCCCGGTCCGCTGCACAACGCGATCAAGGAGCCCAACCGCGCCGTCAACAACAGCACCGCCTGGCGCAAGGACTTCAGCCGGGACTACTTCCAGGACCTGTACTTCGGTACCGGCCAGGGCAAGAACTCCCTGAAGACCTACTACGAGAAGACCTCCTCGGGCCGCTACTCGGTCGAGGGCGAGGTCGCCGACTGGGTCAAGGTCCCGTACAACGAGGGCCGTTACGGCTCGAACTACTGCGGCCAGACCAACTGCTCCAACGTGTGGGACACCGTCCGCGACGGCGTCACCGCGTGGACGGAGGCCCAGAAGAAGGCGGGCAAGACCGACGCGCAGATCAAGGCGCAGCTGGCCCAGTACGACCAGTGGGACCGCAACGACTTCGACGGCGACGGCAACTTCAACGAGCCCGACGGCTACATCGACCACTTCCAGATCGTCCACGCGGGCGAGGACGAGTCGGCCGGTGGCGGCGAGCAGGGCACGACCGCGCTGTGGGCGCACCGCTGGTACGCCTACGGCACCGACGTCGGCAAGACCGGCCCGGCGAACAACAAGGCCGGCGGCACCCAGATCGGCGACACCGGCATCTGGGTCGGCGACTACACGATGCAGCCCGAGAACGGCGGCCTCGGCGTCTTCGCGCACGAGTACGGCCACGACCTCGGCCTGCCGGACCTCTACGACACCTCCGGTGGCGGCGAGAACTCGGTCGGCTTCTGGTCCCTGATGTCGGCCGGCTCCTGGCTCGGCAACGGCAAGGACTCCATAGGCGACCTCCCGGGCGACATGACCGCCTGGGACAAGCTCCAGCTGGGCTGGCTGAACTTCGACAAGGCCAAGGCCGCGACGAAGTCCACCCACAAGCTGGGTGTGTCCGAGTACAACACCAAGGACAAGCAGGCGCTGGTCGTCGACCTGCCGAAGAAGCAGGTCAAGACCGACATCGTCGCTCCCGCCGAGGGCTCCTCGCAGTGGTGGAGCAACATGGGTGACGACCTCAAGAACACCCTCACCCGCTCGGTCGACCTGACGGGCAAGAAGTCCGCCGCCCTGTCCCTCAAGGGCTGGTGGGACATCGAGGCCGACTACGACTTCCTCTACACCGAGGTGTCCACGGACGGCGGCGCCACCTGGACCGCTCTCGCCGGCACCGCCGACGGCACGGCCATCCCGGCCGACGCCTCCGGCAGCCCGTCGCTCACCGGTGTCTCGGGCGCCTGGAAGTCGCTGAACTTCCCGCTCGACGCCTACGCGGGCAAGAAGGTCGACCTCCGCTTCCGCTACCAGACGGACGGCGGCGCGGGCGGCAAGGGCTTCACGGCCGACGCCGTCACCCTCACCGCGGACGGCTCCGCGCTGTTCACCGACGGCGCCGAGAACGGCGACAACGGCTGGACCGGCAAGGGCTTCTCGCGGATCGGCGCCGGCTTCACCAAGGAGTACGCGCAGTACTACCTGGCCGAGAACCGCCGCTACGTCTCGTACGACTCCACCCTCAAGGTGGGCCCGTACAACTTCGGCTTCGGCAACACCAAGCCGAACTGGGTCGAGCACTACCCGTACCAGGACGGCCTGCTGATCTGGCTCTGGGACACCTCCCAGAAGGACAACAACACCAGCCAGCACCCGGGCTCCGGTCTGATCCTCCCGATCGACGCCAACGCCAAGCCCATGAAGTGGGCCGACGGCACCCTGCTGCGGAACAAGATCCAGCCGTACGACGCGCCCTTCAGCGCCTACTCGACGGACGCGTTCACCCTGCACAAGAACGGCGAGGAGCTCTTCCTCAAGCCGAAGCCCGCGAACCTGGTCTTCGACGACCACAAGGGCAAGTACTACTACGACGAGAACCCGACCGGCTCGGTGAAGGTCACTGACACCAACACCAAGATCAAGATCGCCAAGGAGACCTACGACGGTCTCGTCATGACGGTCGAGGTCGGCCCCGCCGTTAAGTAATTCGGTAAAGCCGCAGGTCAAAGCATGATCGGCCGTCGCCCTCTAGCGGGCGGCGGCCGATCGCGTTTAGATGCCCCGGTACGAGGTTCTTATTGACGGGGGAGATGACCGACATGCCAGGTGGAGGTTTCGTCAGATTGCCGGGCGGCAGTGTGGTGGTCGCGCTCACGCTGCCGAGGCCGTCCGGTGAGGGCGGAAATGTCCGTGTGCTGGTGCACGCCGCGAACCGGGCCCGCGCCTTGACCAGGCTGCGGAACCTCGGGATGCGGGCGGTGTACCTGCGGGGCAACGCGCAGCCGCCCACGCCCGACGAGGTCACGGCCGTCCTGCACCACCCGGACGGCCTGCTGTGGCGCGGCGCCCCCGACCGGGCGCAGGAGCTCTGGCACCCGATCCGGGCCCTGCTGGCCCCCTAGGGGGCCTTGGAGCCGACCAGGGTCACTCCGGCCGCCCGGAGCTCCTCCAGCGCCTTCTCGGTGGTGTGCGGGGCCACGGCGGCCGTCAGGTCCAGCAGGACGCGGGTGGCGAAGCCCTCCCGGGCGGCGTCCAGGGCGGTGGCCTTGACGCAGTGGTCGGTGGCGATGCCGACCACGTCCACCTCGGTGACGTGCCGGTCCCGCAGCCAGCGGGCGAGGGTCGCCCCGTTCTCGTCGGCGCCTTCGAAGCCGCTGTAGGCGGCCTCGTAGGCGCCCTTGTCGAAGACGGCGGCGACCGCGCCGGAGGCGACGGCGGGCGCGAAGTTCGGGTGGAAGCCGACGCCCTCGGTCCCGGCGACGCAGTGCACGGGCCAGGAGCGCTCGTAGTCCGGCTCCGCCGGGGGGCGCGCGAAGTGGGCGCCCGGGTCGACGTGGTGGTCGCGGGTGGCGACGACGTGCCGGTAGCCGGCCGTGGACTGGCCGATCAGCTCGGTGATGGCGGCGGCGACGTCGGCTCCGCCGGTGACCGCGAGGCTGCCGCCCTCGCAGAAGTCGTTCTGTACGTCGACGACGATCAGTGCGCGGTGCATGTTCGGTGCCCTTCGCTTCGGCGGGTGTGGATGGTGCGGGCCGGCTGCTGGGGGCTCTGCCCCCAGACCCCCGCGCCTCAAACGCCGGCGGGGCTGAAGTTGCCCTGCGGGCGGCTGGGGCGAAAATCCAGCCTCGCCGGCGTGTGAGGCGCGGGGTCTGGGGCGGAGCCCCAGGAGCCCCCGGCGGCGCCGCGGGCTACGCGTACTCGGTCGGGAGCACGGCCTCGCCGCGGGAGAGCTGCGTCGCGGACAGGGGCAGCCCGGCGCGGGCGGCGCGGTGCCGGTCCCGCGCGGCCTCCAGCGGCTCGCGGGCGATGACCTCGCCGGACTTGACCAGCTGGGTCAGCAGCTGGTGGTCGGCCAGGGCCGAGGGGACCGGCCCGGTCCCGACGACCTCCGCCTCGGCGACACCCTCCGCGTCGAGCCGCCGCGCGGCCCACTTGCGGCCGCCGATCGACGTCTTGCCGCCGGTGGACTTCTTCGCCACCGGCGCCAGCGCCGCCTTCGGGTCCGCGGAGGTCGCCCGCGCCACCAGCTTGTAGACCATCGAGCACGTCGGGTGCCCGCTGCCCGTCACCAGCTGCGTGCCCACCCCGTACGCGTCCACCGGCGCCGCCGCCAGCGAGGCGATGGCGTACTCGTCCAGGTCGGAGGTCACCACGATCTTCGTCGCGGTGGCGCCCAGCTCGTCCAGCTGCTGCCGCACCCGGTGCGCCACCAGCAGCAGGTCCCCGGAGTCGATCCGGACCGCGCCCAGCTCCGTGCCGGCCACCTCCACCGCCGTGCGCACCGCCTCGGCGACGTCGTACGTGTCCACCAGGAGGGTGGTGCCCCGGCCCAGGGAGGCCACCTGGGCCGTGAACGCGTCCCGCTCGCTGTCGTGCACCAGCGTGAACGCGTGGGCCGAGGTCCCCACCGTCGGGATCCCGTAGCGGAAGCCGGCCGCCAGGTCCGAGGTGGAGGTGAAGCCGCCCACGTAGGCGGCCCGCGAGGCCGCCACCGCCGCCAGCTCGTGCGTGCGCCGCGCGCCCATCTCGATCAGCGGCCGGTCGCCCGCCGCCGAGGTCATCCGGGAGGCGGCCGCCGCGATCGCCGAGTCGTGGTTCAGGATCGACAGGATCACGGTCTCCAGCAGCACGCACTCGGCGAAGCTGCCCTCCACCCGCAGGATCGGCGAGCCGGGGAAGTAGACCTCCCCCTCCGGGTAGCCCCAGATGTCGCCGGAGAAGCGGTACGAGGCCAGCCAGTCCAGCGTCCGCATGTCGACGACGGCCCGCTCGCGCAGGAACTCCAGCACCGCGCCGTCGAAGCGGAAGTTCTCCACCGCGTCGAGCACCCGGCCGGTTCCCGCCACCACTCCGTAGCGGCGTCCCTCCGGCAGCCGCCGGGTGAACACCTCGAAGACCGAGCGGCGGTCGGCGGTGCCGTTCGCCAGGGCGGCCTGCAGCATCGTCAGCTCGTAATGGTCCGTGAAGAGCGCTGTCGACGGCACGTCCACCGGCAGGCCCAGGTCCGCAGGGTTCATGCCACGGATGCTAGCGCACATTTCGTCAAAGTGACGAGATGTAGGCCCCGTTTGTGCGACGGACCCGTCACGGTGGCAGCATGGGACGAGTGAGTGTTGCTCCTGTAGAGATCGAACGCACCGAATCGGCCGAAGAGACCTTCGCGGTCCCCGAACCCGACGTCCCCTGGGTGACCCTGGTGCACAACGACCCGGTCAACCTCATGAGCTACGTGGCGTACGTGTTCCAGGCGTACTTCGGCTATTCCAAGGACAAGGCGCACAGACTGATGCTCGACGTCCACCACAAGGGGCGCGCGGTCGTCTCCAGCGGCACCCGTGAGGAAATGGAGCGCGACGTGCAGGCCATGCACGGATACGGCCTGTGGGCGACCCTCTCCCAGGACCGCGGCTGATGAGCGGCGGACACTTCGAGGAGCTCAAGGGCGGCGGCGCCGCCATCGCGCTCGACGAGATCGAGATCTCCATCCTGCGTTCCCTGGCCGTTCAGCTGCTGGAGCTGATCGGGCCCGGTGAGCCGGAGCCCGCCGAGGACGCCGACCCGCTGGCCGTCCTCTTCGCCTCCGAGGGCCCCACCGAGCCCCCGGCCGACCCGGCCCTGGCCCGGCTCTTCCCCGACGCCTACGGGGCCCCCGACGGCTCCGGCGACGAGGGCGTCGACCCGGCGGAGCTGAAGGCCCGCTCGGCGGAGTTCCGCCGCTTCACCGAGAACGACCTGCGCACCCGCAAGCGGGAGGACGCCCTGGCCGTCGTACGCAGCCTGGACGGGCTCACCCCCGCCGGCGACGGGGCGGCGGTCCTGGAGCTGACCGGCGAGCTGCCGCTGCGCTGGCTGGGCGCGCTCAACGACCTGCGCCTGACGATCGCCGCCCGCCTCGACATCACCGAGGACGACGAGAGCGCGATGCTCTTCCGGCTCCCGGACGACGACCCGCGCAAGCCGATGGTGATGGCGTACCTCTGGCTCGGCGGGCTCCAGGAGACCCTCATCGAGACCCTCTGAGTCCCCGGGTGACTCCCCGAGAAGGCTCTGAGGATCCTCAAGGGCGAACAGTGTTCGCTCAGCGGACGCTCAAATCCGGATAACGATCAGATCACCGCGATGCGGTGATCTGATCCGTTTCAGGCGTCATGTCCTGGATTTCCCGTGTCCTGCGTCACATTTTCCGGCCTCGCTCACCCGTAAGCCCGTGATAAATCTTCACGACCGCCGAGGGGACGCCACCCATGTCCCCCGGCCTGCTTGAACCGGCGGACCGCCGGCGTGCAACTCCATCCGTATCCGGGGGGATCGAGGACCCGATCCGCAGCCAGTCAAGGCGCGGGTCGGCGTGGAGAAAGGCGCACCAAGACATGACCTCTGTGCAGGTCGAGCAGCACGACGGGATGCCCGGCGAGGGCACCCAGGGCGAGGGCGGCGGCGAGGGTTACCACCGCGCGCTCGGCGCCCGCCAGATCCAGATGATCGCGATCGGCGGAGCCATCGGCACCGGCCTGTTCCTGGGCGCCGGCAAGGCGATCTCCAAGGCCGGCCCGAGCCTGATCCTGGCCTACGCCATCGCGGGCCTGGTCATCTTCTTCATCATGCGGGCCCTGGGCGAGCTGCTCATGTACCGCCCCGTCTCCGGTTCCTTCTCGGACTACGCCCGCGAGTTCCTGGGCCCGTTCTGGGGATACGTCACCGGCTGGACGTACTGGCTCTTCTGGGTGGTCACCGGCATCACCGAGGTCACCGCCGCCGCTCAGTACATGGCGTACTGGACCCACGACAGCTTCCCGCAGTGGGCGTACGCGCTGATCTTCACCGTCATCCTCTACGGCGCCAACCTGATCTCCGTGAAGCTCTTCGGTGAGCTGGAGTTCTGGTTCTCCATGGTCAAGGTCACCGCCATCGTCGGCATGATCCTCATCTGCGCCGGCATCCTCACCATCGGGTTCTCCGACGCCGCCGACACCGCGACCGTCACCAACCTGTGGAGCGACGGCGGGTTCTTCCCCAAGGGCATCGGCGGCACGCTGATGACGCTGCAGATCGTGATGTTCGCCTTCCTCGCGGTCGAGCTGGTCGGCGTCACCGCCGGCGAGTCCAAGGACCCCGAGAAGACCCTGCCCAAGGCCATCAACACCGTGCCGTGGCGCATCGCCGTCTTCTACGTCGGCGCCCTGATCATGATCCTGTCGGTCGTCCCGTGGACGCACTTCCAGCCCGGCGTCTCGCCCTTCGTCGCCGCCTTCGAGCGCATGGGCCTCGGCATCGGCGCCGCGATCGTCAACTTCGTCGTGCTGACCGCCGCCCTGTCCTCCTGCAACTCGGGCATGTACTCCACCGGCCGCATGCTGCGCGACCTCGCGCTCAACGGCCAGGGCCCGAAGTTCTTCACCAAGCTGACCAAGAGCGGCACCCCGCTCGTGGGCACCACCTTCTCCGCCGCGCTGATGCTGGTGGGCGTCTGGATCAACTACGTCGCCCCGGGCAAGGCCTTCGACTACGTCGTCTCCTTCGCCACCATCTCCGGCATGTGGGCCTGGATCATGATCCTGGTCTGCCAGATCCGCTACCGCGCCAAGTCCGACCGCGGCGAGCTGCCGGCCTCCCCGTTCCGGGCGCCCGGCGCCCCCTGGACGAGCTGGTTCGCCCTGCTCTTCATCGGCATGGTCATCGTGATGATGGGCATCGACAAGGACGCCCGCGTCTCGCTGTACTGCGCCCCGCTGTGGGGCCTGATCCTGGGCCTGTCCTACCTGGTCCTCAAGGCCCGCAACCCGCGCGGCGCCGCCTTCACCAAGGCCTCGTAGCCCGCTCCGCCCAGGCTGCCTGTCCACCATTCGGGCCCTCCCGTACCACTCCTCGGTACGGGAGGGCCCGTCTGCTTATCCTGTCGCTCATGCTGACCCTCACCCAGGCCCTGTACGACCAGATCGTCGAGCACGCCCGCCAGGACCACCCCGACGAGGCGTGCGGCGTCGTGGCCGGCCCGGCGGGCACCGACCGCCCCGAGCGGTTCATCCCCATGCTCAACGCGGCCCGGTCGCCCACGTTCTACGAGTTCGACTCCAAGGACCTGCTGAAGCTCTACCGCGAGCTCGACGACCGGGACGAGGAGCCCGTGATCGTCTACCACTCGCACACCGCCACCGAGGCCTACCCCTCGCGCACGGACGTCACGTACGCGAACGAGCCCGGCGCGCACTACGTGCTGGTCTCCACGGCGGACAAGGACGGCCTCGGGGAGTTCCAGTTCCGCTCGTACCGCATCGTCGACGGCGTGATCACCGAGGAAGAAGTGCAGGTCGTAGCAGCCTACTGATCACTATGTGAGCAGTAGGCGTCCACGATGCGGGATCACACTCCAAGTGGGGGACCGGGAATCGTTAACATGACCGCATGGTTTCCCACGACGTGAGCATCGAGACGCCCGGCAGGCTGCTGCTCGTGGCGCGGCTGCACGTCGACCTGTGCCGCCTCGCCAGCGCCATCTGTCCTGCTGCCTGAGCACCAGAGCCCTCTTGCGCGGGGGCACAAGAACCGCGCGCCTTCACGTTCTTACGCCCCTTCACGACACTGGAGCCTGCCATGGCCATCGAGGTCCGCATCCCCACCATCCTCCGCACCTACACCGACGGCGAGAAGGCCGTGTCCGGTGAGGGCGCCACCCTCGGCGACCTCTTCTCGGACCTTGAGACGCGTCACAAGGGCATCGAGGAGCGCATCGTCGACGCCGGCAAGCTGCGCCGCTTCGTGAACGTCTACCTCAACGACGAGGACGTCCGCTTCCTCGACGGCATCAGCACCACGCTCACCGACGGCGACACCGTCACGATCCTCCCGGCCGTGGCCGGCGGCTCGAAGTAATGCGTTACGACTCCCCGCTGGCAGCCGTGGGCAACACGCCGCTGGTGCGCCTGCCCCGGCTGTCGCCCTCGGACGACGTCCGCATCTGGGCGAAGCTCGAGGACCGCAACCCGACCGGCTCGATCAAGGACCGCCCCGCGCTCCACATGGTCGAGCAGGCGGAGAAGGACGGCCGGCTGTACCCCGGCTGCACCATCCTGGAGCCGACCTCGGGCAACACCGGCATCTCCCTGGCGATGGCGGCGAAGCTCAAGGGCTACCGCATCGTGTGCGTGATGCCGGAGAACACCTCCCAGGAGCGGCGTGACCTGCTGGCCATGTGGGGAGCCGAGATCATCTCGTCACCGGCGGCGGGCGGCTCGAACACGGCCGTCCGCGTCGCGAAGGAACTGGCGGAGCAGCACCCCGACTGGGTGATGCTCTACCAGTACGGCAACCCGGACAACGCGGGCGCGCACTACGCCACCACGGGCCCGGAGATCCTCGCGGACCTCCCCTCCATCACGCACTTCGTGGCGGGCCTGGGCACCACCGGCACCCTGATGGGCGTCGGCCGCTACCTGCGCGAGCACGTGCCCGGCGTGAAGATCGTCGCCGCGGAACCGCGCTACGACGACCTCGTCTACGGCCTGCGCAACCTCGACGAGGGCTTCGTCCCGGAGCTGTACGACGCCTCCGTGCTCACCACCCGCTTCTCGGTCGGCTCGGCCGACGCGGTGACCCGCACCCGCGAACTCCTCCAGCTGGAAGGCATCTTCGCGGGCGTCTCCACCGGGGCCGCGCTGCACGCGGCGATCGGCGTCGGCCGCAAGGCGGTGGCCGCGGGCGAGACGGCGGACATCGTCTTCGTCGTGGCCGACGGCGGCTGGAAGTACCTCTCGACCGGCGTCTACACCGCGGCCACCACCGAGGAGGCCATCGAGGTCCTCCAGGGCCAGCTCTGGGCGTAGCCCGGATCGCCCCTCTCTTCCGCGGAGCCGCGCGCCCGCTTCCCCCACGGGGGGAGCGGGCCGCCGCGTTTCCGGGTGAATTCACCCGAATGGCCCCTGTGAGTCGCCGGGACGGCGGTACGGGTCGAGGCTGAACGTGCCCGACCCGACTCCACAGAGAGGCTGGTGGCTCGATGACGACCGCTCCCAATCCGGCGGCTCCCGGGACTCCCCGTACCCCGCCGCCCCCACCGGGGGACGCTTCCGGCTGGGCGGCGGGCGGCACGATGTTCGCCGCCGTCCTGATGATGATCAACGGCGTGTTCGCGATCTTCGAAGGAATCGCCGCCCTCGCCAAGGACGACGTCCTCCTGCGGGTCCGCGACTACACGTTCAAGTTCGACGTGACCGCCTGGGGCTGGATCCACCTGATCATCGGCATCATCGTCCTGATCATCGGCATCGCGATCCTCACGGGCACGACCTGGGGCCGCGCCCTCGGCATCGCCCTGACCGGAGTGATGATCATCCTGCACTTCCTGTGGCTGCCCTACCAGCCGCTGTGGTCCCTCATCGCGATCGCGATCGGCGTCTTCGTGATCTGGGCCCTGTGCACCGACCGAAGCCCCGCCGTCATCTGACCCCCCGGCACGGCACCGCGGACCGGGCCCCCGACGAACCCTCCCGGCCCGCGGTCGCCGCATGCCCGGGGCGGTCGTCAGGCGGGTTCCGGGCCCAGTCGGTCCGCCAGGATCGCCGCGTGGCTCGACTCCGGGTCGTGGACCGCGGTCAGCAGCGTCACCGGGCCCGCCTCCACCAGGGACCGCAGGCGCGCCAGCTCCGCCACCGCTTCCGGCTCCGCCAGCTCCGCCTCGTACCGCCGCCGGAACTCCGCGGCGGAGCCGCCCCCGTGGAACCACTTCCGCAGCTCCGTCGACGGGGTCACCGCCTTCGGCCACTCGTCCACGCCGGCCGCCTCCTTCGACAGCCCCCGCGGCCACAGCCGGTCCACGAGCACCCGCACGCCGTCCGCCCCCGGTTCCGGCGCGTCGTACACCCTCCGCACCCGGATCGCCCTCGCCGGCTTCGTCACCTTCGTCACCCGCCGCCTCCCAGTCCCTTGACCTCGTCCCACACCGCCGGATCCAGCACCCCCATCCGCTTGCGGAACTCCCACAGCGACACCTCCACCGGCCGGTCCGCCTCCAGGAAGCCCGCCCGGCCCTGCGCCCCCACCGTCCCCGGGGGGAGCGGGATCACCCCCGCCCGCCGGTCGTCGTACTTGCCGGCGATCCACGCGACCCGCGCCCGGTGGCTCCGTACCGGCCCCACCGCCAGGACCAGGCACATCCGCCCGTCCGACAGGGACCACAGCTCACCGGCCCGCGGCCGCGGCGGCGGCCCGGTCCCGTGCGCGTGCTCGTACAACGGCGCGGGCGGGGCCCGGCGGGGGAGCCCCGGCCGACCCCCCGCGACCAGCACCACCAGCGCCACGGCCACGACCGCGGCCACCGCGGGCCACCAGGACGTGTCCATGCTTCGACCGTAGCCGCGCGGGAACGCCCCGGCATGGCAACGTGTGGCAAGTCCGTGCCCACCATCGCTCCCACGGGTGACAGCGCAGGTGATTCCCCCCACAACGGCCCGCCGCGGAGGAGCGACCGGCCGTTTCGCGCCTTACGCTCGACCCACGCACGGCCCGCATTCCGTCCACGGACCGTCCACGGAGGTTCACGCTCCATGAAGCTCACCGTCGTCGGCTGTTCGGGGTCGTTCCCGTCCGCGGAATCGGCCTGTTCGAGCTACCTCGTCGAGGCCGACGGCTTCCGGCTGCTCCTCGACATGGGCAACGGCGCCCTCGGCGAGCTGCAGCGCCACATCGGCCTCTACGACCTCGACGCGATCTTCCTGAGCCACCTGCACGCCGACCACTGCATCGACATGTGCGCGTACTTCGTCGCCCGCTACTACCGGCACGAGGGCGGCCGCTGCTCCGCCATCCCCGTGTACGGCCCCGAGGGCACCGAGCGGCGGCTGTCCACCGCCTACGACGACGTCCCCGACGAGCGCTCGATGAGCGAGGTCTTCGACTTCCGCACCCTGAAGCCGGGCAGCTTCGAGATCGGCCCCTTCCAGATCCGCACCGAGCGCGTCAGCCATCCGGTCGAGGCGTACGGCATCCGCATCGAGCACGGCGGCCGCTCGCTCACGTACTCCGGCGACACCGGCACCTGCCCCGAGCTGGGCCTGCTCGCCGAGGGCACCGACCTCTTCCTCTGCGAAGCCTCCTTCACGCACGGCAAGGAGGACATCCCCGACCTCCACCTCAACGGCCGGGAAGCCGGCGAGTACGCGCGCGGCGGCCGGGTCGGCCGGCTCGTCCTGACCCACATCCCGCCGTGGACGGACGCCGAGCAGAACCTCGCCGACGCCCGCGCGGTCTACGACGGGCCGGTGGACCTGGCGTACTCGGGCGCCGTCTACGAGGTCTGACCCCGCCCGCGAAACGACGGAGCCCCCGCCCTCCCTTCCGGGAGAGCGGGGGCTTCGGCTTCGTGCCCTACTTGGCCTCTGCCTTCTGCAGCTCGGCCAGCTCCTCGTCGGACTCGCGGCCCGGCGTCGGAATGTTGAACTTGGTGATCGCGAAGCGGAAGATCACGTAGTAGAGGGCCGCGAAGCACAGGCCGACGAGCGCCAGGCCCAGCGGGTTGGTCGCCTTGCCCAGGTTGAGCAGGTAGTCGACCGCGCCGGCCGAGAAGCCGAACCCGTCCTTCATGCCGAGGGCCCAGGTCAGCGCCATCGAGACACCGGTCAGGACCGCGTGGACCGCGTACAGCACCGGCGCGATGAACATGAAGGTGAACTCGATCGGCTCGGTCACACCGGTGACGAAGGCGGTGAGCGCGAGGGAGAACATCATGCCGCCGACGACCTTGCGGCGCTCGGGGCGGGCCGCGTGGGTGATGGCGAGGCAGGCCGCCGGGAGGGCGAACATCATGATCGGGAAGAAGCCCGTCATGAACTGGCCGGCCGTCGGGTCGCCGTGCAGGAAGCGGGCGATGTCGCCGTGGTAGTCGGTGCCGGCGTCGGTGTGGGAGCCGGCCTGGAACCACGGGAAGGAGTTCAGCAGGTGGTGCATGCCGACCGGGATCAGCGCGCGGTTGGCGACGCCGAAGATGCCCGCGCCGACCGCGCCGGAACCGACGAGCCACTCACTGAAGTTGTGCAGGCCCGTGCCGAGGACCGGCCAGATCAGGCCGAAGACGATGCCGATGACCAGACCGGCGAAGGAGGAGAGGATCGGGACCAGACGGCGACCGCCGAAGAAGCCCGCCCAGTCGGGCAGCTTGGTCCGGTAGAACTTCTGGTAGAGCAGCGCGACGACGATGCCCATCACGACACCGCCCAGGACACCGGCGTTGACCGGGGCCTCGACGTTGATGATCTTGCCGTCGACGACCTTGGCTATCTTCGGCAGGTTCGAGTCGGTGAAGGTGGCGAGCACCTTCTGGAAGACCAGGTAGCCGGCGACCGCGGCCAGCGCGGTGGAACCGTCCGACTTCTTCGCGAAGCCGATGGCGATGCCGACACAGAACAGCAGGGCCATGTTGCCGAGGATGGCGTCGCCACCCGCGGCCATGTAACCCGCGAGCTTCTGGATGAAGTCCGGGAAGTCCTTGTTCGCCAGCATGTCCTCCTGGCCGAAGCGGACCAGGAGGGCGGCGGCGGGCATTACCGCGACGGGCAGCATGAGGCTGCGGCCGATGCGCTGCATGACAGCCATCACGCCGGAGCCCTTCTTCTTCTGGGCCGCGGGGGCGGCAGCCGTGGTCACAACTTCCTCCAGAGGGCAAGGCGCCGCCAGAGGACACGGGGACGGACGGCGACGTCTTCGATGGGGGGGTACGCGGGCCCCGATGGGGTCGCGTGGTCTACACCAATTGCTGGTGTAGACCAGTTGTAGCACGGTCGGGGTTAGATAAGGAACCTTCGATTTTCTGTGGCCTGCGCCACACTCGGCGCACGTGCCGCCCGGCGCCCCGGAGCCGGGACCTCCGGACATGACGAAGGCCCCCGGATCCGGGGATCCGAGGGCCCGAAGAGCACAAGCGGAAGGCCCGCCCCACGCCCTACGCCTTCACGTTCTCCGCCTGCATCGCCGCGATCTCCTCGTCCGACTCCCGCCCCGGCGTGGCCAGGTCGAACTTGGTGATCGCGAAGCGGAAGATCACGTAATAGACGGCCGCGAAACACAGACCGATCGGAATGATCAGCCAGGGCTTGGTCGCCAGCTTCCAGTTGATGAGGTAGTCGATCAGGCCCGCCGAGAAGCTGAAGCCGTCGTGCACGCCCAGCCCCCAGGTCACCGCCATCGACACACCCGTCAGCAGCGCATGGATCACGTACAGCACCGGCGCCACGAAGAGGAACGAGTACTCCAGCGGTTCGGTGATGCCCGTGACGAACGAGGTCAGGGCCACCGACAGCATCAGCCCGCCGACCTCCTTGCGCCGCTGCGGCTTCGCACAGTGCGTGATCGCCAGCGCCGCCGCCGGCAGGGCGAACATCATGATCGGGAAGAACCCCGAGAGGAACTGCCCCGCAGCCGGGTCACCCGCCAGGAACATGCTGATGTCCCCGTGCTTCACCTGGCCCTCCGGCGTGGTGTAGCTGCCGAACTGGAACCACACCGGCACGTTCAGGAACTGGTGCAGGCCGATCACCAGCAGCGCGCGGTTCGCCACACCGAAGATGCCCGCACCCCACGCCCCCAGCCCGATCAGCCAGTCCGAGAAGCTCTCCAGCGCGTCACCGACCGGCGGCCACACCCACAGGCACAGCACGGCGAAGACGATCGCGACGAACGACATGATGATCGGCACCAGCCGCCGGCCGTTGAAGAACCCGAGCCAGTCCACCAGCTTCACCCGGTGGTAGCGCTGCCAGAACCAGGCGGCCAGCAAGCCCATGATGATGCCGCCGAAGACCCCCGGATTCTGGTACGTGAACCCGTCGAAGGCGTCACCCTGCCCCAGGCAGCCGCCCGCCAGCGTCCGCGTCCCCGGCGGGCACTTCTTCGGGAACGCGTGCAGCACGCCCCGGTAGACGAGGAAGCCCGCCACCGCCGCCAGCGCCGTCGAACCGTCCGCCTTCTTCGCCATGCCGATCGCGACGCCCACGCAGAACAGCAGCGGCAGACCGAGATCCGCGTCCAGCAGCGCCCCGCCCGCGCCCGCCATGACCTTGGCGACGTTCGTCCAGTCCAGGCCCTCGGGGCCGAACACGTCCTTCTGGCCGAGCCGGTTCAGGATTCCCGCCGCGGGCAGCACGGCGATCGGCAGCTGAAGGCTGCGCCCCATCTTCTGCAGCCCCTGGAACAAGCCGTTCCACCACGTTTGCCGTGGTGCTGCTGCGGCGCTGCTCGCGCTCATCGGCGTCCTCCCTGACCGGCCCGTTTTTGGCAGCCGCAGCACTTGCGGCACACTGGTGTAGACCAGTTGAGGGCGGGCTGCTGCTGATCGACATCATTCGGCAGGCAGCGGTCATGCGCTCGCGTAGATGGGCCAACCGTGCGTTAACGTGACGAAGCGGACCGCACAGGTGGGAACCGTGTACCTGGCCGCCGAGACTCGTTCTTCGTAACACTCAGGGAGAAACACATGGCCACCAAGGCTGAGAAGATCGTCGCCGGGCTCGGCGGCATCGAGAACATCGAAGAGGTCGAAGGCTGCATCACCCGCCTGCGCACCGAGGTCATCGACCCGAGCAAGGTCGACGAGGCCGCCCTCAAGGCCGCCGGCGCCCACGGCGTCGTCAAGATGGGCACCGCGATCCAGGTCGTCATCGGCACCGACGCCGACCCCATCGCCGCCGACATCGAAGACATGATGTGATCTGACGATCCCCCGAAGACCCCGTACCGGACCTACCCGGACGGGGTCTTCGCGTACTGCCGCAGCGACTAGGCTCGGAGACATGTCTCGCATCGACGGCCGTACGCCCGAACAGCTCCGCCCGGTCACCATCGAACGCGGATGGAGCAAGCACGCCGAGGGCTCCGTCCTCATCTCCTTCGGAGACACCAAGGTCTTCTGCACCGCCTCCTTCACCGAAGGCGTCCCGCGCTGGCGCAAGGGCAGCGGCGAAGGCTGGGTCACCTCCGAATACTCGATGCTGCCCCGCTCCACCAACACCCGCGGCGACCGCGAATCCGTCCGCGGCAAGATCGGCGGCCGCACCCACGAGATCTCCCGCCTCATCGGACGCTCCCTGCGCGCCGTCATCGACTACAAGGCCCTCGGCGAGAACACCATCGTCCTGGACTGCGACGTCCTCCAGGCCGACGGCGGCACCCGCACCGCCGCCATCACCGGCGCCTACGTCGCCCTCGCCGACGCCGTCGCCTGGGGCCAGAAGAAGAAGCTCATCAAGGCCGGCCGCAAGCCCCTCACCGGCACCGTCGCCGCCGTCAGCGTCGGCATCGTCGACGGCGTCCCGCTCCTCGACCTCTGCTACGAGGAGGACGTGCGCGCCGAGACGGACATGAACGTCGTCTGCACCGGCGACGGCCGCTTCGTCGAGGTCCAGGGCACCGCCGAGGGCGAGCCCTTCGACCGCAAGGAACTCAACGCCCTCCTGGACCTCGCCGCCGGCGGCTGCGCCGACCTCGAAGCCCTCCAGCTGAGCGCGCTGGAACTGGAGCTCTAGACCCCGCGTCTACGAAGATACGGGCGCACGGTGTCACCACCGTGCGCCCGTCCACGTATCCGAACGTCCCGGGGGAACCCCATGAAGCCGAAGTACCGCATCGCCGCCATAGCCGCGGCGGCCGCGCTCACCCTCCCCGCCCTGACGTCCTGTGACGCGATCTCCACCGCCATGGACTGCGCGAACACGGCGGTGGCCATCACCGACGGCGTGGGCGACCTCCAGCAGGCCGTCTCCCAGGCCGGCAACAGCCCGCAGGACGCCCAGAACGCGCTCAACCAGATCGACGCCAACCTCAAGAAGATCGGCGACCAGACGGACAACGCCGACCTGGGCAAGGCCATCAACTCGATGAACACGGCCATCAAGAACGTCCGCACCTCCATCGAGCAGGGCAACACCGCCCCGGACATCACACCGGTCGCCGACGCCGCGAGCGAGATCTCGAAGGTCTGCACCCCGGGATAATGGGGGCATGACTTCGACGCCCACCCGCCTGATCCTGGCGACCCGCAACGCGGGCAAGATCTCCGAACTCCACGCCATCCTGTCCGACGCCGGCCTGCCGCACGAGCTGGTCGGCGCGGACGCGTACCCGGAGGTCCCGGACGTCAAGGAAACCGGCGTCACCTTCGCCGAGAACGCCCTCCTCAAGGCCCACGCCCTGGCCCAGGCCACCGGCCTGCCGGCCGTCGCCGACGACTCCGGCCTCTGCGTCGACGTCCTGAACGGCGCCCCCGGCATCTTCTCCGCCCGCTGGGCGGGCCGCCACGGCGACGACGCGGCGAACCTCGCCCTCCTCCTGGCCCAGCTCGGCGACATCGACGACGCGCACCGCGGCGCCCACTTCTTCTGCGCGGCGGCCCTGGCCCTCCCGGACGGCACGGAACGCGTGGTCGAGGGCCGCCTCCTGGGCACCCTCCGCCACACCCCCTCGGGCGCGGGCGGCTTCGGCTACGACCCGATCCTCCAGCCCCTGGGCGAATCCCGCACCTGCGCGGAGATGACCGCCGCCGAGAAGAACGCCATCTCCCACCGAGGCCAGGCCTTCCGCGCCCTGATCCCGGTGGTCCGCGAACTCCTGGGCTGACGCGGCAGGGCCTGGTCTCCCGAGTTCGGTAGACCAGGCCCTGTTCGCCGAGTGCGCCCGGTCGGATTCGAACCGACATACGCGGCCACCTAAAGACCGCCGCTCACCAGGTGGCGTACGGACGCAAGCGAGGAACACTCTACTGCGCACGCCGCACCTGTGGTTGATGCACCCGTGATCTAGCGGCTGCGCGGCCCACCCCGACACCAGGTGTCCGTCACCGCGTGGCAGTTGGGGCAGAGCAGCCGCAGGTTCTCCTGGCGGTCGTCACTCCAGTCTCCGTTGATGTGATCCACCTCCAACGTCATCGGCCGTCCCTGCCACTCGGGTGGTGCTCCGCACGTGTCGC
The DNA here is from genome assembly GCF_042673805.1 of Streptomyces sp. NPDC057010. Lineage (NCBI taxonomy): Bacteria > Bacillati > Actinomycetota > Actinomycetes > Kitasatosporales > Streptomycetaceae > Streptomyces > Streptomyces sp. NPDC057010. The sequence continues at coordinate 10,984 of NZ_JBHUSC010000067.1, read as the reverse complement.
AGCACTCTGGAACCCCTACTTCGCGCAATGCGCGCCGCAGGAGGTGGGTGCGGGTGCGTCGCTGTCCGCTGTGCTTGACGAGGATGTCCGCCGACGACCTCATGGGCGTGGACCCTGCCCTGCCGCGCTGGTGGGCTTGCCCGAGGAAGTGTGCGGTTGAGAGGCCGTCCTCCCGGATCCACCGCTTGAGGGTTTCGTTCAGGCTGCCGGATGCCGGCATGCCCAGGTCGCGACGTGCGAAGTGTGTGACGTCGATGTCGTACCTGCGGAAGCGCTCCAACAGGTACCTGTCCAGCCGTGGGTACGGCTTGGTGCCCAGATAGGCGATGACCTCGTCGATGTCGCCGCACAGTGCGGCGGCTTCAGCCAGGAGCTCTCGGGTGTAGTGATTGCGGGCGCTCATCGGAGACCTTTTGCGCGGCCGCGGTATGTGTCGGTCGTGGAATGGCAGTTGGGGCAGAGCAGTCGTAGGTTGTCCGGCTGGTTGTTGCGCCAGTCGCCGTCGATGTGATCGACCTCCAGTGGCAGCGGATACCCCTGCCAGGTCGGTTCGATGCCGCACATCTGGCACTGCTCGGGAACGCCGTGCGCGGCCAGCGCGAGCTTGAGGTGCTCGCCTGGTGTGCGGCGGGCACGGGCATTGTCCTGTCTCACCAGGACGGAGTCCGGGGTGCGCCGAGTCTTGGGGCGACCTGCCGGAGATGGCAGCTTGAAGTGAGACGTGTCTATGCCGAATGCCTTCACTCGCCGGCTGATGTGGGTGTGGTGGCCGCCCACGACCTCAAGGCCGAGGTACCGGAGAACCTCACACATGTTCGTCGAAGTGGAGACGGCCTCCGCCAGGATCTCCTTCGTCCACTTCGCCCCCTCCTGCTCGAAGTGGGAGACATCCACGCCCAGCTTCCGCATCCGGTCGTGCAGGTAGCGGCGCGAGCCGCCCTTGGGGTCCACCCCCAACTTCTCCAGCGCCTCCGTCAGCGTGAGCGACGTGCGCGCCGCCTCCGCGAGGCGTTCCTTCGTGTACGGGCTGATCGGCATTCCGGCCCCCTCCGTCCCCGGCCGCGTGTGCGGCCCTCGTACGGAGTAACGGGACGGTAGTCGGACGGTTGCGGCCGGTTTTGACCGATAAGCGGAGCGGCCCGCACCGGTGGGTGCGGGCCGCTGCGTTCGGGCAGTCAGATGCCCAGGTCCTTGATGATCTTCGCTACGTGGCCCGTGGCCTTGACGTTGTAGAAGGCGTGCTCGACCTTGCCCTCCTCGTCCACGACCACCGTGGAGCGGATGACCCCGGTCACCGTCTTGCCGTACAGCTTCTTCTCGCCGAAGGCGCCGTACGCCGTCAGGGTCTCCTTCTCCGGGTCCCCGACCAGGGTGACCTTCAGGTGCTCCTTCTCGCGGAACTTCGCCAGCTTCTCCGGCTTGTCCGGGGAGACGCCGATCACGTCGTAGCCGGCCGTGGCCAGGACGTCCAGGTTGTCCGTGAAGTCGCAGGCCTGCTTCGTGCAGCCCGGCGTCAGCGCGGCCGGGTAGAAGTAGACGATGACCTTGCGGCCCTTGTGGTCGGCGAGCGAGACCTCGTTGCCGTCCGCGTCGGGCAGGGTGAAGGCGGGGGCGGTGTCGCCCGGCTGAAGTCGCTCGCTCATGTCGGAAGTCTCCTCAAGAGGGGATCGTTATGGCACGAGACTAAGCTGCTGACAGACTGTTCATGTCGGACTACGCCCCACGACCACGACCACGACGACGGAGGCAGCGCGGTGCCGGAAGCCAGGACCCCCGCACAGATCGAGGCGGACATCGTCCGCCGCCGCGAGCAGCTCGCCGAGACGCTCGACGAGATCGGCGTGCGCATGCACCCGAAGACGATCATCGGGGACGCGAAGGCACGGGTCGCCTCGACGGTCGACCACACCGCCGGGCGTGCCTTCGTCGCGGTGAACCGTCTCGTGACGGACGTGACCGGCGCCCTGCGCCACGAGGACGGGGCCCCGCGCGTCGAGCGGATCGTGCCGGTCGCGCTGGTCGCCGCCGGTGTGGTCGGGCTGCTCGTGCTGTCGGTGCGGCGCAAGCGCGGCTGACGCCCTCAGGTAGGTTCAAGGCGTGAGCGAGAACACCACCCACGACAAGCTGCCCATCCGCATGCTTCACGACCGCGTGCTCGTGAAGTCCGACTCGCCCGAGGGCGAGCGCCGCTCCGGCGGCGGCATCCTCATCCCGGCGACTGCCGCGGTGGGCAAGCGGCTGGCCTGGGCCGAGGTGGTCGCGGTCGGACAGAACGTCCGTACCGTCGAGCCCGGCGACCGGGTGCTGTACGACCCCGAGGACCGGGCCGAGGTGGAGGTGCGGGGGGCGACGTACGTGCTGATGCGCGAGCGCGACCTGCACGCCGTGGCCGCGGAGCGGCTCGAGGGGGCGAAGGACTCCACCGGGTTGTACCTCTGACCCCAGGGCGTTGCGGAGGGCCGGTGATCGAGGTCACCGGCCCTTTTGCCTGCCCTTTGCTACCGTGGTGGGGAACCCCGACGAGACGCGCCGTACCGGGTACGACAAGACGACGCACCCCGTACCGCTCGTTGTCTCGGAGGTGCCGTCATGGCATGGGTTCTTCTTCTCGTCGCCGGTCTGCTCGAGGTCGGCTGGTCGATCGGCATGAAGTTCACCGAAGGGTTCACCCGTCTGTGGCCCAGTGTGTTCACGGGTGCCGGGATCGTGGCCAGCATGGTGCTGCTCTCGTACGCCGCCAAGTCGCTGCCGATCGGTACGGCGTACGGGGTGTGGGTGGGCATCGGTGCCGCCGGTGCGGCCGTGCTCGGGATGGCGGTGCTGGGTGAGCCCGTCACCGCCGCCCGGATCTTCTTCATCTGTCTGCTGCTGGTCGCCGTGGTGGGGCTGAAGGCGACCTCCGGTCACTGATCCCCGCCTCATTCGAGGAACGCCGACGGCGGTGCCGGGCGCAGGCCTCCTGTGGTGCCGCCGCCGTTGGTGCCCGCGGCGGTGGCGCCTTCCGTGCCCGTGGTGGTGCCGCCCTGGGCGCCCGCGGCGGCGGCGCCGCCGTTGTCCTGGCCGCCTTGTGTCTGGCCGCCCTGGGTCTGTCCGCCGTTGTCCTGGCCGCCCTGGTTCTGGCCGCCGTTGTTCTGTCCGCCGTTGTTCTGGCCCCCCTGGTTCTGTCCGCCGTTGTCCTGGCCGCCGTTCGGGGGAGTCGGGCGCCCCGGCCTGGTGGGCCGTCCCGGGCGTGTCGGCCTGTCCTCGTCCTGCGTCGGCTCTTCCGTCGGCTGCTCCCACTGCGGGGGCGGGGCGGTGGGGAGCAGCGCTCCGCCGGGCTGGAGTTCCAGGTCGAAGTCGACGGGGTCGGTGCCCTCCAGGGCCGTCTTCGTGTACTGGGCCCAGATCCGGGCCGGGTAGCCGCCACCGCCGATCCGGGACTCGCCGAGCGCGTCGTACAGCGACTCCAGCCTTCCGGTGTCCGGGTCCTGGCCCATCATCGCGACCACGGTGACCAGGTCGGGGGTGTACGCCGCGAACCAGGCGGAGCGGTCCAGCTCGGCGGTTCCGGTCTTGCCCGCGGCCGGGTGCCCGGCGGCGAGGGCGGCCGTGCCGGTGCCGTTGTCGACGACGCTGACCAGCATGGAGGTGGTGGTGTCGGCGGCTTCGCGGGTGACGGCCTGGGTGGGGGTGCGGGCGGGCAGGCCGATCGTGTCGCCGCCCTTGGCGATCTTCTCCACGAAGGTGTAGGGGGTGCGCCGGCCGTGGTCGGCGAGGGTCGCGTACGCCTGGGTCATGTCGAGGACGCTGGCCTGCATGGTGCCGAGTGCCATGGCCGGGCCGGGGTCGAAGTTGGGGGTGTTCTCGGGGATGCCGAGGTCGACGGCGGTCTTCTTGACCTTCGCCGTGCCGACGTCGACGACCATCTGGGCGAAGACGGCGTTCACGGAGAGGTCGGTGGCGGTGTTGACGGTGATGTTCCCGTAGCTGACCTGCCCCTCGTTCTCGGGGGCGTAGGGGATCCGGGTGCCGACGACGCGGCGCTTGTTGTCGCCGTTGTAGAGGGTGTTCGGGGTGATCCGGCGGCCGTCCTGGGTGCGGGAGTCGTTCTCGACGGCGGCCGCGAAGACGAACGGCTTGAAGGTGGAGGCGACCTGGTAGTCGTGCCGGGTCGCGTTGTTGACGTACTGCTTGGTGTAGTCGATGCCGCCGTACATGGCGACGACCTTGCCGGTGGCGGGGTCGATGGAGACCCCGCCGGCGCGTACGACGCGGTCGGCCTTGCGCGTCTGCGGGTCGAGTTTGTCGACCATCTGGTCGTCGACGGCTTCGACGAAGGCGTTCTGGCGGCGCTTGTCGATGGTGGTGGTGATGCGGTAGCCGCCCTCGGCGAGGGTCTTGTCGTCGAGGATCCTGCTTTCGACGATGTAGTCCTTGATGGCCTCGACGAGGTAGCCGCGCTGCCCGGACAGTCCGGCGGCGGCGCGGACCTTGCCCGGTTCGGGGAACTGGGTGGCCGTGCGTTCGGCGGCGGGCAGCCAGCCCTTCTTGACCATGCCGTCGAGTACGTAGTTCCAGCGGGCGAGGGCGCGCGGGCGGCCCTGGGGGTGGGAGAGGACGTCGAAGGCGCTGGGGGAGTTGAGGAGGGTGGCGAGGTAGGCGCCCTCGGCGGTGGTGAGTTTGCCGACGTCCTTGCCGTAGTAGGCCTGGGCGGCGGCTTGGATGCCGTAGGCGTTGCGGCCGAAGTAGCTGGTGTTCAGGTAGCCCTCGAGGATGTACTGCTTCGACTTCTCGCGACCGAGTTTGATCGCGATGAAGAATTCCTTGACCTTGCGTTTGATCGTCTGTTCCTGGCCCAGGTAGTAGTTCTTGACGTACTGCTGGGTGATGGTGGAGCCGGACTGGGTGCCCTTGCCGGTCGCGGTGTTCCAGGCGGCGCGGAGCATCGCCTTGGGGTCGACGGCCCGTTCGGAGTAGAAGTCCCGGTCTTCCGCGGCCAGTACGGCCTCCTGGACGGTGCGGGGGATCTGGGAGAGCGGGACGTTGACGCGGTTGACCTCGCCGTCGCGGGCGAGCTGGGAACCGTCGGAGTAGAGGTAGACGTTGGACTGGGCGGTGGCGGCCGAGTTGGCCGGCGGGATGTCCACGAGCAGGTAGCCGGCGACGAGGGCGCCGCCGAGCAGCAGGGCGATGAGCAGGATGCCGCCCAGGACCATGCGCCAGGTGGGGATGAGGCGGCGCCAGCCGGTCCGCTTCCGCTTGGGCTTGCGGCCGGGTCTGCCGGGTTCGCCGGGCCTGTCGGGTCTCTCCGGCTGATCGGGCCTTCCCTGCCTTCCCTGCCTGCCCGTTGGCTGCGGGCGCGGCTGCGGGACCTCGGGCGGTGTGTCCGGATCGCGAGGGGTCCAGCCCGGTGGTGGTGACTGGTCGCTCATCTCCAGGACTCCTCGACGCCGTGCGAAATATCCACTTCTGTACCCCTGGTGTCTACCCGATGGCCGCTTGTTCCGCTCCGGACGGGCGTAATTCGTTCGCGTGGATCGCCCCTCCGCACTAAGCTCGCGCGCTTTGGCCGACGCAGGACCGACGCAGGACCGACGCAGAAGACCGTGGGAACGACGTGGGAACGACCGGGCAAAACGGAGGGATACGGTGCGTCAGAGGGCAGGTGGAAGCGCAGGGGCGGGAGCGCGTGGCGGAGCGGGGCTCTACCTGGCGGTCGCCGCGGGCGGATTCCGGCGCTACGCGACCTACGGGATCGCGACGGCGGCCGGGGTGTTCACGAACACCGTCTTCGGTTTCATCGTCGCGTACACCTACATCGCGCTGTGGGACGAGCGGCCCGGCCTCGGCGGCTACGACCAGGCGCAGGCCCTGACCTTCGTATGGGTGAGCCAGTCGCTGCTCGCCGCCGGGGCGCTGATCGGTGGCGGTTTCCAGGAGGAGATCCAGGAGCGCGTCCGTACGGGTGACATCGCGGTCGACCTGTACCGGCCGGCGGACCTCCAGATGTGGTGGCTCGCGGCCGACATGGGGCGGGCCGCCTTCCAGCTGCTCGGGCGCGGGGTGGTGCCGCTGGTGGCGGGGGCGCTGTTCTTCGAGCTGGCGCTGCCGGCCGATCCGGTGCGCTGGCTGCTGTTCCTGGTCTCCGTCGCGCTCGGGCTGGTGGTGAGCTTCGCGCTGCGCTACCTGTTGGGGCTGCTGGCGTTCTGGCTGATGGACGGGGCCGGGATCAACCTGATGGCCACGGTCGTCTCCATCTTCTTCTCGGGGATGCTGCTGCCGCTGACCGTGTTCCCGGGCGGCTTCGGCGAGTTCGTCCGGGTCCTGCCGTGGGCGGCGATGCTCCAGGTTCCGCTGGACGTGCTGATGGGCGCGCACGCGGGGGCCGGGAGCGCGGTGGAGGCGCTGGTGTTCCAGGCCGGGTGGGCGCTCGTACTGCTGGGTGCGGGGCGGCTGTTGCAGTCGGCCGCGACGCGGAAGGTGGTGGTCCAGGGTGGCTGAGGCGGTGCTGGAGCGCGAGGGGCGGGAGCCGCCGGCCGCGGCCCTGGAACTGCCCCGGCGCAACCGGGCGCTGGAGGGCCTGCGCGGCTACGGGCTGATCGCTGCGATGTGGATCCGCTCCACGATGACCTACCGGACGTCCTTCTTCCTGTCGACCTTCGGGAACGCGGCGATCACCCTCCTCGACTTCGTCGCGATCGCCGTCATGTTCTCGCACGTCGACGCCCTGGGCGGGTTCACGCTGCCCGAGACCGCCCTGCTGTACGGGACCTGCACGGCCTCGCTGGGCCTGGCGGACCTGCTCCTCGGCAACACCGACCGGGTCGGCGCCCGGATCCGGGACGGCTCGCTCGACACGATGCTGGTGCGCCCGGTCCCGGTGCTCGCGCAGGTGGCGGCGGACCGGTTCGCGCTGCGCCGGCTGGGCCGGATCATGCAGGGGCTGGGGGTGCTGGCGTGGGCGGTGTCGGCGCTGGACGTGGAGTGGACCGCCGGGAAGGTGCTGCTGATGGCCGTGATGGTCACGGCCGGGGCGGGGATCTTCGGGGCGGTGATGGTGGCGGGGGCGGCGTTCCAGTTCCTCGCCGGGGATGCGGCGGAGGTGCAGAACTCCTTCACGTACGGCGGCTGCACGATGCTCCAGTACCCGCCGACGGTATTCGCGAAGGACCTGCTGCGCGGGGTGACCTTCGTGGTGCCGCTGGCCTTCGTCAACTGGCTGCCGGCGCTGCACGTGCTGGGGCGGCCCGATCCGCTGGGGCTGCCGGGGTGGGTCGCGTACGCGAGCCCGCTGGTGGCCTTCGCGGTGTTCCTGCCCGCGTCGCTCGGGTGGCGCGCGGGAGTCCGTTCGTACCGGAGTGCGGGGAGTTAGCGGTGGCCGTGGCGGATGCGTTGATCTCGCTGGACGGGGTCGAGAAGGTCTTCGACGTACGGCGTCGCGGGGCGGGGCTGTGGCGCCGGGAGAAGAGCCGGGTCAGGGCGGTGGACGGGATCAGCTTCGAGGTGGCCCGGGGGGAGATGGTCGGCTACATCGGGCCCAACGGTGCCGGGAAGTCGACCACGATCAAGATGCTGACCGGCATCCTGACGCCGAGCGGCGGCCGGCTGCGGGTGGCGGGCATCGACCCGGCGCGGGAGCGGATGCGGCTGGCGCACCGGATCGGGGTGGTCTTCGGGCAGCGCACGACGCTGTGGTGGGACCTGCCGCTGAAGGACTCGTACGGGCTGATGCGGCGGATGTACCGGATCCCGGAGGCGCGGTTCCGTTCGAATCTGGAGCGGTGCGTGGAGCGCCTGGACCTGGCCGAGCTGCTCGACGTCCCGGTACGGCAGCTGTCGCTGGGGCAGCGGATGCGGGGGGACATCGCGGCGGCTCTGCTGCACGACCCGGACGTGCTGTACCTGGACGAGCCGACGATCGGGCTGGACGTGGTGAGCAAGGCGAAGGTGCGGGGGTTCCTGCGGCAGCTGAACGAGGAGCTCGGGACGACGGTGCTGCTGACGACGCACGACCTCCAGGACATCGAGCAGCTGTGCGAGCGGGTGATGGTGATCGACCACGGGCGGCTGATGTACGACGGGCCGCTGGGCGGGCTGCACTCGATCGGGGACGGCGAACGGACCCTGGTGGTGGACCTGGAGCGGGAGCTGGCGCCGATCGAGCTGGCGGGCGCGCGGGTGGTGCGGGTGGACGGGCCGCGGCAGTGGCTGGCCTTCCCGGCGGGGGCCTCGGCGGCGCCGCTGGTGGCGGAGGTGGCGGCGCGGTATCCGCTGGTGGACCTGTCGGTGCGGGAGCCGGACATCGAGGACGTGATCGCGCGGATGTACGCGGGGCGGGGATAAGGCGGGGATAAGGGCGGGGATAAGGGCGGAGACGAAGGCGGGGATAAATCAGGGGGAAGCCGGGGTCGGAGTAGGGGTCAAGCCATACAACTCACGGGGAACCCTGCATAGTCTGGTGCGCATGAGTGACGAGCGGCCGGAGAAGCCGTTGCCGGAGCTGAGGGCGTCGGATGCCGACCGGGAGCGGGTGGTGGAACGTCTTCGGGACGCCGTCGCCGAGGGCCGGCTCGACATGGAGGAGTTCGAGGAGCGGCTGGAGGCGGCGTACAAGTCCCGTACGTACGCGGAACTGGAACCGCTGACGCGGGACCTGCCGTCGGCCCCGATGCCGTTGTCCGGGGTGCCAGGGGTGTCCGCGCCGATGCCGGCCTCCGCCTCCGGGGCGGGCTCGGCGTGGCCGGCCCGGATCGGCGGTACGGGGACGTCCGCGACGGCGGTCGCGGTCATGTCCGGGTTCCAGCGCAAGGGCCGGTGGACGGTGCCCGCCCGCTTCGACGCGGTGGCGTTCTGGGGCGGCGGGGAGCTGGACCTGCGCGAGGCGAACTTCGCGCAGCGCGAGGTCGTGATCAACTGCGTCGCGATCATGGGCGGCATCGAGATCACGGTGCCGCCGGGCGTGGAGGTCGACGTACGGGGCTTCGGCCTGATGGGCGCCTTCGACCAGCGCGACGGCACGGGCCCGGCCCAGCCGGGTGCGCCGCGCGTGACCATCACGGGCTTCGCCTTCTGGGGCGGCGTGGAGATCAAGGTCAAGCCCCCGAAGCTGCCGCCGGGCGCGCCGTCGCTCCGCAAGGAGCTGTAGCCCGGGGCGGCGGGCCGGGCACATCCAGCCCCGCCGGTGTTTGAGGCGCGGGGTCTGGGCGGAGCCCCAGCAGCGGCGCGCACGTCCGGCCCCCGGCGCGCGGCCCCCACACGGCACCCCTCGCGGGAGCGAAAGGGCGTGGCGGGAACTCCTCACGCCTCCCAATAGTCGGATGCTATGCATACAAAACCGGCGCCCCCGGGGGAAGGCAGGACACCGTGAGCAACCGCACCAGAACCACAGGAGCCGCCCCGCCGGACGGGCCGCCGACGGGGGCGGGGGCGGCGCCCACCCGCGGGATGTTCGTGTTCAGCGCCGCCGACGAGGAGCGCCGCCGCGGCGTCCGCCGGATGAAGACCACCGCGACCGGCCTCCTGATCCTGGTCGCGCTGGTCTACGTACTGGCCAAGTACGCCCAGCACGCCTGGGGCGCCGGCGGCTGGGCCGGTTACGTCGCGGCCGCCGCCGAGGCCGGCATGGTCGGCGCGCTCGCGGACTGGTTCGCCGTCACCGCGCTCTTCAAGCGGCCCCTCGGCCTGCCCATCCCGCACACCGCGATCATCCCGACCAAGAAGGACCAGCTCGGCGTCACCCTCGGGGAGTTCGTCGGGGAGAACTTCCTCTCCTCCGACGTGGTCAGGGCCCGCCTGCACGCCCTCGGCATCGGCGGCCGCCTCGGCGCCTGGCTGGCCGAGCCCGCGCACGCGGACCGGGTCACGGCGGAGCTGGCCACGGCGCTGCGCGGAGCCCTGACCGTACTGCGCGACTCCGACGTGCAGGCCGTCGTCGGCGAGGCCGTCACGCGGCGCGCCGAGACGGCCGAGATCGCGCCGGGCCTCGGCAAGACCCTGGAGCGGGTCGTCGCGGACGGCGGGCACCACCGGGCCGTGGACCTGGTGTGCGCCCGCGCGGCCGACTGGCTGGTCACGCACGGGGACTCGATCTCGGACGCCGTCCAGGGCGGCGCCCCCGGCTGGACCCCGCGGTTCGTCGACCGGAAGGTCGGCGAGCGCGTGTACAAGGAGCTGCTGCGCTTCGTCACCGAGATGCGGGACATGCCGCAGCACCCGGCGCGCGGCGCGGTGGACCGGTTCCTGACGGACTTCGCGGCGGACCTCCAGTCGGACACGGAGACCCGGGCCCGCGTCGAGCGCCTCAAGTCCGAGATCATCGCGCGCGACGAGGTCCAGGACGTCATCGCCTCGGCCTGGTCGGCGATCCGCTCGATGATCATCTCGGCGGCGGAGGACGAGCAGAGCGAGCTGCGCCTGCGGGTGCGGTCGTCGCTGATCTCCCTGGGCGCCCGGCTGGCGACGGACGGGCGCCTCCAGCGGAAGGTGGAGGGCTGGATCGAGGGCGCGGTCGTGTACGTCGTCACCACCTACCGCACCGAGATCACCTCACTGATCACGGACACGGTGGCGTCCTGGGACGCCGAGCACACCTCCCGCAAGATCGAGGCCCACATCGGCCGGGACCTGCAGTTCATCCGCATCAACGGCACGGTGGTCGGCGCCTTGGCGGGCCTGCTGATCTACACGGTGTCGCGCGCGTTCGGGGCATAGCTCCGATCTCATCCAGCCCCGCCGGCGTTTGAGGGCCCACCCCCCCCGACCCCCCCCCCCCCCCGGGGCGGGGGCCCCCCGGGGTGCGGGGCGGAGCCCCGGTCTTTGGGCGGCACTTGTGCACTCGGGCGGGGCAATCCAGCCCCGCCGGTGTTTGAGGCGCGGGGTGCGGGGCGGAGCCCCGGTCTTTGGGCGGCACTTGTGCACTCGGGCGGGGCAATCCAGCCTGGCCGGTGTTTGAGGCGCGGGGTGCGGGGCGGAGCCCCGGTCTTTGAGCGGCACCTGTGCACTCAGG
>NZ_JBHUSC010000066.1:0-32829 GCF_042673805.1 Streptomyces sp. NPDC057010 | reverse complement strand
GGCCAGGACTCGGGGCGACCGGCGGTTGGGAAGGCGGGAAGGCGAGGCGGGCGGGTGGCGGGACGGTACGGCGGCTCAATGGCCACGGCTGCCGCTTCCGCGGCGGCGCACCACGTACGCGGTACCGCCCACGGCCGCGAGGAGGAGGGCCGCACCCGCACCGAGTTCGAGGGGGTTCATCCCCGCCACGCTGCCGCCGAGGCCGCCCTGGACGCCCCGGGCGGTGGCGTTGGTGGGGGCGATGCGCGGGGGAGCGGTGGCTCCCCGGGTGGAACTGGTGGTCGGCCGGGAGGTGCCGCCGGCGATCGTCAGGTCGGCCGAGCCGGTCTCCCCGTTGCAGGTGAAGGAGACGGAGTACACCGCCCCGCGCCGGGCGTCCCGGTCCACCGTGACCCGCACGGTCTGGCCGCGGGCGATGCTCACGGTGTCGAAGACCCCGGAGGAGGCGGTGGCGTAGGCCGCGTTGCAGCCGGTGACGGACAGCAGCGTCTGGCCGCCGGGGGAGACCGTGGGCGGGGTGACGCTGAAGCCGAACGAGGTGACCTGGGCCTCGGCGGCGGGCGCGGCGGGCGCGCCGAGGACGCCGAGCGTGATGACGGCGCCCGTGGCGCCGACGCCCAGCAGGGCTATGAGGGAGGAACGTATCGCACCCATGGTTGATTCTCCGGATCTCCGAGGAGCAGCCGCGGAACGGTTTCCGCACGTGGGGGGTCGTGCGCCTCGATGTCCGACACGCTAGGCGCGGGTGCGGGGACCCGCGATCAGGGCCGGGCGAATGGGTCACGGCCGTAGGCCGAACCGGGGACGGGAGGCCCGCCCCCGGTTTGCCCGTGCCGGCCGTCGCGTCAGTCGTCCAGGCCCAGATGCGGGAACTGTGCGAAGAACGGTTCCGCGGTGGCCGCGATCCCGCGCCCGAAGGGCGCGTCGAAGTCCCAGATGAGGAACAGCAGGAAGGCGATCAGCGCACTGAACAGCCCTGCCAGCAGCAACTCCCGGAAGGACCGCCGGATCTGGAGGGTGAAGATCAGGCCCACCGTCACCAGGGCGCCGGTGATCAGCCCGAACCAGACCACCCCGGGCATGGTCGCCCCGGCGCTCTGGCCGCGCGCACTGCGGGCGTCGTCCACCAGCGCGACCTGGTCGACCAGCGGCTGATAGGCCTGCCCCTCGTGGTCGGTCTGCGGTTCGTAGTCGGTGACGTCCCGGCGGATACGTTCCAGCAGCTCCCCGCTGCGGTCCGTGAGGTCGCCCCGGTCGGCCATCGCCTTCCACTCCGTGTCCACCACGTACGTCACGTACGCGTCGACGTCGGAGCGGATCTTCCGGCGCACCTCGGCCGGGTAGACCTCGGAGCGGGTGCTGATCTCGTGCAGGGCCTGCGCCTCCTGGCGCACGTACTCCTGGGCGGCGCCGCGGCCCTCCCAGACACCGGCGATGGCCAGGCCCAGCACGATCGCGTAGATCACGCCGATCATCATCGTCATGTACTCGATGACGTCCGGGGTTTCGTTCGGATCGTCGTCCTCGCCGATCCTGCTGTGGTTGAAGAAGGCGATGGAGAGCACCACGGCACAGGCCGCGGCCATCGCGAGGGACAGGACGAGCCATTCCGACAAGATGACTCCCAATCGGTCACGGGTGGGGCGGCGGAGCTAGCGGGGGCGCAGCGCGACGATCGCGAGCACCGCCGGAGCCGCGGTGAGCAGGGTGAAGGTCACCGGCGAGACGTGGTGCTCGACCGGCTTGCGGGCCGCCGCGTGGTACGCCGGGCGGGCCACCGGTTTCGGGGCCGCCGCGGGGGTGGGCGCGGGTGGCGGCGGGGGTGCCTCGACCACCCGGGGAGGCGCGGGCGCCGGCTTCGGCGGGGCCGGAGCGGGCGGGACCGGCTTCGGTACGGGTTTCGGTACGGGTTTCGGTACGGGTGGGGGCGCCGGCTCGGGCGGCGGTGGCGGCGCCGGCTCGGGCGGTGGGGTGGGCTTCGGCGGCGGTGGCGGAGTCGGCTTCGGCGGTGGCGTCGGGGTGGGCGTCGGCTTCGGCGGACACGGCGGGGGAGGCGGGGGCGGGCAGTGGTGTCCGCCGTGATGGCCCCCTCCGTGGCCCGTGCCGTGCCCTCCCCCGTGGCCGCCGGGGTGGTCACCGCCGTGATGTCCGCCACCCGGGCCGCCTCCGCGGCCCCCGCCGCCGGCCACCGCGACCACGGTGGCGGCGGCCGCGCCGTCGCCGGATCCGGTCGTCGCGTAGGCGCAGCTATCGGCCACGGCCGGGGTGGCGGACAGGGCCGCCCACAGCAGGACCGGAACCACCAGCAGGCGCCTGTCACAGGCTTTGTTCACCCGGGGATCATGGGCCCGGGCGTGCCCGCGCACGCGGGGGTCGGCCGTGGTTCGCCTGAACGGGTGGAGTGCCGACCGTAGAGGTTTGAGCCAGTGGTGGGTCGCTCGCAGGGCGACTCCGATCGCCCAGCGGGCAATTCCCAAAAGGGATTTGTCGGTAACGATCAATCGCCCTGCCGGGCCGGTCCCGTGCCTTTGGTGTGTGACGAAGAACGGATCGGCAATTTCCGCTTTTGCTCGCCCTGTTGGGGAATGATCAGTAGATTCAGCTCGGACAGGAGTCCGACCCCGCACGGACCGCCGTAGGATCAAGGCTTGGAGACCCGATGGAGCGCCCCGCCTGGGCCCCGCCAGGCATCGACATATCGGTGCCGAGCGTGTCCCGCATCTACGATTACTACCTGGGCGGCTCCCACAATTTCGAGGTCGACCGCCAGGCGGCCCGCCGCGCCATGGAATTCATGCCGGGCCTGCCCAAGATCATGCAGGCCAACCGGGCATTCATGCGCCGCGCCGTCCGGCACGCCGTCGCCGAGGGCGTCACGCAGTTCCTCGACATCGGCTCCGGCATCCCCACCTTCGGCAATGTCCACGAGATCGCCCATGCCGCCAGCCCCGAGGCGCGCGTGGTCTACGTCGACCACGACCCGGTGGCCGTCGCACACAGCCGGGCCGTTCTGGAAGGCGACGAACGCACCGGCGTCGTCGCCGCCGACCTGCGCAAGCCGAAGGACATCCTGACCGCCCCCGAGGTCGGCCGGCTGATCGACCCGGACCGCCCGGTCGCCCTGCTCCTCGTCGCCGTCCTGCACTTCCTGGAGGACGCGGACGAGCCGTACGCCGCCGTGGCCGAGCTGCGCGACGCGCTGGCCCCCGGCAGCCTGCTGATCCTCACGCACGCCTCCTACGAGGGGATCCCGCTCACGGAAGAGGTCGCGGGCGGAGCCGTCGGCGTCTACCGGGACATCCGCAACCCGCTCGTCATGCGGACCGGGGAGGAGATCCGCGGCTTCTTCGACGGGTTCGAGCTGGTGGAGCCCGGGCTGGTGGCCATGCCCGACTGGCGCCCGGACGGCGCCGAGGGCACGGAGGAAGGCGAGGCGCCAGAGGACCCGTACGCCTTCTCGGGCTTCGCCGGGGTGGGACGCAAGGCGTGAGACTCCCGGCACAGACGGCGGGCGCTGCGGACGCCGCCGCTCCCTCCGCCGCACCCGGCACCGAACCGGTGGCCGCCCCGGCGGACCGGTGCGCGCCACCGGCAGCCGATCCCGGAACGGCCCCGCAGGGCGGGCTGGAGGACCGGATCGCCCGCTTCGCGACCATCTGGGGGCGGGCGATCTTCCCCTTCACGGCGACCTCGCTGACGCGGACCGAGTTCGAGCGGCACCTCGTACCGCTCACCGTGACCCTCGTCGAGGCCCTGCACGCCCGGCCGTTCGACGCCGCCGTCGGCCAGCGGGTCGGCGCCGAACTCGTCGCCGTGCACTGCACCGACCCGGAGGCCCTCGCCGGCACCCTCGGCGTGGTCGAGTCGTACCTGGTGCTCTACTGCGGCTCGGGCGCCCAGGGCACCGAGGAGTACCGGGCCCGCTGCGCCCGGCTCCAGCACGGGATCGCCGCGGGCTTCGCCCGCGCCCTGCGCGAGCGCACCCTCAGGGAGCAGGAGGCCATCGCCCGTTCCGCGCTCACGGCCCGCAGCGACGCCCAGGAGGCCCTGCACGCGAGCGAGGAGCGCTTCCGGGCCGTCTTCGAGGGGGCCGCCGTCGGCATCGGCATCGCCGACCTCGAAGGCAACCTCCTGGAGGCCAACGACGCGCTGCTGCAGATGTTCGGCGGCATGGAAGGGCACGTCCGCAGCCGCAAGGTCAGCGAGTGGGGACACCCGGACGACACCCCGCACGTCTGGCGGATGTACGGCGAACTGGTGCGCGGCGAGCGGGAGAGCTACCGCGTGGAGAAGCCGTACTACCGCCACGACGGCACCGTGCTGTGGACCAACCTGACGGTGTCGCTGCTCCGTGACGCCGAGGGGATGCCGCAGTACCAGCTGGCCCTGATCGAGGACACCACCGAACGCAGGCTGCTCAACCTGCGCCTCCGCTACGAGGCCACCCACGACGCCCTGACCGGACTGCCCAACCGGACGCTCTTCTTCGAACGGCTGGAGAAGGCCCTGAGCGGAAGCGGGGGCAGCCGCTTCGGCCTGTGCTACCTGGACCTCGACGGGTTCAAGACGGTCAACGACAGCCTCGGCCATTCGGCGGGGGACCGGCTGCTGGTGGAGGTCGCCGACCGGCTGCAGAGCTGCGCGACCGGCCCCGGCGAGGTCGTCGCCCGCCTCGGCGGCGACGAGTTCGTCGCCCTGACCACCGGATCCGACACCGAGCAGAAGGCCGCCGACCTCGCGGTCCGCATCCTGTCCGCCCTGTCCACGCCGATCCGGCTGGAGGGCCGTGAGCTGTCGGTCCGCGGCAGCATCGGCATCGTCGAGGGCCCGGCCGGCGAACGCACCCCGGCGGAGGTGCTCCGCAGCGCCGACATCACGATGTACCGGGCCAAGGCGGCCGGCGGCAACCGGTTCGAATTCGCCGACGCCGAGGCCGACGCCCGGGCCATCACCCGGCACGGACTGACCAACGCCCTGCCGGCGGCACTGGAGCGCGGCGAGTTCTTCATCGAGTACCAGCCGCTGGTCCACATGCACGACGGCAGCGTGCACGGGGCCGAGGCGCTGGTGCGCTGGTCCCACCCGCAGTACGGGGTCCTCGGGCCGGACCGCTTCATCCCGCTCGCGGAGCGCACCGGCCTGATCGTGCCGCTCGGCCGCTGGGTCCTGGAGGAGGCCGTCCGCCAGGCCCGCAACTGGCAGAGTCAGCACGGCGGTTCCTCCCTGCGGATCAACGTCAACCTCTCGCCGACCCAGCTGCACCACCCCGGCCTGGTCGCCGACACGGTCGCCGTGCTGGAGAAGTCGGGCCTCGCTCCGGGCGCGCTGTGCCTGGAGGTCACCGAATCGGCGCTGATAGGTGCCGACGACGAACTCCTCGAACCACTGCGCCGGCTCGCCGCCCTGGGCGTGGACATCGCTCTCGACGACTTCGGCACCGGCTACTCGAACCTGGCCAACCTGCGCCGCCTCCCGGTCAGCGTCCTGAAGCTGGACCGCTCCTTCACCCAGGGGATGCAGCAGAGCCCGGCCGACCCGGTCGACGTCAAGATCGTGGAGGGGATCGTCGCCCTGGCCCACAGCCTCGAACTCGCCGTCACCGTCGAGGGCGTGGAGACCGGAGCCCAGGCCGCCCAGCTGCGCGACCTCGGCTGCGACACCGCGCAGGGCTGGTACTACGCCCGACCCGGCGCCCCCGACCGCATCCACACCCTCTCCCTCTCGGACGCCGTCCCCACCGCCTCCTGACGGCGGAGCCCGCCGCCGGCCGCCCGCCGACCCGACCCGGCCGCTCGCCGCAGGACGGCGGGCGGCGGGCGGCCCGCCGTTCACACCATGCCGGCCTCCGTTCCGACGCCCGGCTCGCGGACGGCTGCCATGACCCGCTCCATCCGCCGGGAGGTGTCGGCCAGCAGCTCGGCGGCCACCGGCAGGCGCTCCGCCTCGTACGCGTCGAGTACGTCCTCCCCCGAGGGGCCGGAGAAGGCTGCGGCCAGGGTCCGGCCGAGGGCCGCCGCATCCCGGATCCCGGTGTTCATGCCCAGCCCGCCGGCTATGGGGTGGACGTGCGCCGCGTCCCCCGCGAGGAAGGCCCGGCCCTCGCGTATCCGGTCGGCCATGCGGACGTTGATCCGCCAGGCCGAGAGCCACGTCGGCTCCGCCAGCCGGATGCCCGGCATCCTGGCGTGGCGGTCGAAGAGCCGCTGGAAGCTCTCCAGGGAGGGCGGCAGCAGCCCGCCGTGCTCGTCCGGCTCCGGCGAGGCCTGCAGCTGGAACGTCTCGGTCCCCGGCATCGGGCAGAGCAGCATCCCGCCGCCGTCCGAGGTGAACCACTGGTGCCAGTAGTCGCGGCTCAGGCCCGGCGCCGTCACGTCCCCGAGGACCATCGTCTCCGTCTCCGCCGTGTGCCCTTCGAAGGGGATTCCGAGCATCTTGCGGATGGTGCTGTGGCCGCCGTCGCATCCGGCCGCGTACCGGGCGCGGACGGGGCGGCCGTCCGCCAGTCGTGCGGTGACCCCCGCCGCGTCCTGCTCGATCCCGACGACCTCGACCCCGTACTCGACGGGGACCCCCAGGCCGGCCAGCCGCTCGCGCAGCGCCTCCTCGACCTGCCACTGGCCGATGAGGAGGCCGTCGCCCGCGGGCGTGTCCTTGACGTGGGCGCCGTCGAAGTACTTGCGCAGGACCAGGCCCCGGGTGCCGGTGGCGGAGAGCCGCTCGGCGGTGCCGAGCCGCGCGAAGACCTCCAGGCTGCCGCGGTCGAGGCCTTTGCCCCGGGACTCGCGGTGCGGCGCGGAGCGCCGCTCGAGGATCCGGACGGCGATGCCGCGCAGGGCCAGGTCGCACGCCAGGGTCAATCCGGTGGGGCCGGAGCCCACGATCACCACGTCGGTCATCGGAAGTCCTCTCGTCGCGTTGTCGTCGCGTTGTTGCCTCAAGGAAAGCGCCTCCGCAAAGAAAAAGCAACCCGGTTAAAAAAATTACTCGGTCACGAATCCGTGGTACGCTGTGAGGCATGGACAACACGACGGGTCTGCGCGAGAACAAGAAGCTCCGTACGCGTCGCCTGCTGGCGGCCACGGCGCTGGAACTCTTCCTGGAACGGGGCTTCGACGCCGTGTCGGTGGCGGACGTCGCCGCCGCGGCCGAGGTCTCCAAACCCACGCTGTTCCGGTACTTCCCCAGCAAGGAGGACCTGGTGCTGGACCGCTTCGCCGACCATCAGGACGAAGCGGCCCGGATCGTGCGCGAGCGGCCCGGGGGGCAGGGCCCGGTCGCCGCCCTGCACGCGCACTTCGTGGAGGCCCTCGACCGGCGGGACCCGATCACCGGGCTCTGCGACCACCCCAACGTCCTCGACTTCCAGCGGCTGCTCTACTCCACGGCGAGCCTGGAGTCCCGCCTCGCCCGCTACACCGCCCGCGAGGTGGAACTGCTCGCCGCCGCGCTCGAAGCGGAGTCGGTGGCGCCGCTCACCGCCCGCCTCGCGGCGCTGCACCTGGTGACCGTCCGCCACGAGCTCGGCCGCGAGAACCACCGCCGGATCGACTCCGGCCAGAGTGCCGACGAGGCCCACCCGGGGGCCGTCGCCGACGCGGACGCCGCGTTCGGAATGCTCGCCGGCGGCCTCGACCGGGCCCTGCCCATACGCCCGAGCGCCTGACCGGCGTCGGCTTCAGCCCACCAGCATCCGCTTCAGCTCGCGCGCCGCGCGCGGGGGAGCCACGTCCGTGCGGTGGGCCAGGGCGATCGTGCGGCGGAGCGGGGAGCCGGCGAGGGGGGTCGCCCGCAGGCCGGGGCCGGCGCGGTCGACCACCATGGCCGGAACCACCGCGAGGCCCAACCCCGCCCGCACGAAGCCGAGGACCGCGTCCATCTCGCCGCCCTCCACCGTGAACACGGGCTCGAAGCCCTCCGCGCGGCAGGCCGTCACGGTGAGCTCCCGCAGGTCGTATCCGTGCCGGAACATCACCATCGGCTCGTCCCGCAGCCCCGAGATGGTCAGCTCCCGGCCCCCGCCCGGCGCCGGCCGGTCCGTCGAGGAGACCACCACCAGGTCTTCCGTCAGCAGCTCCACCGTGGTCAGTGCCGGAGCCGAGGGCGGCAGCGGCAGCGCGATCAAAGCCAGGTCCAGCGCTCCGCGCGCCAGCTCCCGTACGAGGTCGAGCGAACCGCTCTCCTCGATCAGCAGCTCGATCCCCGGATGGGCGGCGTGGAAGGCCCGCAGGACGTCCGGGAGCAGGCCCGTGCACACGCTCGGCGTGGCCCCGAGCCGCACCCGCCCGCGCCGCAGCTGCGCCAGCTCCTGCACCTCCAGCCGCGCCGTGTCGGCGTCCGCCAGGATCCGCCGGGCCAGCGGCAGCAGGGCCTCGCCCGCGTCCGTCAGCGCGATGTTGCCCCGCGCCCGGCTGAACAACTCGGCCCCCAGCTCCCGCTCCAGTGCCTTGATCTGCTGGGAGAGCGAGGGCTGGGCCACGTGCACCCGCTCCGCGGCCCGGGTGAAGTGCCGGGTCTCGGCGACGGCGACGAAGTACAGAAGCTGCTGGAACTGCATCGGCCCAGGATACGCCCCTCATAGTCAATCCCTATGGAGATCAGCTCCATCATGTCTTGGACCTTTCGGGACGTTGGTCCCTACCGTCGGTGTCATGGCTTTGGCAACGCGGACGGGTCGACGGCCGTCCACCACGCGCACGATCTGGGACTCCTCCGTCGGCAAGAAGTCCGTGATGGCCGTCTCCGGCCTGATCATGCTCGGCTACCTCGTCGTGCACATGCTCGGCAACCTGAAGATCTTCTTCGGGGCTGAGGAGTTCAACGGCTACGCCCACTGGCTGCGCACCCTCGGCTCGCCCTTCCTCCACCACGAGTGGGCCCTGTGGATCGTCCGCGTGGTGCTCCTCGCCGCGGTCGTCGCGCACGCCGTGTCCGCCTACCAGCTCAGCCGCCGCGGCCGGCAGGCCCGCCCGGTCAAGTACGCCCACAAGCGCCGCCGCGCGAGCTACGCCACCCGCACCATGCGCTGGGGCGGCATCATCCTCGCCCTCTTCATCGTCTGGCACTTGCTCGACCTCACCACGCTCACCGTGAACGAGCGCGCCTGGGCGGGCCACCCGTACGAGAACGTCCTCGCCACCTTCTCCACCTGGTACGGGAACGCCATCTACATCGTGGCGATGGCGGCCCTCGGCCTGCACATCCGGCACGGCTTCTGGAGCGCCGCCCAGACCCTCGGCGCGGGCAACGCCCGGCGCGAGCGGACGCTGAAGTTCCTGGCCCACGCCCTCGCCCTCGTCCTCTTCGCGGGCTTCGTGTCCGTCCCCGTCGCCGTGATGACCGGAGTGGTGAACTGACCATGAGCGACTACGCGCACTACACCACCGGCGAGCCGATCGCCGACACCAAGGCCCCCGAAGGACCGATCGCGGACCGCTGGGACCGCCGCCGCTTCGAGGCCAAGCTCGTGAATCCGGCCAACCGCCGGAAGCACACCATCATCGTCGTCGGCACCGGCCTGGCGGGCGGTGCCGCCGGCGCGACCCTCGCCGAGCAGGGCTACCACGTGGTCCAGTTCTGCTTCAGCGATTCGCCGCGCCGCGCCCACTCCATCGCCGCCCAGGGCGGCATCAACGCCGCCAAGAACTACCGCAACGACGGAGACTCGGTACACCGCCTCTTCTACGACACCGTCAAGGGCGGCGACTTCCGCGCCCGCGAGTCCAACGTCCACCGCCTCGCCCAGATCTCCGTCGAGATCATCGACCAGTGCGTGGCCCAGGGCGTCCCCTTCGCCCGCGAGTACGGCGGCCTCCTCGACACCCGCTCCTTCGGCGGAGTCCAGGTCTCCCGCACCTTCTACGCCCGCGGCCAGACGGGCCAGCAGCTGCTCCTCGGCGCCTACCAGGCGCTGTCCCGGCAGATCGCCGCCGGCAACGTCGAGATGCACGCCCGCACCGAGATGCTCGACCTGATCGTGGTCGACGGAGTGGCGCGCGGCATCGTGGCCCGCGACCTGATCAGCGGCGAGATCTCCACGCACTACGCCGACGCGGTGGTGCTGGCGAGCGGCGGCTACGGCAACGTCTTCTACCTCTCCACCAACGCCATGAACTCCAACGCGACCGCCGTCTGGCGGGCGCACCGGCGCGGCGCGTACTTCGCCAACCCCTGCTTCACCCAGATCCACCCCACCTGCATCCCGCGCACCGGCGACCACCAGTCCAAGCTCACCCTGATGAGCGAGTCCCTGCGCAACGACGGCCGCATCTGGGTGCCCAAGGCCAAGGGCGACGACCGCCCCGCCGCCGAGATCCCCGAGGCGGAGCGCGACTACTACCTGGAGCGGATCTACCCCTCCTTCGGCAACCTCGTGCCCCGCGACATCGCCTCCCGCGCCGCCAAGAACGTCTGCGACGAGGGCCGCGGCGTCGGCCCCGGCGGCCAGGGCGTCTACCTCGACTTCGCCGACGCCATCCGCCGCATGGGCCGGGACAAGGTCGCCGAGAAGTACGGCAACCTCTTCGAGATGTACGAGCGGATCACCGCGGAGAACCCGTACGAGGTCCCCATGCGGATCTACCCCGCCGTGCACTACACGATGGGCGGTCTGTGGGTCGACTACGACCTCCAGACCACCGTCCCGGGCCTGTTCGCGATCGGCGAGGCCAACTTCTCCGACCACGGGGCCAACCGCCTCGGCGCCTCCGCGCTGATGCAGGGCCTCGGCGACGGCTACTTCGTGCTCCCTTCCACGATCAACGACTACCTGGCCCGCCACCCGCACCACGCGGACGTGGACGACAACCACCCCGAGGCCCTGGCCGCCGTACGCGAGACCCGCGAACGGCTCGCGAAGCTGCTCGCCGTCGACGGCGACCGCACCCCGGACTCCTTCCACCGCGAGATCGGCGAACTCATGTGGGAGTACTGCGGGATGGCCCGCACCGAAGAGGGGCTGCGCAAGGCGCTCGACCGGATCCCGCAGATCCGCGAGGAGTTCTGGCGGCGCATCAAGGTCCCGGGCAGCGGCGAGGAGTTCAACCAGTCGCTGGAGAAGGCCAACCGCATCGTCGACTACCTGGAACTCGCCGAGCTGATGTGCCTCGACGCGCTCGCCCGCGCCGAATCCTGCGGCGGCCACTTCCGCGAGGAGTCCCAGACCCCGGACGGCGAGGCCGAGCGGCGCGACGAGGAGTTCTCGTACGCCGCGGCCTGGGAGTTCGGCGGCACCGGCGCCGCACCCGTCCTGCACAAGGAAGACCTCGTCTTCGAGTACGTCCACCCCACCCAGCGGAGCTACGCATGAAGCTCACCCTGCGCGTCTGGCGCCAGCAGAAGCCCGACGCACCCGGCGCCATGGCCACCTACGAGGTCGACGGCATCTCGAAGGACATGTCCTTCCTGGAGATGCTCGACACCCTCAACGAGGACCTCATCCTGCGCGGTGAGGACCCGGTCGCCTTCGACCACGACTGCCGCGAGGGCATCTGCGGCGCGTGCAGCCTCGTCATCAACGGCGACGCCCACGGCCCGGAGCGCACCACCACCTGCCAGCTCCACATGCGGTCCTTCGCCGACGGCGACACCATCGACGTCGAGCCGTGGCGCGCCTCGGCCTTCCCGGTGGTCAAGGACCTCGTCGTCGACCGCGGCGCCTTCGACCGCATCATCCAGGCCGGCGGCTACATCACCGCACCGACCGGGGCCGCGCCCGAGGCACACGCCACCGCCGTGCCCAAGGCCGACGCCGACTTCGCCTTCGAGCACGCCGAGTGCATCGGCTGCGGCGCGTGCGTGGCGGCCTGCCCCAACGGCTCGGCGATGCTCTTCACCTCCGCCAAGGTCAACCACCTCAACGTCCTCCCGCAGGGCTCGCCCGAGCGCGAGACCCGCGTCCTGGACATGGTGGCCCGGATGGACGAGGAGGGCTTCGGCGGCTGCACCCTGACCGGCGAATGCGCCACGGCCTGCCCGAAGGGCATTCCGCTGCCGTCCATAGCCGCCATGAACAAGGAGTGGCTCCGGGCGGTCCGCAAGGGCTGATCCGCTGCTCCACCGGACGGTACGCCAATAGGTTGATATCTCCGCAGGGTCCTCAAGCGGGTTCAGGTGCGCACCGATGTGGCTGGGGGAAAGTGCGCCCGGCTTCGGGCGCCAGGTGAGTGGACCACGCAGAGGAGTCGCGCATGAATCTCAAGCCCGGGCAGAAGCCGGCGGCAAGCCCCCGTCCGAGAGGGGGAAGACGGCTCGCCGGCGGCGCAGTGGCATCCGCGGTCCTGACGCTCTCCTGCATTGCGGGCCCGGCAGCGGGCGCCGCATACGCCGCCCAGGACCCGGAGGGCGCCCGCGCGGCGGACTCACCGATCGGCGACAAGTGCAGGAACGCCCGGGACGGCTCCTCGAAGGACGAGGCCGCCGGGCGCAAGGGCCCCTTCGACCGCCCGAAGTGCATCGTGCACGGGCTGCGGGAGTTCACCGCCGACGGACGGTTCACGCCGCCCGAAGGTGTGACATCGGTCTTCGTCCAGGCGTGGGGCGCGGGCGGCGGCGGAGGCGGTGGTGGCGGCGGTGGCGCCTCCTTCGGCGGAGGAGGGGGCGGCGGTGCCGGGGCCGGGGGCCTGGCCTGGTGCGCGGTGGCGGTCACCCCCGGTCAGAGCTACACGGTCGACCTGGGCAGCGGAGGAACAGCCGGCGGAGGCGGCCCCATCAGCAGCCCGGGGACCGGCGGCGGTACCGGAGGAAGCACGACCTTCACCGCGCCCGACTCCACCACGTTGGTCGACGCGGGCGGCGGGCAGGGCGGCGGCGGGGGAGGCGCAGGAAACGGCAGCCCCGGCGCGGGCGGTGACGGCGGCGCCGGCGGCACCGCGAGCTGCGCGGCGGGCGGCGTGTTCCGGCAGGGCCGCAACGGCGACCCCGGCAACACGGCCACCACGAACGGCGGCGACGGCGGACGGGGTGCCGGGCCCGCCCGCGACGGCATCATCGAACTGCCCATCGAGCCCTTCCAGCGGTCCAATGGCGGCGGTGGGGGCGGCGGTGGCGGAAGCACACCCGGCACCCAGCCCGGTGGCGCGGGCGCTGTGGGCGCCCCGGGATACGCCGTCCTGTGGTGGTGACCCCGAGCCGCCGGAGATCCGCGCGCTCTGAGCCGACCGGGACCGGGGTGATCGTCGACGGCGCGTGCCCCTCGCGAGGTCAACGGCCATGAGCCGGGCCCGCGGCCCCCTTCCGCTCCCCTCGGGCGCTTCTACAGGCCCAGGGCCCGGGCCAGGTAGGGGGCCGTGCGGCCGGCGCCCGAGGCGGCCACCTCCGCCGGCGTGCCGAAGGCCGTGATCCGGCCGCCCTCCGTGCCGCCGCCCGGGCCCAGGTCGAGGACCCAGTCCGCGCCCGCCACCACCTCCATGTCGTGCTCCACGACCACCACCGAATGCCCGGCGTCCACCAGCCCGTGCAACTGCCGTAGCAGGACCTCCACATCGGCCGGGTGCAGCCCGGTCGTCGGCTCGTCCAGCAGGTACAGCGTGTGGTCGCGGCGCAGCCGCTGGAGTTCCGTGGCCAGCTTGATCCGCTGCGCCTCGCCGCCCGACAGCTCGGTGGCCGGCTGCCCCAGCCGCAGGTAGCCCAGCCCGATCTCCTCCAGCGCCCGCAGGCTGCGCGCCGCCGCCGGCACCTGCGCGAAGAACCCGGCGGCCGACTCCACCGTCAGCCCCAGCACCTGCGCGATGTCCAGCCCCGCGTACCGGACCTCCAGGGTCTCGGCGTTGTACCGGGCGCCCCCGCACTCCGGGCACGGGGCGTACGTACTGGGCAGGAACAGCAGCTCCACCGAGACGAACCCCTCGCCCTGGCAGGTCTCGCACCGGCCGCCCGCCACGTTGAAGGAGAACCGGCCGGCCTTCCAGCCGCGCGCCTTCGCCTCCGGCGCCGCCGTGAACAGCCGCCGCACGACGTCGAACAGGCCGGTGTACGTGGCCAGGTTGGACCGCGGGGTCCGGCCGATCGGCTTCTGGTCGACCTCCACCAGCCGCCGTACGGGAAAGTCCGGCTCCGCGAGCCGTTCGCCGACCTCCCGCGCCAGCACCTGCCCCACCAGCGTGGACTTCCCCGACCCCGACACCCCGGTCACCGCGGTGAACACCCCCAGCGGGAACTCGGCGTCCACCTTCCGCAGGTTGTGCCGGTCGACGCCGCTGAGCCGCACCGCCCCCTTCGCCCTGCGCACCGGCCTCGGCCGCGGCGGCGCCGCATCGCGCGCCCCGAACAGGTGCCGCGCCGTCGCCGACTCCGGTACGCCCGCCAGCTCCCGCGGCGGCCCGCTGTACAGCACCCGCCCGCCGTGCTCGCCGGCCAGCGGCCCCACGTCCACCAGCCAGTCCGCGTGCCGCACCACGTCCAGGTGGTGCTCCACCACGAAGACCGTGTTCCCGGCCTCCTTCAACCGGTCCAGTACGCCGAGCAGCGCCTCGGTGTCGGCCGGGTGCAGCCCCGCCGACGGCTCGTCCAGGACGTACACCACCCCGAACAGCCCCGACCGCAGCTGCGTGGCCAGCCGCAGCCGCTGGAGCTCGCCGGCGGACAGGGTCGGGGCGGTGCGGTCCAGGCTCAGGTAGCCGAGCCCGAGCTCGACGACGGGCCCGATCCGGGAGCGCAGGTCCTCGGCGAGCACCCGCGCCGCCTCCCCGGCCACGGGCGCGGAGGCCAGTACGCCGTCCAGGTCGCTCAGCGGCAGCGCCGCCAGCTCGGCGATACCGCGGCCCGCGAAGGTCACGGCCAGCGCCTCCGGCCGCAGCCGCCGCCCCTCGCAATGCGGGCACGGCGAATCGGTCAGGAACTTCTCGGCGCGGGCCCGGAGGGTTGCGCTCTTGCTGTCGGCGAAGGTCCGCATCACATAGCGGTGTGCGCTCATGTACGTGCCCTGGTAGGGCCGTTGGATCCGCTCGGCCTCCCGCACCGGGTGCACGGTGACCACCGGCTGCTCCTCGGTGAACAGGATCCACTCGCGGTCCTCCGCCGGCAGCTCCCGCCACGGCCGGTCGACGTCATGGCCCAGCGCCTCCAGGACGTCCCGCAGGTTCTTGCCCTGCCAGGCCCCCGGCCAGGCGGCGATGGCGCCCTGACGGATCGACAGGCCGGGGTCGGGGACGAGGAGTTCCTCGCTGGTGCGGTGGATGCGCCCCAGGCCGTGGCAGGAAGGGCAGGCCCCCGCCGCGGTGTTGGGGGAGAACGCGTCGGAGTCGAGCTGCTGCGCCCCGGCGGGATAGGTGCCGGCCCGGGAGTACAGCATGCGCAGGGAGTTCGACAGCAGGGTCACCGTGCCGACGGAGGAGCGCGAGCCGGGGGAGGAGCGCCGCTGCTCCAGCGAGACGGCCGGCGGCAGCCCGGTCACGGAGTCCACCTTCGGCGCGCCGATCTGGTGGATGAGACGGCGGGCGTACGGGGCCACGGACTCGAAGTACCGGCGCTGGGCCTCGGCGTAGAGCGTGCCGAAGGCGAGCGAGCTCTTCCCCGAACCGGAGACGCCGGTGAACACGGTCAGCGCGTCGCGCGGGATGTCCACGTCGACCCCGCGCAGGTTGTGCTCCCGGGCGCCCCGGACCCGTACGCAGGGGTCGTGGGCGGGGGAGGCGGCGGCGGGGCGATCGGCGTCAGCGTCGGCGCGTGCGGGGGAGTGGTGCATTCGTCCCAGTTTAGAGGCCGGAGATCCGTGCCAGCCTGCGGTAGGAGTCCAGCAGCGCCGTCCGGTCGTAGGTGGAGGTGGTGGCCAGCAGTTCGTCCGCGCCGGTGAGCCCGGCGATCTCGGCCAGCTCGGCCGCGACCTGCTCCTCGGTGCCGTGGACGTGCCCGGCCAGCGCTCCCTCGTACAGCTCCCGCTCCTTGGGGGTCATGGCCATGGCTTCGACCTCCTCCGCCGGGCGCAGCGGCGGGAAGCTGCCGCGGGTGCGCGAGTGGGCGAGGGACCAGGCCTCGGGGACCAGGATCCGCCGGGCCTCCTCCGGTGTGGCGGCGACGGCCACCGTGCCGGAGACCACGACGTACGGCTCCGCGCCCCACGCCGAGGGCCGGAACTCCTTGCGGTACGCCCCGACGGCGTCGGCGACCTTGCCGCGGGCCCGCAGGTCCCCCACCACCAGCGGCAGCCCGGCCCGGGCGGCGATCCCGGCCCCTTCGCCGGTGGCCAGCACGTAGGCCGGTATCCGCAGCCCCTCCGCGGGCCGGGCGTGCACCTCGGGATGGGCCTGCTGGGTCCCGTCGAGCCAGCCCAGCAGCTCGGCCAGCTGCTCCTCGAACCCGTCGGCGTCGCCGATCCCGCGGCCCAGCGCCCGGCGGATCCCGTTGGTGAAGCCGACCGAACGGCCGAGCCCCATGTCGATCCGGCCGGGGAACAGCGCCTCCAGGACCCCGAACTGCTCCGCGACCACCAGCGGCTGGTGGTTGGGCAGCATGACCCCGCCCGTGCCGACGCGGATCCGCCGGGTCGCGCCCGCGACGGCGGCGGCGAGCACGGTGGGCGCCGAGCCGGCGACCCCGGGCACGCTGTGGTGCTCCGACACCCAGAACCGGTGGTAGCCGAGCTCCTCGGCCGCGCGGGCCAGCTCCACGGTGTCGCGCAGGGCCTGCGGGGCCTCGTGGCCCTCGCGGGTGCGGGACCGGTCGAGTATCGAGAGTTTTCGGATCACACAGGACTCAACGCCCGCGGCCCGCCAGGATTCCCCGGTCCGGATTCGCCCGCCTGTGCCTAGGGTGGCCGGATGAGCGAGAACACGCACCGGCCGCTGGCCGTCTTCGACATCGACAACACCCTCGCCGACACCGGTCACCGCCAGCACTTCCTGGAACGCCGCCCCCGCGACTGGGCCGGCTTCTTCGGCGCCGCCCCGGCCGATCCGCCGCTCGGGCGCGGGGTGGCGCTGGCGGTGGAGAGCGCGGCCGACTGCGAGGTGGTGTACCTGACCGGCCGCCCGGAGCGCTGCCGCGCGGACACCGAGGAGTGGCTCGCCCGGCACGGCCTGCCCGGGGGCCGGGTGTGGATGCGCGGGAACCAGGACCGGCGGCCGGCCCGGACGACGAAGCTGGAGGCGCTCCAGCGGATCGCCCGGGGCCGGGACGTGCGCGTGCTGGTGGACGACGACGAACTGGTCGTCCAGGCGGCGCGCGCGGCGGGCTTCCGGGTGGTCCTGGCGGACTGGGCGGCGGAGGCGCCCGAGCTCAAGGACGCCCAGGAGGGTGAGGGCCGGACCTGAACGCGGCCCGGGGTCAGTCCTCGCCGTCGAGGCGGAAGCCGACCTTCAGGCCCACCTGGTAGTGGGCGATGGCGCCGTTCTCGATGTGCCCGCGCACCTGGACGACCTCGAACCAGTCCAGGTTCCGCACGGTCTGCCCCGCCCGGGCGATCCCGTTGCGGATGGCCTGATCGATGCCCTCGTGGGAGGTGCCGACGATCTCGGTCACCCGGTACGTGTGATTGGACATGGGGATCTCCCGACGGTGGGTGGCTATGGCCTGGTTCTACGGTGCCCCAGTAAGTCCGCCTCCGCGAACTTTGCGTGAACAATCCGGAGCGCAGGTCCCTTGACCCGCCCATTGGTCTATGCCAATTTCAAGCCATGAAAACGCGCCTCCTCACCCTGTGCGCCGCCCTCGCGGCCGCGACCGCCCTGACGGCATGCAGCCAGTTGGCCGCCCCGGGCGCGGGCACGCAGAAGGTGACGCTCTGGCTGATGAAGGGCAGCGCCTCCGAGGACTTCGTCGACCGGTTCACCGCGACCTTCGAGAAGGAACACCCCGGCGTCGACCTGGACGTCAGGATCCAGGAGTGGACGGGCATCGGCGACAAGGTGAACGCCGTACTGAAGGGCACCGGCAAGGAGAGCGCCGACGTCATCGAGGTGGGCAACACCCAGGTGGCCCAGTACATCGAGACCGGCGGCCTCTCCGAACTCACCCTCGAAGGCCTGCGCGAGTGGGGCGGCAAGGACTGGCTCAAGGGCCTCTCCGACCCGGGAAGCGTCAACGGCGCCCAGTACGGCGTGCCGTGGTACGCCGCCAACCGGGTCGTGATCTACAACAAGGACCTCTTCGCGAACGCCGGGATCAAGTCCGTGCCCAAGAGCCGCGCCGAGTGGATCCAGACCACCCAGAAGCTCGACAAGGGCGACCAGCAGGGCATCTACCTCGCGGGCCAGAACTGGTACGTCCTCGCCGGCTTCGTCTGGGACGAGGGCGGTGAACTCGCCGTCGAGA
Source organism: Streptomyces sp. NPDC057010 (assembly GCF_042673805.1). NCBI lineage: Bacteria > Bacillati > Actinomycetota > Actinomycetes > Kitasatosporales > Streptomycetaceae > Streptomyces > Streptomyces sp. NPDC057010. The sequence continues at coordinate 14,586 of NZ_JBHUSC010000066.1, read as the reverse complement.
CCAGCGGCCAGTGGGTCGGCGCGCTCGACGACGAGAAGGCCCTGGCCGGCATGGAGTTCTACAAGCAGCTCCAGGCCCTCGGCAACGGCCCCAAGGACGCCGACGAGGAGACGCCCCCGCAGTCCGAGGTCTTCGCCCGCGGCCAGGTCGCCCAGATCATCGCCCCGCCCGGCCAGGCCGCCGCGATCGAGGCCGCCAACCCCGCCCTCAAGGGGAAGCTCGGCTTCTTCCCGATCCCCGGCAAGACCGCCGACAAGGCCGGTTCCGTGCTGACCGGCGGCTCCGACCTGATCATCCCGGAGCGCACGAAGCAGCGTAAGCACGCCGTCGACGTGATCACCGCCCTGGTCAGCGAGAAATGGCAGACCGAACTCGCCCGCACGATGAGCTACGTACCGAACAAGACCGGCCTCGCCCACGTCGTCCAGGGCAACGAGGGCGCCGCCGCCATGGCCCCCGGAGCGGCCCAGGGCCGGGCCACCCCGAACTCGGCTCGCTGGGCCGAGATCGAGGCCAAGAACCCGATCAAGCCCTTCATGACGGCCGTCCTCACCGGCCAGGACCCCAGGCAGGCGGCCCGCACGGCCTCCGAGACGATCAGCAAGGTGCTCAGCTCCGACCGCTGACCCGGGCCGGCCCCGGGCGCACCGAGGGGGCGTCTTGTTCAGCGTCCGCACATCCGAGGGCCGCTGAGCGGTCATGTCGAATCCAGCCGGTCACGGAAGAAGTAAAGGAGCCAGGCCACGCACCTGCCGGCCTGGCCCACCGTGCCCGGTTCAGGAGCCGCCATGACCATCGCACCCCTGTCCCCCTCCCCGCTTCCCCCCGCCGCCCCGGTCGTCACCCCGGCTGCGGCCGCCGTGCCCGCCGAGGGCCCCCGCTACGCCGTCCGCCTCGCCCGCGACGAGGCTGAGGTGCGCGCCGCCCAGCGCCTGCGCCACCAGGTCTTCGCCGGCGAGCTCGGAGCCCGCCTGAACAGCCCCGAGCCGGGCCTCGACATCGACGCCTTCGACGCCTACTGCGACCACCTGCTCGTCGTCGAGGAGGAGACCGAGCAGGTCGTCGGCACCTACCGGCTGCTGCCCCCCGAGCGCGCCGCCGTCGCCGGACGCCTCTACTCCGACGGCGAGTTCGACCTCTCCGCCCTCGCCCCCATCCGCCCCGACCTCGTCGAGGTGGGCCGCTCCTGCGTCCACCCCGACCACCGCAACGGCGCCGTCATCGCCCTCATCTGGGCCGGCCTCGCCCGCTACATGGACCGCTCCGGGCACAACTGGCTCGCCGGCTGCTGCTCGATACCGCTCGCCGACGGCGGAGTGCTGGCCGCCGCCACCCGCGAGAGCGCCCTGCGCCGCGCCCTCGCCCCGCAGGAGTACCGCGTCACCCCGCACCTGCCGTGGGACCCCGAGGGCATCTCCTTCCCCGCCCGCACCGAACTGCCCCCGCTGCTGCGCGGCTACCTGCGCCTGGGCGCCTGGGTCTGCGGAGAGCCCGCCCTCGACGCCGAGTTCGGCTGCGCGGACCTGTACGTGCTGCTCTCCCTGCGCCGCACGAACCCGCGCTACCTCAAGCACTTCCTCTCGCTCGCCCCGGGCGCATGAGCGTCTGGCTGCCCACCTCGCCCTGCACCCCCGAGGCCTGCGCCGGCCACGAGGGGGGCACCGCGAGCGTCCCGCACGCGGTACTGCGGCTCACCGCCGCCGTCGCCCTGATCCTCGCCGGGGTCCTGGGCGCCCCACCGGTCCGGCTGCTCCCGGCCCGCCCCCGCCACGCGCTGGTACGGGCCTGGTCGGCCGCGCTGGTGCGCGCCTTCGGGATACGGATCACCGTGCACGGCAGCCCCGGCCCCGACGGGGGCCGCCTCGTCGTCGCCAACCACATCTCCTGGCTGGACATCCCGCTCGTCGCCGCCGTCATGCCCTGCCGGATGCTCGCCAAGAGCGACATCCGGGCCTGGCCGGTCCTCGGCCGGCTCGCCGCGCAGGCAGGCACCCTGTTCATCGAACGCGACCGGATCCGGGCCCTGCCCGACACCGTCGCGACCGTCACCCGCGCCCTGCTGGCCGGCGACCGGATCACCGTCTTCCCCGAGGGCTCCACGTGGTGCGGGCGCGCCCGGGGCCCGTTCCGCAGGGCCGCCTTCCAGTCGGCCCTGGACGCGCGCGTGCCCGTACAGCCCGTACTCCTCGCCTACCTGCGCGGCGAGGGGCACATGGCCGGGGAGCCCGCCTTCGTCGGCGACGACCCCCTGACGGCCTCCCTGTGGCGGATCGCCCGGGCCCGCGGGGTGCGCGCCGAGGTCAGACTGCTGCCGCGGATCCCGCCGGGCCGCCACGCGGACCGGCGGGACCTCGCGGCCGCGGCTCAGCAGGCGGTCGCCGACGCCGTCAGCGCACGGCCGCTGCCCGGCATCCCCGCTCAGCCCACCGGGTCGGAGTCGGAGTCGGCGCCGCCGTCGGCGACCGACAGCGACAGCGCGAAACGGCCGGCCGTGTCCGTCCACCACTGCGTCAGCTCAAGCCCGGCCGTGGCCAGTTCCTTGCGCAAACCCTCCTGACGGAACTTCGCGGAGACCTCCGTCAGGATCTCCTCACCCGCCTCGAACGGCACCACCAGATCCAGCGCCCGGATCTTCACCAGCACCTCCGACCGGGCCCGCAGCCGCATCTCGATCCACTCCTGCTCCCGGTTCCACACCGCCACGTGCTCGAAGTCGCCGGTGTGGAAGTCCGCGCCCAGCTCACGGTCGATGACGGCCAGCACGTTCTTGTTGAACTCGGCCGTCACACCCTGCGCGTCGTCGTAGGCCGCCACCAGCACGGCCTCGTCCTTCACGAGGTCCGTGCCGATCAGCAGCGCGTCCCCGGGTGACAGCATCGCCCGTACGGACGCCAGGAACACCGCCCGCTCCGGCGGCAGCAGGTTCCCGATCGTGCCGCCCAGGAACACCACGAGCCGGGGCCCCGGGGACTCCGGCAGGTGCAGGGCGGCCGTGAAGTCCGCCAGCAGCGCGTGCACCCGCAGCCCCGGATGCGCCGCGAGCAGGGTCTGCGCCGCGCCGCGCAGGGCGCTCTCGCTCACGTCCACCGGAATGTACGTGTCCAGCGCGGGCAGCGCCTCGATCAGGTGCCGGGTCTTCTCCGAGGAGCCGGAGCCCAGCTCCACCAGGGTCCGCGCCCCGCTGGCCGAGGCGATCTCCTGCGCCCGCTCCAGCAGGATCTCCCGCTCCGCGCGCGTCGGGTAGTACTCGGGCAGCCGGGTGATCTCCTCGAAGAGTTCACTGCCCCGCGCGTCGTAGAACCACTTCGGGGGCAGCACCTTCGGGGTGTGGGTCATCCCGTGCAGCACGTCCGCGCGCAGCGCGGCCTCGGCGGCGTGCTCGTCGAGGGTCCGGGTCAGCTGGAAGTCACTCACGGGCGCTCCTTCTCCATCGGCGGGGTCTCCTTGAGCGGGGTCAGGTGGACCCGGGCACGGGTGGCGGTCAGCAGGGTCAGGTCGGGTACTTCGAACCAGCGCGGATCGTCGTCGTACGGCTCGGACGCCACCACGACGCGCTGCGCCTCCGGGTCGGCCAGGTACCAGAGCGAATCGCCCCAGGCCGTCGCGGCGATGGTCACGCCGTCGGTCAGCAGCAGGTTCAGCCGGGAGCCCGGAGCGGCCTCGGCCACCTCCCGGACGGCCTCGGCGAGGGCCGTGCCGAGATCGTCACCGGAGCGCAGCCGGTGCAGGACCAGCGCCCAGACCAGCGCCGAATCCGTGCGCGCGGCCAGCTGGAGCAGCTCCTCGGGCGGCAGGCCGAGCGCGAGCGGAGCCGCCGAGTCCGGCCAGTCCCGTATCGAGCCGTTGTGGCTGAACAGCCACGGCCCGTCCGCGAACGGCGCCGCCGCGGCCTCCCCGTCCGCGCCCGGCCGCGTGGCATCGCGTACGGCGGCCAGCGCGGCACCGCTGCGCACCACGCGGGCGAGATCGGTGAAGGTGAGGTCCGACCAGACGGGCCCGGCCCGGCGGTAGCGCGCGGGCACCGGGTCGCCCTCCGCGTACCAGCCGATGCCGAAGCCGTCGGCGTTGACCGTGCCGCTGCGCTGGCGCCGCGGCTCCCAGGACTGGCGCACCAGCGAGTGCTCGGGCTCGCTCAGCAGCCGCCCGAGGGGTATCGCCGGGCCCAGATAGGCGATATGACGGCACATCAGACGTCCCTCGCGGTCCGGAAGCCGGAGAAGATCTGCCGCCGGACCGGCAGGTCCCAGTTGCGGAAGGTGCCCCGGCAGGCCACCGGGTCCACCGCGAAGGAGCCACCCCGCAGCACCTTGTGCTCCGGGCCGAAGAACACCTCCGAGTACTCGCGGTACGGGAAGGCCCGGAACCCCGGATACGGCAGGAAGTCGGAAGCCGTCCACTCCCACACGTCGCCGATGAGCTGGCGCACGCCGAGCGGGGAGGCCCCGGCCGGATAGCTGCCCGCGCGCGCCGGGCGCAGGTGGCGCTGGCCCAGGTTGGCGTGCGCGGGGGTCGGGTCGGCGTCGCCCCACGGGTAGCGGGTGGAGCGGCCGCTCCCCGGATCGTGCCGGGCGGCCTTCTCCCACTCCGCCTCCGTGGGCAGCCGGCGCCCCGCCCAGCGGGCGTAGGCGTCGGCCTCGTACCAGCTGACGTGGACCACCGGCTCCTCGTCGGGCACCGGCTCGGTCACCCCGAAGCGCCGCCGCAGCCACTGGCCCGCCTCCCGGTGCCAGAACAGCGGTGCCTCGATGCCGTGTTCACGGATCTGGTCCCAGCCGGCCGGCGCCCACCAGCGCTCGTCGTGGTAGCCGCCGTCGGCGATGAAGGCCAGGTACGCGCCGTTCGTCACCGGCACCGTGTCGATCCAGAACGGCCCGGTCTCCCGGGGGTGGGCCGGGCGCTCGTTGTCCAGCGCCCACGGCTCGGCGGAGGTGCCCATCGTGAACGGGCCGCCGGGGACGAGGACTTCGGCCGCGAGCGGCGGATCGTACGGGGCGTCCGGCTCCGGGGCGGTCAGGACGGGCGCGCCCCGCCGGAGCTGATGGGTGATCAGCATGGTTTCGTCGTGCTGCTGTTCGTGCTGCGCGATCATCCCGAAGGCGAAGCCGTCGTCGAGGAGGGCGGTGCCCTCCAGCGGGGTGCGCTCCAGCAGGTCGAAGACCCGGCCGCGCACCTCGGCCGCGTACCGGCGGGCCTCGGCCGGTCCGAGCAGCGGCAGTTTCGGCCGCTCGGAGCGGGGGTGCTGGAAGGCGTCGTAGAGGGGGTTGATCTCGGGGCGCATGAACTCGCGTCCGGCGACGCGGCTCAGCAGCCAGAGCTCCTCCTGGTTCCCGATGTGCGCCAGGTCCCAGACCAGCGGGGACATGAGGGGGGAGTGCTGTGCGGTGAGGTCCTCGTCGGTCACGGCGTCGGTGAGCGCGGCGGTACGGGCACGTGCGGCGGTCAGGGCGGCGGCCGCCCGTTCCCGCAGTCCGGGGTGGGATTCGGTGGTCACGGGCGGGCTTCCTTCCCGGTGGCCGGGCGGTGGGAGCGGTGGCGGGCACGGCGGTCGGGGTGCTGATCGGGCCGCGGATCGGGCCAGGGGTCCTGCCGCCGGTCGGGTGGGTCGTCCGCCGGGCAGCGGCCGCGCAGGACGAACCGCTCGGTGAAGGCGCCGACCGTGTCCCGGACGTGCGCGCTCGCGCCGAGCCGGGGCAGCGCCTCCGCGGCGGCCCGGAAGCAGGCCGTGGCGGCCGCCCGCAGCTCCGGATCGGCGAGGCCGTGGCGGGCCGCCGACCGCCAGAGCGGATTGCGGGGCGCGGGCCGCGTCCCGTAGGTGTCGGCCAGCGCCTTGGCCACGCGGTAGGCGGTCTCGGCGGTCTGCGGATCGTCGAACAGCGCGTGCACCACGGCGACCGGGACCAGCCAGCCGTCGTCGCCGGGCTGCGCGTCGATCATCCGCAGCTCCAGGTGGCCGCGCGGCCGGACCGGCGGGAACAGCGTGGTCAGGTGGTAGTCCAGGTCCCCGGCGGTGGGGGGCCGCAGCCCGCCCGGACCGCCCGCGCGCAGCCAGTCGCGGAAGGTCATCCCCCGGGGCGCCGCCCACGGCCCGCCGTCGTAGGACCGTACGCACATCACCTCGGTGTCCAGCGCCTGCCGGGTCCAGGCGACGCGCGGCGGGGTGTCCAGCGGCGGGGCGAGCGCCCGGCGGCTGTCGATGTCGGACCAGTTCCCCTGGCGGGCACTGCGCCAGCCGGCGTACGGGCCCTCGCGGGCGGGGGAGTTGGCGAAGGCGGCCACCAGGACCGCGCCCAGCAGGTGCGCCAGCCGCCAGCGCCGGCCGTGGCCGAGGGCCCCGGGCTCCTCGTGCCCTGCGTCCACGCAGACCTGTACGGAGGCGGAGCCGCACATCATGGCGCGCCCGGCCGGACCGGTGCGGTCGAAGTAGGCCTCCATCGCGTCGTAGCGCGGGCTGGCCAGCAGGCGGCGGTAGGGGCGGCGCGGGTCCTGCGCGTCCCCGCGCAGGACCAGGCCCTGGGCGGCGAGGGCGGCCCGTACGGCGGTGAGGTCGGCCTGCAGTCCGTCCACGCAGCCGGTGAGGCAGTCGGCGGGGGCCGAGCTGAGTTCCAGCTGGCCGCCGGGCTCCACGGTCACCCGGGAGCTCAGGGGAAGGGCTCGGGCCGCGGCGTGCGCGGAGCGCAGCCGCTCGGCGGAAACGGGCTCCCCGGGGCGTTCGGCGTCGACGACCAGCCATTCGAGCTCCGCTCCGAGGAAGCGGGGCGGGCCGGTCTTGAAACATATGCCGTGGATCAGTTCCTCGGCCTGGGTCTCGGTGATGGAGGGTTCGGGCGGTGGGTCCTGTGCCTGTGACATGAGCGGGTCCTCGTCTCCCGTCGTCGGCCATGACATCACCCGTGCCTACCCGTCTCTCGGTCAACAATGCCTTTGCCGCCGGGGATCGGAGTGCGGAGGATGGCGGCGTGAGCAGCAGATTGCGCGAGATCGCGCGGGAGAATGCGGACATCCTGGCGGCCGGCGGCTACCGGACGCGGTCGGGGCGGCAGGTCTCCCTGGCCGTCGCCCTGGCGGAGGCCAGGGCAGGAACCAGAATATATGGACCAAACCGCGTCATTCCAGACGAAGAGGTCGTTCGGGGAGGTGCCCGGACGGCTTTCGAGGTCACGGGGGAGTGCAGTTTGGCCGCCGCGCGCAGGCTCGCCCAGGCCGGTCTGGACCAGCCGGAGGGGACGGCCCGGGTGGCGGTGCTGAACTTCGCGTCGGCCCGGAATCCCGGGGGCGGCTACGTCCGCGGCGCGAAGGCCCAGGAGGAGGCGCTGTGCCGCGCCTCGGCGCTGTACGAGACGCTGCTGGAGGCTCCGGAGTACTACGAGGTCCACCGCGCGGAGCGCAGCACCTTCTACACCGACCGGGTGATTCACTCGCCCGGGGTCCCCGTTTTCCGCGACGACCGGGGCGAGCTGCTGGAGGTGCCGTTCCGGGCCGGGTTCCTCACCTCCCCGGCGCCGAACGCGGGGACGATCCGGCGCCAGGAGCCGGAGCGGGTGGCCGAGATCCCGGCGGCGCTGGCACGGCGTGCCGAGCTCGTCCTGGAGGTGGCGGCGCTGGGCGGCTACGAGCGGCTGGTGCTGGGGGCCTGGGGGTGCGGGGTGTTCCGCAACGATCCCGCGCAGGTCGCGGAGGCCTTCCGGGCGCTGCTCACGGGCCGCTTCGCCGGCGTCTTCGAGCGGGTCGCGTTCGGCATCCTGGACCGCGACCCGCGCACCCGCGAGCCCTTCGACCGGGCCTTCCCGGCCTGAGGGCCCCCGGTCGCGGCCGTCAGCGCCAGCCGTACCGCTCGCGGAGCCGTTCGGTCACCAGGCGGAAGCGGGCGCGGTCCAGCGCGCACGCCTCGCGGCGCATGCCCGACTCGTGCACGCGCAGCACCCGGTCCACGTCCACCCAGGACTCCCGCCCCGCCGAGTCCCAGGGGCCGGAGCCGATCGGCACCCACTCCCGGTCGGCGTCGTGGCGCTTGCTCGACAGCTGGACGGCGAGCAGCGTGCTCCCGCCCGCCTCCCGGGCCACCACCAGCACGGGGCGGTCCTTGCCGCGGCCGTCGTTCTCCTCGTACGGGACCCAGGTCCAGACGATCTCGCCCGGGTCCGGATCCCCGTCGGGGTCCGGCGCGTACTCGGTCCGGACCGGGCCGATGGCGCGCGGATAGGCCTCGACGGTGGCGGTGGCCCCGTCGCGGCCGGGCTGGTGGAGGTGGTCGTTGCCGTGGTGGGAAAGTGCCGTCATCCGGGTGAGGTTACTGGCTCGGGACCCCGCCGGGCGGAACCCGGACCCGCGAAAACCGCCGGAGCAGTGGGATCCGTAGTAAGTTCCTTTTGAAAACTCACCCATGAGGAGGGGATCGCGCATGAACCGGCAGACCTGGACGGCCGTCGACGCCTACTTCGACGGGCTGCTCGTCGAGGAGGACGAGGCGCTGAGGGCCGCCGTGCGGGACAGCGAAGCCGCGGGGCTGCCGCCTCATCAAGTCGCCCCCAACCAGGGCAAACTGCTGCACCTCCTGGCCCGCATCCGCGGGGCCCGCACCATCCTGGAGATCGGCACCCTGGGCGGCTACAGCACCATCTGGCTCGCCCGGTCCCTGCCCGAGGGCGGCCGGCTGGTCACGCTGGAGGTCGACGACCGGTGCGCGGACGTCGCCGCCGCCAACATCGCCCGCGCCGGCCTGGACCACGTCGTCGACATCCGCCGCGGCCGCGCCGTCGACGTCCTTCCGCAGCTCACGGACCTCGCTCCGTTCGACCTCGTCTTCATCGACGCCGACAAGCCGTCCAATCCCGATTACCTGGCGTGGGCCCTCGAACTCACCCGGCCCGGGAGCGTCATCATCGGAGACAACGTCGTCCGCGACGGCGCCGTGGCCGACGGCGCCAGCGCCGACCCGCGGGTGCAGGGCGTCCGCCGCTTCACCGAACTGATCGCCGAGCACCCCCGACTGACCGCCACCGCCCTGCAGACCGTCGGCAGCAAGGGGTACGACGGCCTCGTCATGGCCCTCGTCACCGACTGAGGGACGCACACATGGACGCGGGCGCGTTGCTGGGCACCGTCGAGCGGATCTGGCGGTACCCCATCATGTCCACCGGCGGGGAGCGGCTGGACACGGCCGCCGTCGACGACCGGGGTCTCGTCGGCGACCGCCTCTACGCGGTGCGCGATACCGAGGGCAGGTTCGGCTCAGGGAAGAACACGCGCAGGTTCCGGCGGGGCTACCTGGGGCGCGAGGACGTCGAGGTGGCCCGTGAGGGCACGGTCTCGCACTTCGATCAGCTTCCGCTGAGCCTGCTCACCACCGCCACCCTCGACTGGGTCCGTGCCGCCGTACCGGGGGTGCCCGTCGACGAGCGGCGCTTCCGGCCGAACCTGCTCGTGCGGACGCCGCCGGGTACCCGGCCGTTCGTGGAGGACGACTGGTTCGGCGGCGTGGCGCGCATCGGCGATGACCTGCGGGTGCGGTTCGAGCGCTCCAGCGAGCGGTGCGTGATGACCAACGAAGCCCAGCGCGGCCTGCCGCACTCGCCGCTGGTCCTGCGCGCCATCGCGCGGGAGCACGGCACGCGGCTGGACGCGCTGGCCACGGTCGCCCGGCCGGGGCGGATCCAGGTCGGGGACGCGGTGCGCATGGTCGGCCCGCCGGGACCGGAAGGGGTGGCGGGTGACTAGATCCAGCCCTCCAGAGAGGACATGAACCCGTCGAAGTCGTCGCGGTGGATGGTGTGTCCGGCCCCGGCCACCGAACGCACCTCGAAACCGCGGCTCTTGAGGATCTCCGCCCGCTCCTGCGTGATCAGGGGGCTCGGATCGGCGAGCTGTACGAGCGAGGGGACCACCGGCGCGGCCGGCATCAGGTCCGATCCCATCAGCGGGGCGAGGGCCATCGCGGTGGCCTCGTCCCACACCGCCAGGGTCGCCAGCTCGATGTCGACGTCCGCCTCCTCCCAGCGCGGGTTCATCGCCCGGATCTGCTCCTTGGGGGCCGCCTTGAACTGCGCGAGCACCTCCGGCCCGAACCCCTCGGCCGGCGCCGCCAGGTACCAGCCCGGGTCGGAGAACACCGCCCGCCGCGGCTGCAGCCGCTCCACCGCGAGCGACAGGGTCAGACCGCCCAGGGAGTGCCCGATGGCGAGTTCGGCCCCGGCGGGCAGCGTCTCGACCACGTCGTCGGCGTAGAGCTCGGGGCTGTACTCGCCGCGGCCGCTGGCGCCGTGGCCCCGAAGGTCCACGGCGATGACGCGGTAGCCGCGGTCGGCGAGGGCGGGGCCGACCCGGCGCCAGGTCCGGTGGTCGGCCATGATGCCGTGGATCAGCAGGGCGATGCGGTCGCCCTCGCCCCAGGTGTGGGTGTGCAGCTGCACGGTGGTGCCTTCCTCTGTTCTCTGTTTTCTGTTCTCTGTCTTTTTGTTGCCCGCGGATGCGTACGGACGAGGGGGCGCGCGTCAGCGCACGCCGCGGATCGGCTTCACGGCGAGGGCGCCCGCCACCGACAGCACGGCCGCGATGACGAACAGGGCGGTGTACCCGCCGCTGAGCGAGACGACGACCGAGGCGACGAACGGCGCGATGATCTGAGGGCCGGCGTTGGCGATGTTGAGCACACCCATGTCCCGGGCCGCGTCCTCGGCCTTGGGGAGCACCATCGTCACGAGCGCCGTGTCTACGGCCATGTAGCAGCCGAACGCCAGCCCGTTGACGACCGAGAAGGCCAGCATCGCGGTCCAGCCGGTCGACAACGCCGGGATCACGAGCGCGACCGCGGACAGCAGGGCGGAGGCGCCGACGAAGAGCTTGCGGCGGTCGAACCGGTCGGATAGGTAGCCGCCCAGGACGGTGGAGACGACCATCGCCACGCTGTTCAGCGGCATCAACACCGCGACCGCCGCCTCCGGCTCCATGCCGTCGGGCAGCACGGTGTGGTCCTGGAGGATGTACAGCTGGTACCCGGTCACCGCGAAGTAGCCGAGGATCAGCAGCGCCCGCCCGATGAAGGCCCAGCGGAAGTCGTGGTTGCGCAGCGCGCTGGCAAAGGCGGCGAGCTGTGCCTTGACCGGCAGCGGCGCGCGGGCGGGGAGCCGCTGTTCGCGGGTGCAGGCGGTGAAGAGGACCGCCGCCCCCGCCACGAGCGCGCCGAAGACGAGGTAGCCGGTGCGGTAGTCGTCGGAGAAGGCCGCGCCGGCCAGCGCGCCGAGGGTGGAGCCGAAGGGCAGGCCGAGGCCCACGGCCGCGGAGGCCTTGCCGCGGGCGCTTATCGGCACCCGGTCGGGGACCACGGAGGTGATGGCGGCCTGGTAGACGTTCATGACGGCCTGCCCGAGGCACCAGGCGATGGTGATCAGCAGGATCGTGTCGGCGAAGCCGAGCAGGAACATCGCCGGGACGGCGGCCAGGCCACCGCCCAGGATCCAGGGGTTGCGCCGTCCGCTGCGGTCGGAGAGGGCGCCCGCGACGGGGTTGAAGACGGTCGCGAAGATCGCCGAGACCCCTGCGATCAGGCCGAAGTTGGAGACCTTGTTCGCCGGGTCGATGTCTTCCACCTGGAGCGCGAGCAGGACGCCGGCGACGCCCACGTACAGGGCGTACATCGCGGAGTTCCCGACCAGCAGCAGCGGGAGCAGCCCGCGTCCGGGGCCGGAGGGCGCGGCTGCATCGGTGGTGGCGGCGGTGGTGTTGCCGGTGCCGGGGGAGGAAAGGGCCACGGTGCCCTCCAGGGCGGGTGCGTGCGGATGAGGGGTGCCTGCGGCGGGTTGCGGGGAGGGGCGGGAGGAGTGCGCGCCGCCCTGTCGCGACGGCGGGGGTGCGTCGGAGCGCGACAGGGCGACGGCACGGCGGGACACGTGCGGAGACACACCCGGTGCGGGGGATGTGGCGCCGTAGTTACACGTGTCAATGAATCGTGTAACCACTGTGTAGCATCCGTTTCCGGCCATCCGCTAGCCCCCGGGCGCAACCGGTCTGGAAAGATGCCACGGCAATGTCCCAGTCATCGAAATCCCCGCAGCCACCGCAGCCGCCGCCCCCGGTGCCCACCAGCGCCGACGTGGCCCGGCTCGCGGGCGTTTCGCGGGCCACGGTCTCGTACGTGCTGAACAACGCGGAGGCGGTGCGCATCAGCGAGCCGACCCGCCGCAAGGTCCGCGAGGCCGCGGAGGAGCTCGGGTACGTCCCGCACGCGGCCGCCCGCAGCCTGCGCGCGGGGCACACCCGGATCGTGCTGCTGCCCACCTCGCACGTACCGATAGGGCGGCTGTACAGCACCTTCCTCAACGAGCTCGAACGGGCCCTGCGCAGCCTCGACTACACGGTGGTCCAGTACGGCAGCCTCGGCCTCACCGGGGACGAGGCCGCCCGCGCCTGGGCGGAGCTGCGCCCGGTGGCGGTGATCTCCCTCGGCGAGATCACGCTCTCCGCGCACAACGTCGCCACACTCAAGCGGGCCGGGGCGCGCGCGGTGATCACCATGGGGCCGGTCGGCGTCCCGGGGGCGCACGCGCTGGTCATGAACCAGGAGGAGGTCGGCGTACGGGCCGCCGCCCACCTGGTCGGGCGCGGCCGGCGGCGGATCGGCGTGATCGTTCCCGAGGAGGAGGGGCTGGAACTGTTCTCCGCGCCCCGCCTGGCGGGTGCCCGCTCGGTGGCCGGCGCCGAGGTCGAGGCCCTGCCGATGGCCTACACCGAGGAATCGGCCGCCGCCCTCGCCGCCCGCTGGCGCGGGCTCGGGCTGGACGGGGCCTTCGCGTACAACGACGAGTACGCGATGCTGCTGATGCGGGCCTTCCAGGACGAGGGGCTGGGCATCCCCGAGGACGTGGCCGTCATCGGCGCCGACGACCTGCTGCTCGGCCGGCTGCTGCGGCCGCGCCTGAGCACGGTGCAGATCGAGCTGCCGACCGGTGAGCACCTCGCCTCGCTGGTGGACCACGCGGTGCGCGAACCCTCGGAGGCCGTGCAGCGGCACGACCTGATGGCGGCGACTGCCATCGGCCGCGAGTCGACCTGACGGGACCGGGCCCGCGCGGGGTCGGGCCGGGCGGGCCGCCCCGGCCGCGGCCCGCTGCTGTAGGGGGGCCGTTGACAGGCGGTGACGTGCGGACGGAGACTGCGGGCGCGCCCCACCGGGCGCGGCCGGCGGCGTCCGGTGCACACACCGGCACCGATGCGCCACCGCCCGTACGGATCCGCCCAGGAGAGACCCCATGAGCATCCGCACCGTCCGCGACGTCTACGTCGTCGACGCCGTCCGCACCCCGATCGGCAAGTTCGGCGGGGCCTTCGCCGGAGTCCGGCCGGACGACCTCGCCGCCCACGTGGTGCGCGCACTGGTGGACCGTACGCCCACCCTCGATCCCGCGCGCATCGACGACGTCGTCTTCGGCGACGCCAACGGTGCGGGCGAGGACAACCGCGACGTCGCGCGCATGGCCGTGCTGCTGGCCGGACTTCCGGTGAGCGTCCCCGGCGTCACCGTCAACCGGCTCTGCGGCTCCGGCCTGGAAGCCGTGATCCAGGCGGCCCGCGCCATCGCCCTCGGCGACGCCTCCGTCGCCATCGCGGGCGGCGTCGAGTCGATGAGCCGCGCCCCCTGGGTGGTGCAGAAGCCCGAACGGGCCTTTCCCGCGGGGCACCAGCAGATGTGGTCCACCACCCTCGGCTGGCGGATGACCAACCCGCGCATGCCCGCGGAGTGGACCGGATCGCTCGGCGAGGGCGCCGAACTCGTCGCCGAGAAGCACGGGATCACGCGCGAGGCGCAGGACGCCTTCGCCCTGGACAGCCACCACAAGGCGGCCGCCGCCTGGAACGCCGGACTGTACGAGGACGAGGTCGTGCCGTACCCCGGGGTGGACCTGGTGCGCGACGAGTGCATCCGCGAGGGCTCCACTCCCGAGGCCCTGGCCCGCCTCAAGCCCGCCTTCCGCTCGGAGGGCAGCGGCACCGTGACGGCCGGCAACGCCTCTCCGCTCAACGACGGTGCCGCCGCCCTGCTGTTGACCGACGAGGCGGGGCTGGAGGCCACCGGCCGGGAGCCGCTCGCCCGGATCAGCGCCTCGGCCGTCACCGGCATCGAGCCGCAGCTCTTCGGTCTGGGTCCGGTGGACGCCGTCCAGCGGGCGCTGGCCAAGGCGGGGCGGTCGCTCGGCGATCTGGCCGCCTTCGAGCTCAACGAGGCTTTTGCCGCGCAGGCGTTGGGGTGTCTGGCCGCCTGGCCGGAGCTCGACCCGGCCGTGGTCAACCCGCGCGGCGGCGCCATCGCGATCGGTCACCCGCTCGGCGCCTCCGGGGCACGGCTGGCCGGGGCGGTCGCGCACCAGCTGGCGGCGGCGGGCTCCGGTACGGGGATGGCGGCGCTGTGCATCGGCGTCGGGCAGGGCATCGCGCTGGTCCTGGAGCGCTGAGTTCCCTCGTAGGGCGCGGTGTGGGCCGGGCTTGGGCCCGGTGTAGGCGCGGTGCGGGTGGGCCGGGGCCGGGGGCGGGGTGGGGTGTCGTCCGGGACGGGCTTCGATGTTCGGCGCCCTTTCCGGAGTTGCTTCGTCCGGCGGG
>NZ_JBHUSC010000065.1:0-34010 GCF_042673805.1 Streptomyces sp. NPDC057010 | reverse complement strand
GGCGGGGGCCGGTCCGGTCCCCCGCCCCGCTGCCGCCTTCCCCGACCGCGAAGGGAACCGCATGGCACGGCAGTCCTTGGCCGAGCGGCGCCGGCAGCTCACCGAGGCCGCGCTCCGCGCGATGACCCGCGACGGCGTCGCGAAGACGACGACCCGGTCCATCGCGGCCGAGGCGGGCGTCTCGCTGAGCGTCTTCCACTACTGCTTCGATTCCAAGCAGGTGCTGCTGGAGTCGGTCATCGAGGCGATCACGGAGCACTACATCACGGTGGTGAAGGAGGCGATCCGGCCGCGGGCCACCCTCCGGGAGACCATCCGGGCCGGCTTCGAGGCGTACTGGAACCACGTGTGCGCCCACCCCGGCGAGCACATGCTCACCTACGAGCTCACGCAGTACGCGCTGCGCCAGCCGGGCTTCGAGCACCTCGCGCGCCGCCAGTACGAGCTGTACGCCGACACCTACACGGCGCTCATCGAGGAGCTGGGCCGCAGCATGCACTTCGAACTCCGTGTCCCGGTGCGCACGCTGGCCCGCTACCTGGCGGCGATGACCGACGGGCTGACCCTGAGCCTGCTCGTCCTCGGCAAGGACGCCGTCCCCGCCTCGGCGGACATCCTCGACACGATCACCGACCACGTCGCGTCCCTCGTCGGTGACGGGGCCCGCGCGGAACCGGCCCCTGACGCCTACTTCGCGCCCGGGACGCCGTAGCGCGCCAGGAAGAGGTCGACCCCGGAGGAGATGACGCGGTCGAGCTCGGCGTCGTCGACCTCCGAGCCGGGGGCGAAGGTGTGCACCAGCTGGAGGACGCCGACGGTGGACGCGACCAGCTGCTGGACGGCGAGCGCGGGATCGGGGGCGTCGAGCCGCCCGCGCGCGTTGAGTTCGGCGACGGCCTCGGCCATCGGCCCGTTGTTCATGTCGTAGGTGACGCGGTACCAGAGCTGGCCGAGCTGCGGGAAGCGCTCGGTCTCCCCGATGACCAGGCGGCGCAGCGACATGATGTCGCGGCTCAGCAGCACCCGGGCCCAGTCGGTGTGCAGCCGGATCAGCGCGGCCCGCAGGTCGGGGGCCTCGGCGAGGGTGGAGTTGCAGGGCTCCAGGCCCGCGTAGGTCCGGGGCAGGATGCCCGCGATGACCGCGAGGAACAGTCGTTCCTTGTTGCCGAAGTGCTTGTAGATCGTCGCCTTGGACACGCCGGAGCGGGTGGTGATGGCGTCCATGGAGGCCGCGGAGTAGCCCTCGGCCAGGAACTCGGTGACCGCCGCGTCGATGATCGCCTGCCGCTTGCGCTGGGCGGCGTCGGAGGGGCCGGGGATGATCGGGATCCCGAACTCGTCGGTGGCGTTCGTGGTCTCGGCATCCATGGGGGGTGTCCTTCGGATCTGCTGCGTCGCGGGCGAGGGGGGTCCAGTATATGAACTGAACCGTTCGGTCTTCGACCGGGCGCTCACGCGGGGATGCTCCCCATCAGCCCGCGCCGGTAGTCGATCTCCGCCTGCCGGAGTTCGGCCGCGGTGTTCATGACGAAGGGGCCGCTGCGGGCCACGGGCTCGCCGATCGGCTCGCCCGCCAGGACCAGCACCTCGGCCGCCGCCCCGGGCGCTTCGACCGTGAACCGCTCCCCGTCCCGGCCGAGGATCGCGAGGTGGCCGTCCGGGACCGGGCCGTCGGGGGTGGCGGCGGTGCCGGACAGGACGTAGAGCATGGCGTTGTGTCCGCGCGGGACGGAGAACCCGGCGCGGCCGCCGGCCGCGAGCCGGGCGTGCACCACCAGCACGGGGGTGTGGGTCCCGAAGGGTCCGGTGACCCCGTGGGTGGCGCCGGCAATCACCTTGAGCTCGGCGCCGCCGTCGGTGGTGACGGTGGGGATGTCGGCCGCAGAGGCGTACTGGACGCGCGGGGGCGTGGACTTCAGGCGGGCCGGGAGGTTGACCCATATCTGGAGCAGGTGCTGCGGTCCCCCCTCGGCGACCAGGCCGGGGGTGGGGCGGGCGAGGTGGACGAGACCGGAGCCGGCGGTGAGCCACTGGACCTCGCCGGGGTTCATGACCCGCTTGTGGCCCTCGGAGTCGATGTCCTCCATGGCGCCGTCGATGACGTACTGGATGGTCTCGAACCCGCGGTGGGGGTGGGCGGGGGCGCCCTTCGCCTCGTGGGGGGCGAGCTGGTGGGGGCCGACCTGGTCGACCATCAGGAAGGGGTCCACGTAGGGGAGTTCGGGCTGCGGGAAGGGCCTGCGGACGGGAAAGCCCTCCCCCTCGAAGGTGTGGAAGGGGCGGATGACGCGGGCGGTGGAGCGCACGGTGGCGGCGGTGGTGTCCATGCCTGAACTGAACTACACGAACCAGTTCACAGTCAAGACTGAACCGTTTGGTTTTCAGCCTAGACCGATTGGTTTACTTTGACTGGCCGGACATGACCGATCCCCCTGCGCCGCCCGCGGTCCGGCGGTGCAGGGGGATCGGAGAGGGCGTCAGGAACGGGCCAGCAGCGTGCTCATGACCTTGTGGAGCACGGTTTCCGGATCGTCCACCGCCCCCTCGGAGCGCCAGGCCACGAAGCCGTCCGGGCGGACGACGAGGGCGCCCGCCGGCGTCGTGCCGTGGACCTCGGCCCAGTCGGCGCCGTCCTGGGGCACCAGGTCGGCCTCCGGGCCGGTGCCGATCGCGTACGCGTCCACGGCCACTTCCAGCCGCTTGGCGACGGACCGGGCCGCCGCCCGCCACGGGCTGCCCTCGGCGCAGAGCACGACGAAGGAACGCTCGTAGAGGTCCACCGTGGACTTCCGCTCGCCGGACTCGGTGAGCCACATGTGCGGAGCGCGCGTCCCCGGATCACCGGTGAGCCGCATCCGTTCGGGGACGACCGGCGCGTCCGGGTCGGCGCCCAGGACGGCGCCCTCCCGGTACCGGTAGCCCATGGCCACGGCCAGCACCCCGCTCTGCGGTCCGCTGCCGCGCCGGCCGGGTGCTGAGTCGGCGGCCGGACCCTTCCCCGCGCCGGCGGCCCCGGCCGGGCCGGGTTCGTAGCCGGGGTGGCTGTGCTCCGCGGAGCGGGCCGAGGCGCGCTCGCTCGTCGCCCGCGCGACCGGCAGCCGCTCGCTCTCGTAGGTCTCCAGCAGCCCCGGGCCCGCCGTGCCGCCGAGCACCGCGGCCAGCTTCCACGCCAGGTTGTGCGCGTCCTGGATGCCGGTGTTCGAGCCGAACGCGCCGGTGGGGGACATCTCGTGGGCCGAGTCGCCGGCGAGGAAGATCCGCCCGGCCGCGTACCGCTCGGCGACCCGCTCCGCGGCGTGCCACGGAGCCTTCCCGGTGATCTCGACGTCCAGGTCCGGTGCGCCGACGGCCCGCCGGATGTGCGCGACGCAGCGCTCGTCGGTGAAGTCCTCCATCGTCTCGCCCCGGTCGGGGTGCCAGGGCGCGTGGAAGACCCACCGCTCGCGGTTGTCTACGGGCAGCAGGGCGCCGTCCGCGTCGGGCTTGGTCAGGTAGCAGACGATGAAGCGGCGTTCGCCGACCACCTCCGCGAGGCCGCGGGACCGGAAGGTGATGCTCACGTTGTGGAACAGGTCTCCGTGGCCGCTCTGGCCGATGCGCAGCTGCTCCCGGACGGGGCTGCGGGGCCCGTCGGCGGCGACGAGGTAGTCCGCGCGCACGGTGCTGTGCTCCCCGGTCTCCCGGTTCTTCACGAGCGCGGTCACACCGGTGTCGTCGAGGTTGAAGGAGAGGAGCTCGGTGGAGAACCGCAGCTCCGCCCCGAGGGTGGGGGTCACGGACATCAGGACCGGCTCGATGTCGTTCTGGCTGCACAGGCACCATGCCGACGGGCTGAAACGGGCGAGCGCGCCACCGGGATCGATCTCCTGGAACAGCCACTCCTGGTCGTCACCGGTCAGGGAGCCGCCCTGGAGGATGCCGTGGTTGTCGGCCAGGACCGATGCGGCCTCGCGGATCCGGGCCTCCACACCGGCGACGCGGAACAGCTCCATGGTCCGTACGTTGATACCGCGTCCGCGCGGATGCGTGGAGGTACCCGCGTGCTTCTCGACCAGCATGTGTTCGATGCCGTGCCGGCCCAGGAAGAGCGAGGTGCACAGGCCCACCAGCGAGCCGCCCACGATGAGGACAGGGACGCGGTGGTCGACGTTTTCCTTCATGGCTTCTTCCATGCCCTGTGCGAGGGCGCTTCCCTCGCCCGTTCACCCGCTTGGTGCTCCCCTCTCGCGCGCATGGCGCCAACGGACAACGATCGGGTTCGGGTGGCGCCGCCCCGTGGCGACCGAGAAGTCTCGAAGGAGTGTGAACGATGACAACCTTGTCTGAACGGATATCCCAGTCCGCCTTCGACGGCTCGAGGCTTCGGGTCGTACTGCTGCTGGACCTGTACGACGGGGCTCAGAACCAGTTCCTGGAGGTGTACGAGCGCCTGCGCAATCACGTGGCGTCCGTGCCCGGCCACATCAGCGACGAACTGTGCCAGTCAATCGAGAATCCCTCGCAGTGGCTCATCACCAGCGAATGGGAGAGCGCCCCACGCTTCCTCGCGTGGGTGAACAGCGAGGACCACGTCGCCTCCGTCCAGCCGTTGCACGGCTGCGTGCGCGACACCCGCTCGCTGCGGTTCAGCGTGATGCGGGTGACCGGCACCACCCCGGCGCCCGACCGCCTGGCCGCCCTGGCACCGGCACCGGCCCCCCGGCGCGGCGACGGCATCGTGCGCCACGCCCTCACCTTCACGGTGAAGCCGGGCAGTGAGCCCCTCGTCGCGGAGCTGCTGGCCGGCTACACCTCTCCGCAGGCCCAGGTCGACGAGAAGACCCGGCTGCACCGTACCTCCCTCTTCATGCACGGCAACCGCGTCGTACGGGCGGTCGAGGTCGAGGGCGACCTCCTCGCGGCCCTGCGCCACGTGGCCCGCCAGCCCGAGGTCCAGGCTCTGGAGGAGGCGATCAACCCGTACCTGGAGCAGGACCGGGACCTGGCCGATCCGGCTTCGGCCCGCCTGTTCTTCACCCGTGCGGCGGTCCCCGCGGTGCACCACGTGGCCGCCGGCGGGGCCGACTCCGAGGACATCCGGCGGCACGCGCTCTTCTACCCGGCCAAGGACGGGTGCGGCATGGCGCTCGCCCGGCTGCTGGCCCGTCAGGACGAAGCGGCCGTGGACGATCCGGAGAGCCCGATCCAGGCCAGCACCGTCTTCCAGCGCGACGACTTCGTCGTCCGGCTGCTGGACATGCACGGGCCGCTCGCCGCCCGGCCCGCCCTGGTGCTCGGCGTCGACGGGGGCCACAAGGCGGCCGTGCTGGCCCGGCTGCTCGACAGCGCCAAGGACGGCGTCCCCACCAGCGAGGTGGAGATCGCGCAGTTCCTCGCGCGCTCCGAAATGCGTCTGATCACCGACCGGCGTACGCCGGTGCAAGCCTGAGGAGATGGCCGTCATGACCGTTCCACTGACGATGGAAGAACTGGCCGCCCTGATGAAGAAGGGCGCAGGCGTGACCGTCGATCCCGCCGCCATGGCGAGCCGGCCCGACTCGGGCTTCGACGAGTGGGGGCTCGACTCCCTCGGGCTCCTCGGCATCGTCGGGGAGCTGGAGACCCGGCACAGCCGACCGCTGCCCGCCGACGCCGACCGCTGCAAGTCGCCGCGGGAGTTCCTCGACCTCGTCAACAACAGCCTCATGTCGGGGACGACCTGACGGCGACCCGGCACAACGCCCCCGGGACCGGCTCCGTGCCGGTCCCGGGGGCGTTGGCGCGCGGGCGCGGCCGGGGTCAGCCGGGCACCGCGCACTCGAACGCGTGCAGGTACGCGTTGACCGGGCGGATCTCGCCGAGCACCAGGCCGGCCTCCGTCATACGGGAGACCAGGCTGCCCTTGGTGTGCTTCGCGCCGCCCACGTTGAGCAGCAGCAGGAGGTCCATGGCGGTGGTGAACCGCATCGACGGGGTGTCGTCGACGAGGTTCTCGATGATGACGACCCGGGCCCCGGGGCGGGCGGCCCCGATGACGTTGCGCAGGGTCCTGCGGGTGCTGTCGTCGTCCCACTCCAGGATGTTCTTGATGATGTACATGTCGGCCCGGACGGGGATGGCCTCGCGGCAGTCCCCGGGGACGATGGCGGCCCGGTCGGCGAGCGCGCCGCCTTCCCGCAGCCGGGGGTCCGCCTTGGCCGCCACTCCCGGCAGGTCCATCAGGACCCCCCGTACGGCCGGGTGCTTCTCCAGCAGGCTCGCCAGGACGTGTCCCTGGCCGCCGCCGATGTCCGCGACCACCGAGACTCCGGTGAGGTCGAGGAGTTCCGCGACGTCCAGGGCCGACTGCATGCTGGAGGTGGTCATGGCCCGGTTGAAGACGTGGGCCGATTCGTGCGCGTCCTGGTGCAGGTAGTCGAAGAAGCCCTTGCCGTACAGCTCGTGGAACACGCTCCCGCCGGAGCGGACCGCGTCGTCGAGCCGGGGCCAGGCCTGCCAGGTCCAGGGTTCGGTGCACCACAGGGAGATGTAGCGCAGGCTGTGCGGATCGTCCTCGCGCAGCAGCCGTGACATCTCCGTGTGGACGAACGTCCCGTCCGCCGTCTCGGCGAAGATCCCGTAGCAGGACAGGGCGCGGAGCAGCCGGTGCAGCGGCTTCGGCTCGGCGTCCACCGCCGCCGCGAGCTCGGCCGCGGTGGCGGGCGACTCCCCGAGCGCGTCGGCCACGCCGAGGCGCGCGGCCGCCCGGACGGCGGCGGCGCAGGCCGCCCCGAAGACGAGCTCGCGCAGCCGCATGGCGGGCAGGGTGGCCTGCGTGTCGGTGGCGGGGGTGGTGGGGGCGGAGGTCGGTGTGGGGGTCGGACTTACCGTGGTCATGCGGCCTCGATTCCTCTGAGGAGGGGGAGCACGGGTCAGCACATCCCTGCGGGCTGGGAGGTCACGCACCGGTTGTCGAGGAACCTGTTGCCCGATCCGGTCCCCGTGTTGGCGAGGTCCGCCGGCAGGTTGTCCCGTACGTCGTTGTCCTGGATGACGTTGTCGGTGTTCGTGGCGCCCACGAAGCTCTTGAAGAGCAGGATTCCGCCCGAGAGCGGCGAGGAGCCCTTGTTGCCCCGGATGGAGTTCGAACGGACGATCGTCTCCTCGGCTCCGGTGAGGACGATGCCGACGCCCTGGATGTCGGGGAGGCGGGTGTTGCCCTTGCAGAACTTGTTGTTCTCGTGGATCTCGTTGCCGCTGATGGTCATGTCCCCGGCGCCCGGCTCGCCCTCGTCACCGACGACGAACACGCCGCCGCAGTTGCCGTGGAGGATGTTGTCGGTGACGGAGAGGTTCCGGACCCGCCGGACCGTGACCCCGATCCGGTTCCCGGTCAGCATGTTGTCGTCGACGACCGCGCCCAGGGTGTCGGTGGCGCCGCCCTCGCGCTCGATGGTGTTGGCGATGAAGATGCCGGATTCCTTGTTGTCACGGGCGAGGTTGCGGCGGAAGATCCCCCGCGTGGAGCGCTCCTGGGCGATGCCCCAGGTGCCGTTCAGCTCCGAGGTCACCCGCTCGACCTTGAGCCGGTCGGTGTGGGAGGCCCAGATGCCGCTCTTCCTGAAGCCCGTCAGGCGCAGCTGGCGGATCGTCACCCGCTCGACGGGCTTCTCGGCGGTCCCTATGACGCAGATGCCGTTGCCCGACTGTGCACAGGCGTCGTCGGCCCGCACGCCCGCGGCCGGCGGCGTGATCACGGTCTTGGCGCCGGACCCGCGCAGGGTCAGGGGCTTCGTGATGTGCACGCTCTCGTGGTAGGTGCCGGCGAGCACGGTGATGCTGTCTCCCGGCTGTGCGGCGTCCACCGCTTCCTGGATCGATTCTCCCGGATGCACCGTGTGCCTGGCCGCCGCGGTGGCGGGCGGCGACGCCACGCCGAGGCCTGCGGCCATGACGGCTGAGATGCATGCGAGGACCGTGAACTGTCGGTTCGTCACGATTCAGAAGTTATGGGCGTTTAGCGCCCCCCGCCACACTGGCTGAGCGGATGGATACCTGTGGTGGGCAAACGGCCTCATTTTGAGGGCCGTCGGAGTGTAAGCCCGGCGCCGCGCGGTGTTGACCGCACCCGCACGGCCGGGCTGGTGGCGGGGGGTTTCCCGGACGGCCCGCGGAGGGGCAACGGGCAACCCGTCGACCGGGCGGGCGGCCCGGCCCCACTGTGGAGCCGTCCACACCGGGCAAGACCCACGAGGGGAAATCATGCGCAAGATGTTCCGCGGCGCCGCCGCGCTCGCCACCGCTGCCGCCGCCCTGATCGCGCTCAGCGGTACGGCCCAGGGCCAGCCGGCCGACGCGTGGGCCGGCTGCCCGGACGGGGCGGTCTGCATCTACCCCCAGAACCAGAACCCCGCCGTGAAGCCGACCCACGTCTTCTACAGCTACGGGGCCCACAACCTGACCAACCAGTACGGGAACCACTGGGTCCTCAACAACCAGTACGGCGGTGCGACCGCAAACCTGTGCACCGGCTCCAACGGGGGCGGCTGCGGCAACCCCATCGCTGCCAAGACCGGGGTCTACGCCGACCTCACGCCCATCAACTCGATCCGCCTGAACCCGTAGGCCACACGCCGTCAGGACCGCTTCCGGGGCCGCCCGTCCGGTGGCCCCCGGAGGTTCTTGTTTTCGTCATACCACCCCCAAGACCGGGCCGTACGTCCGGCCCGCGCGGTAGCCTGGGCCCTGCCGTTCCCGCTGCCCGGGCGGCGCCGCGCCATGGGGGACGCTGTGGGGGATCCGGACCGTCGGCGGAAGACCGACCACCAGCACGAAGCAGCGGACACGACCGTCCCCGGCTTCCCGGCGCGATTGCGGCGTCTGCGGGTGCAACGGGGAATGTCGCTCGCCGACCTGGCCCGCCGCACGCATTACAGCAAGGGCTACCTGAGCAAGATCGAGACCGGTGCGAAGCCCGTCACCGTGGACGTCGCACGCCGTTGCGACGAGGTGCTCGGGGCGGGGGGCGAGCTGCTCCGGATGGCGCAGGAGACGGAGGTACCACCGCTGGACGGCACCTGCCCGTACCGCGGGCTGTCGGCCTTCACGGCGCAGGACGCGCGCTGGTTCTTCGGCCGGGAGCGGGCGACGGCCGAGCTGGTCGAGCGGGTCTTCGAACGGACCGGGCGCGGGCCGCTGATGGTGGTGGCCCCCTCGGGCGCCGGCAAGTCCTCCCTCCTGAACGCGGGCCTCGTACCGGCCCTGCGGCGCCCCGGCGGCTTCCCGATGGCGGGCGCCGACACCTGGCCGGTGGTGCGGTTCACCCCGACGGCGCATCCGCTGGAGGAGCTCCTGGACCGCACCGCGAAGGTGCTGGGCAGCGATCCCGGGATCGGTGCGCGGGAGATCCGGGAGCGGCCGCGGGTGCTGCTGGAGGCCGTACGCCGGCTCTCGGACGCGGAGGGGGACGGGGAGCCGGGCACGCAATGCCCGCCCGCCCGGGTGGTGCTGATCGTCGATCAGTTCGAGGAGCTGTTCACCCTCTGTCCCGACGAGGACGAGCGACGGGCCTTTGTACGGGTGCTCTCCGCCCTGGCCGGCTCCTTCCCGGCGGACACCGGGCCCGAGCTCCCCGCCGTGGTGGTGCTCGGGGTACGGGCCGACTTCTCCGGGAGCTGTCTGGAGCTGCCGGAGCTGGCCTCCGTCTTCACCGAGGGCCTGTTCGTGCTGCCCCCCATGTCCGTGGCGGAGCTGCGGGAATCGATCACGCGCCCGGCGGAGCTCGCCGGGCTCGCCCTCGAACCGGGCCTGGTCCCCCTGCTCCTGCGCGATGCCGGGGCTCCCTCCGGAGCGCTGCCGCTGGTCTCGCACGCCCTGCTGACCACGTGGCGGCGGCGCTCCGGGGCGACGCTGACGGTCGCCGGGTACGAGCACACCGGCGGCATCCAGGGCGCGATCGCGCACACCGCCGAGGAGGTCTTCGGCCGCCTGTACCCCGCCGAACAGCGGACGATCCGCCGGATCCTGGTGCGGCTGGTGCACGTCGCCGAGGGGACGGGCGCCACCCGTCGCCGGATGGGCCGCGCCGCGCTGATCGAGCAGTCGGCCGACGCGGAGCGGGCCGCGGCCGCGCTCGACGCGTTCGTACGGGCCCGCCTGGTCACCGTGGACAGCGACACCGTCGAAATCACCCACGAGGCCCTGCTGCACGCGTGGCCGCGGTTGCGCGGCTGGATCCGCGAGGACCGGGCGGGCCTGCTGATCCACCAGCAGCTGTCCCACGCCGCCGCCGAATGGGAGCGCGAGGGCCGCGATCCCTCCGCCCTCTACCGCGGGACCCGGCTGGAGACCGCCCGCTCCTGGGCCGAGCAGGCCTGGGCGGACGGCCGGCAGGGCGGCCGGAGCCGGCTCGGCCCGCTGGAGGAGGCCTTCCTGCGGGCGAGCCGGGCCGGGGAGGACGCCCGGGCGGGGCAGGCCCGCCGCCAGGTGCGGCTGAGGCAGGGCATGCTGGCCACGCTCGTCGTCCTGCTGGTGCTCGCCGTGGGGGCGGGCGGGCTGGCGTACCAGCAGCGGGCGGGTGCGCTGGGCCAGGAACGCGTCGCCCGGTCGCGGGCACTGGCCCTGCAGTCCGCGGCGCTGGCCGCGGGCCGGCCGGAGGCGTCGATGCTGCTGGCCGGGGAGGCCTACCGCACGGCCCCCACGACCGAGGCGCGCGGGGCGCTGCTGAGCACGCAGGCACAGCCGTTCCTCGCCCGGCTCGGCGGACACGGCGGGCCGGTCAACGCGGTGGCCTTCGCGCCGGACGACGCCACCCTCGCCACGGCCGGTTCGGACGGGACGGTGGCGCTGCGCCGGGTCGCCGACCGGCGGACGCTCGCCACGTTCACCCTGGCCGGGCGGGTCCGGGCGGTCGCCTTCAGCCCCGACGGCCGCCTCCTCGCGGCGGCGTCCACGGACGGCCCGGCGCGCCTGTGGGACACCGTCGGCCGGCGGACTGCCGGGGTCCTCCCGGCGAGCACCGCCGGCGCCCGGGCCGTGGCCTTCGCCCCCGACGGGCGGGTCCTGGCCGTGGCGGCCCCCGACGGGACCATCGGTCTGTGGGAGGCCGGGGGCGAGCACCGGGCCGTGGGGGCGCTCGCCGGTCACGCCGGGAGGGTCAACGCCCTGGCCTACGCGCCGGACGGCCGGACCCTGGTCTCGGCCGGGGCCGACCGCACCGTACGCCTGTGGGACCCGGTGGAGGCCCGGCAGCTGGCCGTGCTCGAGGGGCATACGGACGAGGTGCTGGGGGCCGCGTTCGCGCCGGACGGCCGGACGGTCGCCACCGGGGGCGTGGACCGGACCGTACGGCTGTGGGACGTGGCCGCGGGGCGCGCGGTCGCGACGCTGACGGGCCACAGCGACGACGTCAACGGCGTGGCCTACACCCCGGACGGGACGACGGTCGTCAGCGCGGGCGGGGACGGTACGACCCGGCTGTGGGACGTGCGCGGCGGCCGCCTGACGGCGACGCTCGCCGGTCACACCGACTACGTGCTCGGGGTCGCGGTGGACTCCGCGGGAGCGGTGCTGGCCACGGCCGGCTTCGACCAGTCGGTCGTCCTGTGGGACCTGCGCGGGGCGGTGCTGACGTCACGTCCGTTCACGGAGGTCTGGCACGCCGCGTACAGCCCGGACGGCAGACTGCTGGCCACCGCCGAGGCGGATCACGTGGTCAGGCTGTGGGACGTCGCGGGCCGCCGGGCCGTGGCCGCGTTCGCCGGGCACGGCGAGACGGTCTTCACGGTGGCGTTCGCCCCCGACGGGCGGCTGCTGGCCTCGGCGGGCTCCGACGGCACGATCCGGCTGTGGGACGTGGCGGCGCGCGGCCCTGCGGCCGTCCTCACCGGCCAGGGCGGCACCGTGTTCTCGGTGGCCTTCTCCCCCGACGGGCGCACCCTGGCGTCGGCCGGTTCGGACGGCACGGTCCGGCTGTGGGACGTGGCGGCGCGGCGGCAGCTCGCGGTGCTGACCGGCCACACCGACTTCGCCAACGACGTGGCGTTCAGCCCCGACGGACGCACGCTGGCCAGCGGCGGCGACGATCTGACGGTCCGTCTGTGGGACGTGGCGGGCCGCCGGCCGCTGGCCGCGCTCACCGGCCACACGGGTGCGGTACGGGGCGTGGCCTTCAACCCGGACGGCCGGACCCTCGCGAGCAGCGGCAACGACGGCACCGTACGCCTGTGGGACGCACGGCTGCACCGCCCGGAGGCGTCCCTGGCCGGCCACACCGGCTCGGCGCGGGGCATCGCCTTCTCCCCCGACGGCCGCACGCTGGCCAGCAGCGGCAACGACCGTACGGTACGGCTGTGGGACGTGCCGGCCCGCCGGCCGGTGGCCGCGCTGTCGGGCCACGCGAACGCGGTGTGGAGCGTGGCCTTCGCCCCCGACGGCCGCACGGTGGCGAGCAGCAGCACCGACGGCACCGTACGGCTGTGGAGCCTGGACGTCGGGGCCCGGCTGACGGCGGTGGACCGACTGCGGGGCGGGCCCTAGGCGTTGGCGATGACGAGGAGGGTGCGGGCCGCGGCCGGGCCCGCGAGGCGGCAGCGGTGCGGGACCTCGCCCCGGTGGTGGGCGCTCTGGCCCGCGCGCAGGGTCAGCGGTTCCTCGCCCTCGACCTCCAGGACGATCTCGCCCTCCAGGACGTAGAGGAAGTCCTCACCGGGGTGTTCGAACCAGCCGCGCTCGCCCCGCCCGTGCTCGAAGTGGTGCTCGTAGGCCTCCATCACCCCGCTGCGCCCGCCCGGGATGAGGACCCGGGCGACCTGGCCCGCGGCCTCGCTGACGCGGATCACCTGCGGGTCGCTCTCGTGGCTGACCGTGCCCGGGCGGCCCGGCGGTCTGAGGAAGGTGCCGGGGGTGACGTCCAGGGCCTCTGCGATCCGGTAGATGGAGCTGAGGCTGGGCGTGGCGAGGCCGCGTTCGAGCTGGCTGAGGAAGGGCTGGGAGAGGCCGGAGCGGGTGGCGAGGGCGGCCATGGAGACGCCGCGCTGCTTGCGGCAGCCGCGGATCACCCGTCCGACCTCTATCGCTTCGGGCGTGGGTTCGGGGCGAGACACGCTGGCGAACGTACCTCATGGTCGGTCCCGCGCCGGGGGGTCCGGGGAGGTTTCGCACTGCCGCAACACTCTCTTCATAAGCGTGGTCAATTATTGACCTTGCTTATGAACGACGTCGCCCGACGACGGAGCACACGACCGAGGAGCCGCCCCGTGCACGCCACCCCCTCACCGCCCGGCCGCGCCCTGGCCCGGCTCGGTCCGGCCCTGGGCGCGGCCGGCGCCGTCCTCGCGCTGTGGTACCTCCTCGCCCACTCCGGCGGGGTGGCCCCGGGACTGCTCCCGACCCCGGGTCAGACCGTGGCCGCGCTGGCGGACAGCGCCCGCAGCGGCGTCCTGGCCTCCGACCTCGGCGCCAGCCTGGCCCGGGCGGGACAGGGCTTCGCCCTCGGTGCGCTCGTCGGCAGCGCCCTCGGCTTCACCACCGGCTACCTGCCGAAGGTGTCCGCCGCCGTCACCCCGCTCGTCTCCTTCCTGCGCCCCATCCCCGCCATCGCCCTCGTGCCGCTGGCGACCGCCTGGTTCGGCATCGGCGAGACCGCCAAGCGCCTGCTGATCGCCTACGCCGTCCTCCTCGCGGTCTGGCTCTACGTGCACGACGGGGTCTCCCGGGTTCCCGTCACCCACCTGCGGGCGGCCCGGACGCTGGGGGCGCCGCTGCACCGCCGGTTCACCGAGGTACTGCTGCCCGCCGCCGCGCCGGCCCTGCTCGCTGCGCTGCGTTACGGCGCCTCGGTGGCGCTGCTCGCGCTGGTCGCGGCGGAACTGGGCGGCGCCGACAGCGGGTTGGCGTACCGGCTACAGGTCGACGGGCAGTTCCTGCGCGTGGACCGGATGTTCGCGGGGCTGCTCGTGCTCGGCCTGCTGGGCGTCGCCGTCGACCTCGTCCTGGCCGCCGTCGGCCGCCGCTTCGTGCACTGGGGTGCGTCATGAGCCAGCAGGTGCGGCTGGAGGGGCTGTCCGTCGGGTACGGGGGCGCGCCGGTGCTGGAGCGCACCGACCTGGATCTGGCCGCCGGATCGTTCACGGCGCTGCTGGGGCCCAGCGGGTGCGGCAAGTCCACGGTGCTGGGCGCGGTGGCCGGGTTCGTACGGCCCACCGCCGGGCGGGTGACGGCGGGTTCCGAGCCGGTGCGCGGGCCCGGCCCCGAGCGGGGTGTCGTCTTCCAGCACTACGCGCTGTTCCCGTGGCGCACGGCGCGCGGAAACGTCGAGTTCGCCCTCAAGCGGCTCGGCCTGCCGCGGGCCGAACGCCGCCGGCGCGCCCTCGCCGCGCTGGCCGAGGTGGGGCTCGCGGACGGCGCGGACAAGTACCCGGCGCAGCTGTCCGGCGGCATGCAGCAACGCGTGGCGCTCGCCCGGGCCCTGGCCGCCGAGCCCGAAGTACTGCTGATGGACGAGCCGTTCGGGGCGCTGGACGCGCTGACCAGGACCCGGATGCAGACCCTGCTGCGGGAGCTGTGGCAGCGCCGCGGCACCACCGTCCTGTTCGTCACGCACGACATCGACGAGGCGCTGGCCCTCGCCGAGCGGGTGATCGTGCTCGGCGGCGCTCCCGGCCGGGTGCTGGCCGACCACACCGTGCCCGCCGGGCCGCCCGACCCCGGTCTGCGCGCACTGATCGCCGGCCACCTCGGCTCCTCCTGACCTCTCCTCTCTCCCCCCGTTCACGGAAGGACCCCTCCCCCATGCCCAGACCCCGCGCGGTGGCCGCCGTACTGCTGGCCGCCCTGCTCTCCGTACTGGCCACCGCCTGCGCCGGATCCACCGGTGGCGGCGGCGCGGCCGGCGGCCGGCCCGCCGTCACCCTCGCCGGCAGCGACCACCTCGGCGGCGCCCCTGTCTACGTGGCGCAGGAGCACTCCCTGTGGGCCGCCGAGGGCATCGAGGCCACCGTCACCACCCAGCCCACCGGGCGCGACGCCCTCAACGCCGTGCTCGGCGGCCAGGCGCAGCTCGGCGTCGTCGGCGACCTGCCCGCGGTCACGGCCGCGCTCGGCGGCCGCGAGCTGCGGATCGTCGCGGACCTGTCCCGGTTCACCGACTGGCGCCTGCTGACCCGCACCGACCGGCAGATCACCGGCTTCGCCGCGCTGAAGGGCCGCAAGGTCGGAGTCCCGCAGGGCACCAACGTCGAGTACGCGCTGTCGCGGATGCTGGCTTCGGCGCAGCTGTCGGCGGCGGACGTGACCGTGGTCAACCTCGCGCCGAACCAGGTGCCCGCGGCCCTGGCCCGCGGTGACATCGACGCCGGGCTCACCTTCCCCAGCTTCTACGACGCCGCGCGCACCGCACTCGGCGAGCGGTACGCCGAGCTGCCCTTCACCGGCTACACGGCCAGGACCTTCCTCGTCGCCGGCCCCTCGGCCAACCCGGAGACCACCGCCGCCGTGCTCCGTGCGCTGGTGCGCGCCCAGCGGGAGATCGCCGCCGACCCGGCGGCCGCGCGCAAGGCCGTCCTCGCCCAGTCCAAGGGCGCCCTCCAGGCCGGCTACGTCGACACCTTCCAGCCCCGCTACTCCTACGGCGCGACCCTCTCCCCCGAGCTGCTCGCGCAGCTGGAGGAGGAGGCCGCCTGGGCCAAGACCTCCCAGAGCCTGCCGGGCGCCGCCGACCGCGCCGCGCTGCTGCGGTACCTGGACACCGCGGCCCTGGCCGCCGTGGACCCGGCCGCCGTCACCGTCCGCTGAACCACGTCCCCACCCACGCACGACCGTCCCCTTCGAAGGAGTCCCCATGACCGTCGACCAGAACACCCTGCGCCGCCGGGGCGTAGGCCTCATCGCCCACGACCCCGAGCGCAGCTACGGCGGCTACACCCTCTACACGCCGATCACCAGCGCCGGCGAGATCCACCTCGTCGACATCGAGGGCCGGACCGCCCACACCTGGAACTCCCCGCACCCGCCCGGCCGCCAGGCCCAGCTCCTGCCGAACGGCAACCTCTTCTACGCGGCCAAGGACACGAGCAGCCCGACCCTCTTCCCCATCTGGGACGTCTACCACGGCGGCATCTTCCAGGAGCTGGCCCCCGACTCCACCGTGCTGCGCGAGGCCCGGCACCCCTTCCACCACCACGACGCCACCGTCCTGCGCAACGGCAACCTCCTCATCACCGTCGTCGAACCCCTGGACCCGGCCGACGCGGCCCGCATCCGCGGCGGCATCCCCGGCTCCGAGGCCGCGGGCGGGGTGATCTACGGGGACGTCGTCTACGAACTGACCTGGGACGGCGAGGTGGTGTGGCGCTGGGCCGCCATCGAGCACCTCGACCCCGAAGAGGTCCCCCTGAACCCGCATTTCGCCCGCGAGCACTGGCCGATGGCCAACACCGTCAACGAACTCGCGGACGGTTCCGTCGTGGTGGGCTTCCGCAGCGCGTCCACCACCGTCGCGGTCGACCGCGCCACCGGCTCCGTCACGTGGCGGATCGGCCCCGACGTGCTGGCGCAGCAGCACCATCCGCACGAGCTGGCCGGCGGCAACATCCTCGTCTTCGACAACGGCACGTACCGCGACACCACCTCCGTGCCGTACTCGCGGGTGCTGGAGCTCGACCCGCACACGGGCAAGGAGGTGTGGTCGTACACCGACAACCCGCCGCAGAACTTCTACAGCCCCTACATGTCCAGCGCGCAGCGCCTGCCCAACGGCAACACCTTCATCGCCGAGGGCTCCTTCGGCCGGCTCTTCGAGGTGACCCCCGGCGGGGACGTGGTGTGGGAGTTCGTGGTCCCGCAGTTCCGCTCCTTCGGCGACGGCGTGGGGCTGGAGTCCTCGGCCGGCGCCCAGAACTCCGTCTTCCGCGCCTACCGTTACTCCGCCGACCAGTTCCCCTGGCTGTAAATGCGAAACCCCGGTTCTATTTCACCGGGAGGCGTTATGTGTACGGCGGATGAAAAGGCCGCCCGCTTGCGTGGATATCGATATCAGGACCGTTGACAGCGATTCTTCGCCGAATCCAAGCTGCTCCCGTGTCCCTGAGAGAATCGCTTCCCCTCGCCGCGCCCGCCGGCCCCGCCGGGCCGCCCGGGCCGGCGGAGCGGGTCCTCCCGCTCCGCCGGCCCGGGCGGTGGATCGCCGGCGCCGCCGTGCTCGTCCTGGTCGCCCAGGCCGCCCACGGGCTGATCGGCAACCCCTTCTACCAGTGGGACCGGTTCGCGTACTGGTTCCTCCGGCCGGTCATCCTGGACGGGCTGTGGATCACCCTCCAGGTGACCGCGTACAGCGCGTTCCTCGGCCTGGCCGGCGGGGTACTGCTCGCCCTCGGGCGGCTCTCCGCCAACCCGGTGCTGCGGTGGGCGAGCTGGACGTACGTCTGGCTGCTGCGCTCCGTGCCGCTGATCGTCGTCCTGCTCTTCCTCTACAACCTCAGCGCGCTCTACCCCTCGCTGAGCCTCGGGGTTCCCTTCGGCCCCGCCCTCCTCACCTTCGACGAGTCCCGGCTGGCCACCGACATGGTCGTGGCGGTCGTGGGGCTGAGCCTGGCCGAGGCGGCGTACGCGGCCGAGGTGGTACGGGCGGGCGTGCTCTCCGTCGACCAGGGACAGCACGAGGCGGCGGCCGCGCTGGGCCTGCCCAAGCGCTACCAGTTCGCCCGGATCGTCTTCCCGCAGGCCCTGCGGGCGATCGTCCCCGCCTACGTCAACCTGCTGATCGGGCTGGTCAAGGCCACCTCGCTGGTCTTCTACGTGTCCCTGCTCGACCTGTTCGGCTCGGTCCAGGGCCTGGCCGCCACCTATCCCGGCGACGTGGTGCCGCTGCTGCTGGTGGCCACCGTCTGGTACGTGATCCTCACCAGCCTCGTCTCCGTCGTCCAGTTCTACGTGGAGCGGTACTACGCGCGCGGCGCCCTGCGCACCCTCCCGCCCACCCCCGTACAGCGGGCCCGGGCGGCCCTGCGCGGGCTGCGGACCCGCTTCCGTGAGGAGACGGCGCGATGACCGCGACCGCGACGACGACCGGCGACCCCACGACGCGGCCCGCCGCGATCGAGGTCCACGACGTGCAGAAGTGGTTCGGGGGCCGGCGGGTCCTGGACGGGGTGGACCTGACGGTGCGGCCGGGCACGGTCACCGTGGTCCTGGGGCGTTCGGGCTCCGGCAAGTCCACCCTGCTGCGGGTGATCAACCACCTGGAGAAGCCCGAGGCCGGGTACGTGAGCGTCGGCGGCGAGCTGATCGGCGTACGGCGGCACGGGACCCGGCTCAAGGAGCTGAGCGAGCGGGCGATCCTCGCCCAGCGCGGCCGGATCGGCTTCGTCTTCCAGAACTTCAACCTCTTCCCGCACCTGACCGTGCTGGACAACATCGCCGCGGCGCCGGTCGCCACGGGCAGGCTGCGCCGCCCCGAGGCCCAGGCGCTGGCGCGCGAACTGCTGGAGCGGGTCGGGCTCGGGGACCGCGCCGGCGCCTACCCCCGGCAACTGTCCGGGGGCCAGCAGCAGCGCGTGGCCATCGCCCGTGCCCTCGCCCTGCGACCCGGGGTCATCCTCTTCGACGAGCCGACCTCCGCCCTCGACCCCGAACTCGTCGGCGAGGTGCTCCAGGTGATCAAGGACCTGGCCACCGGCGGCACCACGCTGGTCATCGTCACGCACGAGATCGGCTTCGCCCGTGAGGTGGCCGACGAGGTCGTCTTCCTCCACGAGGGCCGCGTCGTCGAACAGGGCCCGCCCGAGCAGGTACTGGACCGTCCCGCACACCCCCGGACCCGCGAGTTCCTGAGCAGGGTGCTCTGACCCCCGGGCCCCCGCCACCCCCGCACTTCTTCCTCTCACTCCCGTTCGACCATGGAAAAGGAACACCATGCGACGCCCTTCCACCCTGCGCACCAGACTCGTCCGCGGCCTCGGCGCCGCGACGGCCACCGTGGCCCTCGCCTCCGGGCTCACCGCGTGCGGCGGCGACGCCGAGGCCACCGGAGCGGCCTCCGACAAGGTCATCGTCGGCGCGGAGTCCAACGGCGCCGCGCAGCAGGCCGAGCTGTCCGTCCCGGCCGTCGAATCCCTGCGCGCCCAGCTGCCCAAGGAGGTCCGCGACCGCGGCGAGCTCGTCATCGGGGTCGGCGCGCTGCCCGCCGGGTTCCCCCCGCTGGCGTACGTGGGCACCGACCAGAAGACGCTCACCGGGGCGGAGCCGGACCTCGGCCGCCTGGTGGCGGCGACGCTCGGGCTCAAGCCGGTCGTGAAGAACTCCACCTGGGAGAACCTGTTCGTCGGCATCGACAGCGGCAAGGTGGACGTGGCGTTCACCAACGTCACGGTCACCGAGGAGCGCAAGAAGAAGTACGAGTTCGCCTCCTACCGGCAGGACAACCTGGCCTTCGAGGCGCTGAAGGACGGCTCCTGGACCTTCGCGGGCGACTACCACGACCTCGCGGGCAAGACGATCGCGGTCAGCAAGGGCACCAACCAGGAGAAGATCCTGCTGGAGTGGCAGAAGAAGCTCCAGGCCGAGGGCAAGGACATCAGCGTCAAGTACTTCCCGGACGCCAACAGCATCTACCTGGCCCTGAGCGGGAAGAAGATCGACCTCCACTTCGGCCCCAACCCGTCGATCGCCTACCACATCACGCAGACCGCGAGCAGCAACGCCCCCACCCGCAACGCCGGTTCCTTCTCGGGCGCCGGCGAGTCCCTCCAGGGCCTGATCGCGGCGACCGCCAAGAAGGACAGCGGGCTGGCCAAGCCGGTGTCCGAGGCGATCAACCACCTGATCAAGGAGGGCCAGTACGCGAAGCTGCTGACCACCTGGAACCTGTCCAACGAGTCCGTGACCACCTCCGAGGTGAACCCGCCCGGCCTGCCGCTGACCAACTCATGAACGCGGGACCGGACACCGCGGTCTCCCCGCACGTGCTGGACAATCCGGCCTGGGCCTCGCTGTCGGGCGCGCACACCGCGTTCGCCGAGCGCCCGGGCCCGGGCGGGGCACTGGGTCCCGGAACCTCCCGCGCCGCCCGCTACCGCGCGGACGTCTCGCCCTTCGCCGCCCTGGCCGACCCGGCCGACCCGCGTTCCTGGGCCGACCTGGGCGCGCTGGTCGGCCCGGGCGGGGTCGCCTCGCTCGCCGGTGTGCTGACCCCGCCCGAGGGCTGGGAGACCGTCGGGGCCGTCCAGGGGGTCCAGCTGGTCGACACCTCACTGCGCGCCGGACCCGCCCCGGACGCGGTCCGGCTGGGGCCCGCCGACGTGCCGGAGATCCTCGGCCTCATCGAGCTCACGAAGCCCGGGCCGTTCCTGCCCCGCACCGTCGAGCTGGGCACGTACCTCGGCATCCGCCACCGGGGCCGGCTGATCGCCATGGCCGGGGAGCGGCTGCACCCTCCCGGCTGGACCGAGATCAGCGCGGTGTGCACCCATCCCGACCACCGGGGGCGGGGCCTGGCCACGCGGCTGGTGCGCGCCGTGGCCGCGGGGATCCGGGACCGGGGAGAGGTCCCCTTCCTGCACACGTCGGCGGCCAACACGGGCGCGATCCGGCTCTACGAGTCGATCGGCTTCACCCTGCGTCGCCGGCCCTCCTTCATGGCGGTCCGGGCGCCGGGCAACACAGCCGCCAAATTCCCTTAATATCCCGGTCATTGTATGGCCCAGCCATCGGACGTAGCGTCGTCTGAAGAGCTCAATTCCACCCCTTTCCCTTTTCCGTACGCCGATCAGGAAGGCGATATCCGCCGTGTCCGAACTCCATCTCGCCGTCACCCTCGACGGCGCGGGCCGGCATCCGGCGGCCTGGCGCGAGCCGGGGGCCCGGCCCGCCGAGCTGTTCACCGCCCGCTACTGGGCCGGGCTCGTCGCCGAGGCCGAGGCCGGACTGCTCGACTTCGTCACCTTCGAGGACGGGCTCGCCCTGCAGTCCTCCTCCCCCGAAGGACCCGACGAGCGGACCGACCTGGTCCGCGGGCGGCTGGACGCCGTCCTCACCGCGGCGCGCGTCGCGCCGCTGACCCGGCACATCGGGCTGGTCCCGAGCGTGACCGCCACCCACACCGAGCCCTTCCACATCTCCAAGGCCGTCGCCACCCTCGACTACGTGAGCCGTGGCCGGGCCGGCCTGCGCATCCAGGTCTCGGAACTCCCGTACGAGGGGCGGCACTTCGGCCGCCGCGCCCACCCGCTCCCCGAGCCGCAGCTGTATGCGGAGGCCACCGACCACGTCGAGGTGGTCCGGCGGCTGTGGGACAGCTGGGAGGACGACGCGGAGATCCGCGACGTGGCCACGGGCCGGTTCGTGGACCGCGACAAGCTGCACTACATCGACTTCGAGGGCCGGCACTTCAGCGTCCGGGGGCCCTCGATCACGCCGCGCCCGCCCCAGGGCCAGCCGGTCGTGAGCGCCCTGGCCGACGGCGCCGCGGCGTACGGGCTGATCGCCCGCTCCGCCGACGTCGGATACGTCACCGCCCGCGACACCGACGGGGCACGGGCCGCCGTCACGGCGATCCGCGAGGCCCGGGAGTCCGCGGGGCTCGCGGCCGAGCCCCTCCACCTGTTCGGGGAGCTGACCGTGTTCCTGGACGAGGACCACTCCGCGGCCGCCGACCGCCTGGAGCGCCTCGACGCGCTCGCGGGCGAGGCGTACTCCGACGACACCGCGGTCTTCGCCGGGACCCCGGTGCAGCTGGCGGACCTGCTCCAGGAGCGCCGGGAAGCGGGCCTGTCGGGCTTCCGGCTCCGGCCGGGCGTACTCGCCCACGACCTGCCCGCCCTCACGCGGGGGCTGGTGCCCGAGCTCCAGCGGCGGGGGGCCTTCCGCCGGGCGTACGAGGCGGACACCCTGCGCGGCCTGCTGGGGCTGGCCCGGCCCGCCAACCGCTACGCCGGGCCCCGCGCCGCCTGACCTCGGACCTCCCGGAAGGACGAACCATGAGCACCAAGCCGCTCAAGCAGATCCATCTGGCGGCCCACTTCCCGGGCGTCAACAACACGACCGTCTGGAGCGACCCGGCGGCCGGCAGCCACATCGACTTCGATTCGTTCCGCCACTTCGCGCAGACCGCGGAGCGCGCCAAGTTCGACTTCCTCTTCCTCGCCGAGGGTCTGCGCCTGCGTGAGCAGGGCGGGCGGATATACGACCTGGACGTGGTGGGCCGGCCCGACACGTTCACGGTCCTCGCCGCGCTGGCAGCCGTCACCGAGCGCCTCGGCCTGACCGGCACCATCAACTCCACATTCAACGAACCGTACGAGGTGGCCCGCCAGTTCGCCTCCCTCGACCACCTCTCCGAAGGCCGCGCCGCCTGGAACGTGGTCACCTCCTGGGACGCCTTCACCGGCGAGAACTTCCGGCGCGGCGGGTTCCTGCCGCGCGAGGACCGCTACACCCGCGCGCAGGAGTTCCTGGCCACCGCCACCGAGCTGTTCGACTCCTGGGACGGAGGCGAGATCCTCGCCGACGCCGCCTCGGGCGCCTTCCTGCGCGACGGCCGGGCCGGGGCCTTCTCCCACTGGGGGCAGCACTTCGACATCGAGGGCCGGTTCAACGTCCCGCGCAGCCCGCAGGGCAGGCCGGTGATCTTCCAGGCGGGCGACTCCGACGAGGGCCGCGAGTTCGCCGCCTCCTCCGCCGACGCCATCTTCGGGCGGTACGCGACCCTCGACGAGGGCCGGGCGTTCTACGCCGACGTCAAGCGCCGGCTCGCCGCGTACGGCCGTACGCACGACCAGTTGAAGATCCTGCCCGCGGCCACCTTCGTCCTCGGCGACACCGACGCCGAGGCGCACGAGACCGCCCACGAGGTGCGCCGCCTCCAGGTCAGCGGGCAGACCGCGATCAAGTACCTGGAGCACGTCTGGAACCGGGACCTGTCCGCCTACGATCCGGACGGCCCGCTGCCCGACGTCGACCCCGAGGTCGGCGAGAACACCATCGCCCTCGGCCGGGCGAGCGTCCGCCAGTTCCGCGACCCCCTCGAGACCGCCCGGCAGTGGCGCGCGCTCGCCGAGGCCAAGAACCTGTCGATCCGCGAGCTCGTCATCGCCACCACCGCCGCCCAGACCTTCGTCGGCTCCGCCGCCACGGTCGCCGAGTCGATCAACTCGCTCGTCCAGGCGGACGCGGCCGACGGCTTCATCCTGGTCCCGCACATCACGCCGGGCGGCCTGGACGTCTTCGCCGACACCGTCGTCCCGCTGCTCCAGGAGCGGGGCGTCTTCCGGACCGAATACGCGGGCACCACCCTGCGCGACCACCTCGGTCTCGCCGTGCCCGGCGCGGCGCCCTCCCGGCGGGCCGCGGCCTCGTGAAGTTCCTGGCCATCACCCTGATCACGGACTCACCCGACCCGGTGACGGGCGCGCACACGCCCACCCGTGAGCGGTTCCGCGAGGTCGTCGCCAGTGCGCTGCTGGCGGAGGAGCTCGGTTTCGACGGCTTCGGGGTGGGCGAGCGCCACGAGCGGCCGTTCCTGTCCTCCTCGCCGCCCGTGGTGCTCGGCCACATCGCCGCGCTGACCCGGCGGATCAGGCTGTTCACCGCCGTCACCACCCTGAGCCTGCTGGACCCGGTGC
The DNA here is from genome assembly GCF_042673805.1 of Streptomyces sp. NPDC057010. NCBI lineage: Bacteria > Bacillati > Actinomycetota > Actinomycetes > Kitasatosporales > Streptomycetaceae > Streptomyces > Streptomyces sp. NPDC057010. Next base: position 10,437 of record NZ_JBHUSC010000065.1, on the reverse strand, counting down.
GGGCGTACGAGGACTACGCGACGCTCGACCACCTGTCCGACGGGCGCCTGGAGCTGATGATCGGCAAGGGCAACGGCACGGCGCAGCGGGAGCTGTTCCACGTGACCCCCGAGGACCAGTGGGAGCGCAACGCCGAGGCCTACGAGCTGTTCCGGCGGATCTGGCGCGAGGACAAGGTGACCGCACAACCGCGCTTCCGCCCCTCGCTGGCCGCGGCCGAGGTCCTGCCGAGGCCGTTCCAGCCGGCGCTGCGCGTCTGGCACGGCAGCGCCACCAGCCGGGAGTCCGTGGATCTCGCCGCCCGCTACGGGGACCCGCTCTTCTCGGCGAACGTCACCCACCCGATCGGCCCGTACGCCGAGCTGATCCGCCACTACCGCGAGCGCTGGGAGCACTACGGGCACGATCCGGCGCACGCGGTCGTCGGCGCGGGCACGGCCGGGTTCCACACGGCGCCCACCTCGCAGCAGGCCGTGGCCGCGTACCGGCCGGCCTTCGCCCGGTACCTGGCCGCGCACCGGCTCCAGGGCATCGAGCCCGTCTTCCCGACGCTGGAGGACTTCGTCGAGCGGAGCTCGGCGCTGATCGGCAGCCCCCAGCAGGTGATCGAGAAGGTGCACCGCTACCACGAGGAGTTCGGCCACACCGCCCTGCACCTCCAGGCCGAGCCGGGCGGCCTCACCTACGCGGAGCACCGCGCCTCCCTCGAACTGTTCCAGTCGGACGTCGCCCCCGTGCTGCGCCGCGCGATCCCCGACCCCCGCTTCCCCGACCCCGACTTCGCCGACCTGTAAGGAGCCCGGCCATGTCCGGCATCCCCCTCGGGGTCCTCGACCTCGTCCCGGTCCCGTCCGGTTCCACCGCCGCCGAGGCCCTCCACAACAGCATCGACCTCGCCCGGCGGACGGAGGCTTTCGGCTATGCGCGCTACTGGTTCGCCGAGCACCACCTCAATCCGGGGGTCGCCGGGACCTCCCCGGCGGTCGTCCTGGCCCTGACCGCGTCCGCGACCGGCACCATCCGGCTCGGCTCCGGCGCCGTCCAGCTCGGGCACCGTACGGCGCTGTCGACGGTCGAGGAGTTCGGCCTCATCGACGCCCTGCACCCCGGCCGCATCGACCTCGGCCTGGGCCGCTCGGCGGGACGGTCGGGGCCGCCCCCCGGCGGGCCGGTGTCGCCGGCGCCCCCGCGGGCGGTCCCGGTCGTGGACGGATACACCGCGAACGGGCTGCGCATCCCCGACCGGTTCTCCTTCGCGCACCTGCTGGGCCATCCGCGGGTGGCACTCCAGCAGAAGCTGCTGAACCTGCCCGGCGCCCAGCCGCAGGACTACGCCGAGCAGGTCGAGGACGTCCTCGCGCTGCTGCGCGGCGAGTACCGCACCCCGGAGGGGGTGGAGGCGCACGCCGTCCCCGGCGAGGGGGCCGACGTACAGGTGTGGATCCTGGGCAGCAGCGGCGGGGTGAGCGCGGAGAGCGCGGGCCGCAACGGGCTTCGGTTCGCGGCCAATTACCACGTCAGCCCGGCTTCGGTGCTGGAGGCGGCGGAAGCGTACCGGGCCGCCTTCAAGCCGTCCGCGGAGCTGGACCGGCCGTACCTGACGGTCTCCGCCGACGTGGTCGTCGCCGAGGACGACGACACGGCCCGCGAGCTGGCCACCGGGTACGCGCCCTGGGTGCGCAGCATCCGCGCCGCCGAGGGCGCCATCCCCTACCCCACTCCGGCCGAGGCCCGGGCCCTGCCCTGGTCGGAGGCGGACCGGGCGCTCGTGGCCGACCGGGTGGAGACCCAGTTCGTGGGCTCCGCGCGGACCGTCGCCGACCACCTGGACCGGCTCCAGGAGGCCACCGGCGCGGACGAGTTGCTGATCACGACGATCACGCACGACCACGCGGACCGGGTGCGCTCCTACCGCCTCCTCGCGGAGGAGTGGCGCCGCCGCGGCTGACGGAACGGGCCCCCGCCGTGCGGCGGGGGCCCGGTGCAGCGGGCGGGCTCAGCCGCCGTCGCGGACCGCGACGATGCCGTTGAAGACGCCGACGTACGCCGTGCCGTCGGGGCCGAGCGTGATCGGCGCCCAGTTGTTGTCGTACAGCGGACCGGTTCCGGTCAGCTGCCGCCAGCGGCGCTCACCGGTGCGGAAGTCGACCGCGGTGAGGTACCAGGCGTCGATGCCCCAGAAGTTGGGCTCCTTCTCGTAGAAGTAGAGCAGCCCGTTCGCGGTGGAGAGCTTCGGGACGACGGAGGGAGCGCGGATCGCGCTCTCCCAGACCGTGTCGCAGCCGCTGCCGTCGGCGCGGACGTCGATGCGGGACACGCCGCCGACGACCGACTTGCCGAGGAGCAGGGTGGTGGGGTTCTCGTAGCCGTAGTTGTTCTCGACGACGATACTGTTGCCCCAGGTGATCAGGGAGTTGTCGGTGGTCGAGGCACCGGAGCCGAAGACGGGCACCTTGCAGACCAGCCGCCCGCCGTCCGGGACGTTCAGGCCCCGCTTGTAGACCAGGACGTTCATCCGGTCGTCGGCGTTGTCGGTGATGGCGACGTAGCCGTTGCCGAACAGGTCCGGTGTGGTGCCCGAACCCTGGTTCACGGAGCCGGGCTTGGTGCCGGTGCCGCGGTCGTACGTCTGGCGCCACTGCACCTCGGGGGTGCCGTCGGCGGCGGCGCGGAAGCTGTAGAGCGCGTGGTCGCTGACGATGGAGACGCCGTCCTCGGCGACCGAGAAGGAGTTCTGGATCTCCTCGCCCGGGAGCTGGATCGAGCGGATCCGCGAGGTCTCGGGGTCCACGGTGCCGACGCGGCCCTGGCGGGTGACCCACCAGATGCGGCCGTTCCAGTCGGGCATGACGGAGGTGACTGGATCGCAGGTGCCGCTGGGCCACAGGTTGGTCCAGCTGACGCAGTCGTGCGGGACCTGGCCGGTGAGGTCCCAGTCGTTGTCGACCGTGAACTTCCAGCTGCCGTCCGGGTTCTGGCTGTGGGCGAGGCGCAGGATGTGCTGGCGGGAGTCGGCCAGCACGGCCCGGTCCTGGTTGTCCAGGTAGAAGTAGGCGCCGCCCGAGGTGTCCTTGAAGATCTTCGAGAAGTCGAGCGAGGTGATCGCCTCGACCGTCGAGGAACGCTGCGGGAGCTGGTATTCCGCGAGCGTGGCGAGCGTACGGGGCTCCAGGAGCTTGACCTTGAAGCCCGAGAAGGTGCCGCACACCGTGACCAGGCGGCCGGCCGTGTCGAAGGTGGCGGTGGCGCATTCGCCGCCGAGCGCGGCGATCTTCTCGCTGGTCACCCGCAGGTCCTTGCCGAGCGGCCCGGACCAGGGGGAGGTGGCGCTGCCCGCCGCGTCGGAGTGCATGCCGCTGCGGCCGTTGGGCGCGAGGAAGGGGTGCTGCGGGGGCGCTTCGCCGGGCAGCGGGGCGGCCGCCGCGGGGCCGCCGTCGTAGTGGCTGACCAGGCGGTGGCCGGGGGCCTTGGGTATCTCCTCGGCCTGGGCCGGGGAGACGCCGTACATCACCGTGAAGGCGGCGATGACCGGAACCACAGCGCAGTTCAGCGCTCTTCGGAACATCCGGACTTCCTCCTGTCTCTTCAGTTTTATTGACATTGCGTATGACATCGCGCCGCCGCCAGACGCTAGATCGCACTGCCCGAGGAGTCCATGGAGAAGCCGGATGATTCATGAAGGCGCAACAGTTGATCAAGGGTTCACGGTCGGAGACCCCCTACGGCCTCAAGCCCGAGACCACATCGGCGGTCGCCGTCAGGCCGTCGTGGATGGTCGCGGCCATGCTGCTGCTCGCCAGGTAGAAGCCGAGCAGCACGCAGACGAGGGCGTGTGAGAACTTGAGGCCGCCGCTGCGCATGAAGATCCACGCGAGGATCAGGAGCAGGACGACCACGGAGAGCGAAATCACCATCGAAACCTCCTTACTCGGCGCCATGGTGGCGCAGCGAGGGGGGCTTCCGGGCGAAAGACGTGTCCGCCGTACGGGTGTTGACCGTCCGTGACGGGCGCTCGGTCCTTGACGATCTCGTTCGTGCGCGTCCCGGCGCGGTGCCCGCCGGAAGCCGCACGCACGGGGGTTGCCCGGCCCGGCCCCCTCGTGCCATATATGTCTAGACCTTTACGCGGAAGCGGAGGAAGGCACCCCCGTGCACCACGCCCGACGCACCGCCCCGACGCTCACGCTCGCCCTCCTCCTCGGCCTCGGCCTCGGCGGCGCAGCCGCGTGCACCGCCCCCGACACCGAACCCCCGCCCGCCCCCGCCGGGCTCACCGCGCAGGCCGGCAGCGCCACCACCGTGCACGTCATGTGGAGCGCGCCCCCGGAACGCGACGGCGTGACGCGCTACCAGGTCTTCGAGGGCGGCCGCATGGTCCGGGAACTCCCGGCCGAGAAGACCATGGTGGACATCACGGGCCTCACCCCGCAGACCGGCTACGCCTTCACCGTCAAGGCCGGGGACGCCGCCGGGAACCTCTCCCCGGCCTCCCCCGCCGTACGGGCCACCACCCCCGCGGCCAAGGCCGAGGACCGCGCGGCACCCGCCGCGCCCGCCGCCACCACGGCCCGGGCGACCGGCCCCCGGTCCGCCTGGGTGTCCTGGGCGCCGGCGACCGACGACACGGGCGTGACGGCGTACGACGTCTACCAGGGCGGCGTCCGGATCCACACCGCCGGCCCCGGCGAGAGCGGCACCGCGCTGACCGGCCTCCAGCCCGACACGGTGTACACCTTCACCGTGCGGGCCCGTGACGGCGCGGACAACTCCTCCCCCGACGGACCCCCGGTGGACGTGACGACCCCGCCCGCCTCGGGCGACGGCCCGAACACCGCACCCGCCGAGTTCACGGCGGCCGCCTCGCCCGGCGCGGTCACCCTCACCTGGACCGCCCCGGACACCGGCAGGGAGACCGGCGAGTACGAGCTGTACGTCAACGGAAAGCCCACCACCGTCATCCAGTTCGGCGCCGGCGCCGTACCCACCGGCCGGGCCGAGCACCGGCTCACCGTGACCGAGCCGGCCGGTACCGTCTGGGCCGTCAAGCTGCGGGCACGGCTGCCCGACGGCAACTGGGGCGCCTTCTCGGCGGAGCGCCGGATCACCCTCGTGGCGTGATCGGGCGGGGCGATCCGGCCTGAACGCCCGTGCCGGGAAAGAAGATCACGCACAATACTTCCGTGTTCGGTGAGTACTCGGTCAACAACAATCAGGCAGATTCCTCGGACGGCGACCTCGCGCCGGCCGCCGGCGCCGCGCCGGGAAACCTGCCTCCGGAAGCAGCCGGCTTCATCGGGCGGGAGCATGAACTCGGCCTCATCGACTACCTGTTGCACCACCGGCGGCTCATCACGCTCACCGGCGTGGGCGGCGTCGGCAAGTCGCGGATCGCCCTGCGGGCCGTCGCCGCCGCCGGCCAGGCGCGGGCCGACGGCGTGTGGTGGGTGGAACTGTCGCCGCTGCGCGACCCCGGGCTGCTCACCGCGACCGTCGCCCACGCCGTGGGCCTCGCAGACCACTCCCCGCGTCCCCTCGACGAGGAGCTGTGCGGATGGATGTCCGACAAGGAACTCCTCCTCGTCCTGGACACCTGCGAGCACATGGTGGCCGAATGCCGCCACTTGGTGGGTGAACTGCTCCAGTCCGCCCCCGGGTTGACGGTCCTGGTCACCTCCCGGGAGCCGCTCGGCTCCCCCTGCGAGGAGGTCGTCGAGGTCCGCCCGCTGCCCTGCGAGGGGACCGACAGCGACGCCCTCGCCCTCTTCCGTGCCCATGCCCTCGCCGCGACCCCGCAGGCCGCGGAGTGCTTCGAGGATCCACAACGGACCGCGGTGGCCGCCGAGTTGTGCCGCCGCCTGGACGGGATCCCGCTCGCTCTGGAGCTCGCGGGCGCCCGAATGCGGCTCTGGTCGCTGGAGCAGATGGCCGAGCGGATCGGCGCGCGCTTCGACGTGCTGACCGACGCCCGGTCGGCCCTGCCGCCCCGGCACCGGACGATGCGGACCACCGTCGGCTGGAGCCACGAACTGTGCGAGCCGCTGGAGCGGCTGCTGTGGGCCCGGCTGTCCGTCTTCACCGGCGACTTCGACGTGGCGGCGGCCCGCGCCGTGTGCGCGGGCGGCCCGCTGCCCGCCTCCCGGGTGGAACGGGTCCTGGCGGGCCTCGTCGCGAAGTCCGTGGTCCGCCGCAGCGAGGAGCGGGGCGCCGGGGCCCGCTACCGGATGCTGGACACGATCCGCGAGTACGGGCACGACTGGCTGGACGAGCTCGCCGAGACGCGGATCGTCGCCGACCGCCACGCCCACTGGTACGCGGCGCTCGCCCAGGCCGCCGACCGGGGCTGGCTGGGCCCCGGCCAGGTGGACTGGTACCGCAGGATGACCGCCGAGCACGCACAGCTGCGCACCGCCCTGGAACACCTGCTGGGTTCCGATCCGGGGGCGGCGCTGGAGATGGCCGGGGCGCTGTGGTTCTACTGGTTCGCCTGCGGGCACGTGCACGAGGGCCGGGGCTTCCTGGAACGGGCCCTGGAGGTCTCCCCGCCCACGGGGGCCGCGTACAACCAGGCCGTGTGGGCGCTCGGTCTGGTCGCCCTGCTCCAGGGCGACATGGAGGCGGCCCGGCGGATCGGCGAGGAGTGCACGCGGGGCGCGGCGCGGCTCGCGGACCCCGAGCGGGAGCTGCGCGCCGCGTACCTGCAGGCCGTATCGGTGCTCATGCCGGGCGATCCTGTACGGGCCCTGGAGCTGGCCGGTCCACGGGCGCGGGCGGGCCACGGCGGGCGGACGAGCGGCCCCGGCTGGCTGCTGTGCAAGCTGGCCACCTCCTACGCCCTGTGCGACCTGCGGCGCTTCGAGGAGGCGATGGCGGAGGCACGGACCCTGCGGGAGGCCTGCGCGGAGCTGGGCGAGCGCTGGCTGCGGGCGTACGCGGACTACGTCCTGGCGGTGGCGGCGCTGGGCCTGGGTGAGCACGGTGAGGCGGCCCGGCACGTACGGGCCATGCTGTCGGGGAAGCGGCTGCTCGGGGACCGCTTCGGGATCGCCCTGGGCCTGGACCTGCTGGCCGCGGCGGTGGCCGCGCTGGGCGACGGGGAACTGGCGGCGCGCCTGCTGGGCACCGGGCACGCCTGGTGGCGCACGGTGGGCCGGCCACAGATGGGCTCGCCCTCGCTGACGGCCCTGCGGGACCAGGGCGAGCGGCAGGCCCGGGCGGCGATCGGCGACGCGGCCTACGAGACCGCGTTCCGGGGCGGGGCGGCTTCGTCCACCGGCTGAACGCCGGCCGGTGGACGCCGTAACAGCTGGTCCGACACCTGGCCTCCCGTCAGTACGGGAGGGTTCTGCCCGACGGTGTGCGCAGGTCCAGGTCTCGGGGGGCGGGCTTGGGGACGGGCTTGCGGATCAGCTGCTGGCGCATGCTGCCTCCTCGCTCAGACCAGGGCCGGGCGGCGGGGTGCCACCGTGCGGCCTTCGGGGAGCAGTTCACCGGTGTCGTCGAAGATCACCACGCCGTTGCACAGCAGGCTCCAGCCCTGTTCGGGGTGGGAGGCCACGGTGCGGGCGGCATCGTGGTCTGGGCTGTCCGCGGCGGGACAGGGGGGCTGGTGGGAGCACATGGCGCACCTCCTCGCAGTGTGGGGCGGGAGGGCCGGTGGTCACCCGGTCGAATCCGCGATCCACGGTGGCGGTGAGTATTACTGATCGCCGCCCCCGGACGGAACCCATATTCGCGGTCCAGTTCAGGGTGTGTATGCCCGCTTACCATGCGCTCATGCCCGCTATCCGGATCATTCACCGAACCCATTTGCCGGCCGCGGAGGCATGGCTGCGCCTGACGGACTGGGAACGCCACGGGGCGCAGGTCCCCCTCACCCGGACGATCATCGAGACGGCACCGCCGACACGGGTCGGAACGATCTTCACGGCGCGCACGGGCGTGGGCAGGATCACATTCGACGACCGCATGGAGGTCACGGTGTGGCAGCCCCCGAACAAGGACACTCCGGGACGGGTCCGGCTGGAAAAACGAGGCCGTACGGTGACGGGCTGGGCGGAAATCGAAGTCGTCCCCGTCCCACCGGGCGGCGCCGAGATCCACTGGCACGAGGACCTCCGCCTCCGCGGCCTTCCCCACGCCCTGGACCCCGCGGTCGCGGCCGCGTCCCGCCTCCTCTTCACCCGAGCCCTCACCGGCCTCCTGCGCCCCTGAGCACGGGACGGCGGGGCCACCTCCGGCCCCGCACCTGCAAGACGGCGGGGCCACATCCAGCCCCGCCGGCGTTTGAGGCGCGGGGGTACGGGGGCGGAGCCCCCGCAACGGCGCCGCAGCCGAACAGCGGAACCGCCCGGCCGGGACACCGCCAAGGCACAGCGCCTAGCGAATCGGCATGTCGGAGAGCGTCCGCGCGATCACCAGCCGCTGGATCTCACTGGTCCCCTCGAAGATCGTGTAGATCGCACTGTCGCGGTGCATCCGCTCCACCGGGTACTCCCGGGTGAACCCGTTCCCGCCGAGGATCTGCACGGCCTGCGCGGTCACCTTCTTCGCGACCTCGCTCGCGAACAGCTTCGACATCGAGCCCTCCGCCGAGGTGAACGGGCGGCCCGCGACCGCCATCCAGGAGGCCCGCCACACCAGCAGCCGCGCCGCGTCGATCTGGGTCCGCATGTCGGCGAGCTGGAAGGCCACGCCCTGGTTGTCGATGATCGGCCGGCCGAACTGCGTCCGCGTCTTCGCGTAGTCGAGGGCGACCTCGTACGCCGCCCGCGCGGTGCCCACCGCCATCGCCCCGACCGCCGGCCGGGAGGCCTCGAAGGTGGCCATGGCGGCGTTCTTCACGCGTTCGCCGGCGCCGCCGCTGCGCGCCCGCTCACGGGCCCGCGCCAGCCGCTCGTCCAGCTTCTCCTTGCCGCCCAGCAGGCAGGAGCCGGGCACCCGTACGTCCTCCAGCACCACCTCGGCGGTGTGGGAGGCGCGGATCCCGTGCTTCTTGAACTTCTGCCCCTGGGACAGCCCCGGGGTGTTCGGCGGCACGATGAAGGAGGCGTGCCCCTTCGTCCCGAGCTCCGGGTCGACGACCGCCACGACGATGTGGACGTTGGCGATACCGCCGTTGGTCGCCCAGGTCTTGGTGCCGTTGAGCACCCATTCGTCCTTGGCCTGGTCGTAGACGGCCCGCGTGCGCATGGAGCCCACATCGGAGCCCGCGTCCGGCTCGGAGGAGCAGAAGGCGGCGACCTTCACGTCGTCCGGGGTGCCGTACATCTGCGGGATCCAGGTGCCGATCTGCTCCTCGGTGCCGTTCGCCACGACGCCGATGGCCGCGAGCCCGGTGCCGACGATCGACAGGGCGATGCCGGCGTCGCCCCAGAAGAGCTCCTCCATCGCCATCGGGATGCCGAGGCCGGTGGGGTCGAAGAACTGCTGCGCGTAGAAGTCCAGCGAGTAGATGCCGACCTTCGCCGCCTCCTGGATGACGGGCCAGGGAGTCTCTTCACGCTCGTCCCATTCCGCGGCCGCGGGCCGGATCACGTCGGCGGCGAAGCCGTGGATCCAGTCGCGTACCTGCACCTGGTCGTCGTTGAGCTCCATGGTGAACTCCGCCATGTCCCCTCCACCTGTGTTACTAGCGGTAACCCGCACGATGGCCACAGTCTGTTACCGGTCAGTAAGCACTGTCAAGCACCGCCGGTTTCGATGGTCAAGGTGTGCGGGGTGTTACGTTGCGTGGGCGTCACGCACATCGCACGGGCGGGGAGAGAAACACATCATGGAGACCACGCAGCACGCAGGCGAGCCGGGAGCGGCCGAGCGCCGGCGGCGGGAGCTGCTCGAAGCGGCCGACCGGGTCGTGCTCAGGGACGGCCCCAAGGCCTCCATGAACGCCATCGCGGCCGAGGCCGGCATCACGAAGCCCATCCTCTACCGGCACTTCGGTGACAAGGCGGGCCTCTACCAGGCCCTCGCCGTCCGGCACACCGACGCCCTGCTCGACTCCCTGCGGGCAGCGCTCGACGCCCCGGCCGAGCGGCGCAGCCGGGTGGAGTCCACCCTCGACACCTACCTCGCCGCCATCGAGGCCCGCCCGCAGGTCTACCGCTTCCTGATGCACCCTGCGGAGGACTCCCAGAGCACCGAGCGCGGCTTCGACGTTGGCCTGCACTCGGCCCCGCTGCTGCGACGCCTCGGCGAGGAGCTGGCCAAGGTCATCGGCGAACGCGTGGACCTGGGCCCGGGCCCGGGCGGCGAGCAGCTGGCCCGCGTCTGGGGCCACGGCATCGTCGGCATGATGCACGCCGCCGGTGACTGGTGGCTCGGCGAACGCCCCTGCGGCCGCGCGGAGCTGGTCACCGGCCTCACCGACCTCCTCTGGGGCCGCCTGGCCACCGCCGGCAACCGCGAGGACGGCCCGGGCTTCTGACGACTCCGCGAGGC